>DZBX01000011.1:0-23830 GCA_022730075.1 Rhodanobacter sp. | reverse complement strand
TCCCGGCCTGCGCCGGGATGACGCGCCGGCAAAGGCGCGAACTGCGTTCGCGCGCCGGCGCGTCACTTCACCCGCCCGACATATTCGCCGGTGCGCGTATCGACCTTGATGGCCTCGTCCTGGTTGACGAACAGCGGCACGCGCACCACGGCGCCGGTTTCCAGCTTGGCCGGCTTGCCGCCGCCGCCGGAGGTATCGCCGCGCACACCCGGATCGGTCTCGACCACCTTCAACTCGACGAAATTGGGTGGTGTCACCGTCAACGGCACACCGTTCCACAACGTGACGATGCACATTTCCTCGCCCTTCAGCCATTGCGCGGCATCACCGACCTGGGTCTTGTCGGCGGTGTGTTGCTCGAAGCTGTCCGGCTGCATGAAATGCCAGAACTCGCCATCGCTGTACAGATACTGCATGTCGCTATCGACCACATCGGCGCCCTCGAGCGATTCATTGGCCTTCATCGTCCTCTCGACGGTACGTCCGTTGCGCAGGTTGCGGATGCGGATGCGCGTGAATGCCTGACCCTTGCCGGGCTTGATGAACTCGGCCTCGACGATGGTGTAGGGGTCATTGTCAAGAATGATCTTGAGGCCGTTCTTGACGTCGTTGAGTCCGTAGCTGGCCATGCGTGCTCCGAAACGTGAGGCCGCCTGCGGGCGGCGTGCAGATAGAATGCGGGGTGGCGCCGGGCTGGCCCGGCACTGGGATCGTCAATGATAGCGGCAAGCAGCACGCGCCCGCAGCCACGCTGGCAGACCCTGTGGCGCGAGTCGATCACCGATGCGCAGGAGTTACTGGGTCTGCTCGATCTGGCGCATCTGGCCGGCAGCCTGCCTGCCGCCGATGCCGGATTTTCGCTGCGCGTGCCGCGCGGTTTCGTTGCACGCATGCGCCGCGGCGACCCGCACGATCCGCTGCTGCTGCAGATATTGCCGCAACTGGCCGAATGCGACCGCCGTTCCACGGCGCAGCTGGACGCGGTCGGCGATGGCGCCGCGCGCGCCGCGCGCGGGGTCATCCACAAGTACCGCGGACGCGCGCTGCTGATCGCCAGCGGCGCCTGCGCGGTGAATTGCCGCTACTGCTTCCGCCGCCATTTCCCCTACGCCGAGGAAACCGCCGCCGCGCAGCATTGGCGCGATGCCGTGGACTGGCTGCGCGCGCATCCGGACATCGACGAGCTGATCCTCTCCGGCGGCGATCCATTGTCGCTGTCCACCGCCAAACTGGTGGAATTGACCGTCGCGCTGCGCGACGTGCCGCAGCTCAAACGCCTGCGCCTGCACACGCGCCTGCCGGTGGTGCTGCCCGAGCGCGTCGATGCCGAGCTGTGCGCGTGGCTGGCCGCTCTGCCATGGCCGGTGGCCATCGTGCTGCATGCCAACCATGCGCAGGAGCTCGATGCCGCCGTGGCCGAGGCGTGCTCATGCCTGCGCGCCAGCGGCGCCCAGTTGCTGAACCAATCCGTGTTGCTCAAGCACATCAACGATTCGGCCGATACCCTCTGTGCGCTCAGCGAGCGACTGTTCGCCATCGGTGTGCTGCCTTACTACCTGCACCAGCTCGATCGCGTGCAGGGCACATTGCACTTCGAGGTGGACGATGCGCGCGCGCTGCGCCTGATCGAGAGCGCGCGTCGGCGTCTGCCTGGTTACCTTTTGCCGCGCCTGGTGCGCGAGGAACCCGGGCAAGCCGCCAAGACCACGCTGCAAGGTCCGTGACGCGTTTGCCAGCAGGCATCATCCCGCGCAGGCAGACATGGCAATGGCATCATGCTTGCGGTAAAAGCCGAGAGACAGGGAACCAGGCCCATGCCGAGCACGCGTCCATCGAGTGATCCGCAAGACTCTCCGGCACATGATGGATGTGTTGCCGCGACGGATGCGCCGGATTCCTGCGCGGGCAGGTTACGCGGGAGTGCCGTGATTTTTCATCGGCAGGCGGCGGCGGGATGCCCGGTTCTGCACAGGAACATGAGGTTGGATGCATGAAGCAAGACACCGTCATCAAGATCCTGTTCGTCGCCGACGTGCTGGAACACGCCGAGCAGATCATCAGCCAGTTGCGCAATGGCGGCATCGCCGTGCGCCCCGCGCGGGTCGGCAATGAGGCCGAGTTCCTTGCGGCGCTGGACAGCCTTGGCCCAGACCTGGTGCTGGCCGTGCCCGGCGCACGCGATCTACCCCTGGCCGACGTGGCGCGCCTGATCGGCGCCAGCGCGCGCGACATCGGGCTGCTGGCGCTGCTGGACAACATCGATGCCGCCACCCTGGGGCAAGCTTTCCGCGGCGGCGCGCGCGCCGTGGCGCTGGCCGGCAATGCCGAACAGCTGCGCGGCATCGTGCTGCAGGAAGCCGAGGCGCTCTCCGCGCGGCGCGCGGTGCGTCGCCTCGAAGCCGCGCTGCGCGAATCCGATCGCCGCTGCGACGCGCTGCTGGATTCATCGCGCGACCCCATCGCCTACGTGCACGAGGGCATGCACGTGCGCGCCAATCAGGCTTACCTCGAAATGCTCGGTTTCGAGGAATTCGACGAGATCGAGGGCCTGACCCTGCTCGACCTGGTCGCCGAGGATGGCACCGAGGACTTCCGCGGTCTGCTCAAGCGCCTGTCGCGCGGCGAGCCGCCGCCGGCGCGGTTGGACCTGCGCCTCAAGCGTGCCGATGGCGGCGTATTCGATGCCTTGCTGGAGTTCTCGCAGGCGTCGTTCGAGGGCGAGCCATGCCTGCAGATCATCGTGCGCCGCCAGGTCGTGGACCAGTCGCTGCTGGAACAACTGCAGCGCGACGCCGTGACCGGTCTCTACAACCGCACCCATTTCATCGATCTGCTGGGCACCGCGGTCACCGAAGCCAGCAATGGCCGCAATGATCAGGCCGTGCTGCTGCTGGAGCCCGACCACTTCGCCAGCGTGGTGGATCGCGTCGGCATCAGCAACGTCGATACGCTGCTGCGCGGTCTGGTGGAGCGCATCCGCGGCGTGCTTGGACCCAACGACATTGCCGCACGATTCTCCGACCACGGTTTCGTCATCCTGCTGCGCGGGCGCCCGCACGAATCGGTGCAAGTGCTGTGCACGGCGCTGCTGCAGGCGATCAATGGCGCCATCCTCGACCTTGGCAATCACTCGCTGGCGATCACCGCCAGCATCGGCGGCAGCCTGATGGGCGAGAAGAACGCCAACACCGCGGCGGTGCTCGACCAGGCCGGCAACATGCTGCGCAATGCGCAGGGCGAGGGCGGCAATCGCTTCGCGCTGCACGACCCGGCGGCGCAGGAGCGTGCCGAGGCCGACAAGGACAAGCGCTGGCACAACCTGCTGCGCGACGCGCTGGCGCATGGCCGCTTCGTGCTCTTCCACCAGCAGGTGATCGCACTGCTCGGCAACGAGGGCAACCTCAGCGAATTGCTGCTGCGCATGGACGGCGCGCAAGGGCTGGTATTGCCCAGCATCTTCATGCCGGTGGCCGAGCGCCACGGCCTGCTGCCGGCGATCGACCGCTGGGTACTGCGCGAGGCGATCCGCCTGCTGGGCTCACCCGGATTCTCGCAGCAGAGCTTTTTCGTCAAGATCTCCACGCCCAGCCTGCTCGACGAAAAACTGGCCGAGTGGGTCGGCGAGAAGTTGCGTGAATCCAATGTCCAGGGTCAACACCTGATTCTCGAATTCCAGGAAAACGAGGTGGTGACCAACCTCAAGCACGCGCAACGCTTCAGCCAGCAGGTGCGCGATCTTGGTTGCCGCCTGGCGCTGGAGCGCTTCGGCGTCGGCCTCAACTCATTCCAACTGCTGGATCACGTCGACGCCGATTTCCTCAAGCTGGATCGCGGTTTCGTCAACGACCTGGCGCGCAATGCCGAAAATCAGCGGCGCGTGCGCGAGATCGCGCAGCAGGCACAGGCGCACGGCAAGCAGACCGTGGCCGAGTGGGTCGAGGACGTCAACAGCGTGTCGCTGCTGTTTGCCGCTGGCATCGGCTATGTGCAAGGCAATTTCCAGCACGAGCCGGAGCGCATCGCCAGCTGAAGCGCCATGCCGACGGCAAGGCGCGGACAGCTTCTGGCCCGCGCGTCGCGCACCGGCCAGACGTTGAATCGGACGCCTGGCGCAGCCCGCGCGCAGGCATCGGCTGTGCTGCAATCAATCGCGCGCGGCGACGTCTTCCTTGATGCGCGCGGCCTTGCCTTCCAGCTCGCGCAGGAAGTACAGCTTGGCGCCACGCACCTTGCCGCGGCGTTTGACCTGCACCGAATCGATCGCGGTGCTGTGTGCCTGAAACACGCGTTCGACGCCGGTGCCATGCGAGATCTTGCGCACCGTGAAGGCCGAATGCAGGCCGCGATTGCGCTTGGCGATCACGACCCCCTCGAAGGCCTGCACGCGCTCGCGGTTGCCTTCCTTGACCTTGACGTTGACCACCACCGTATCGCCCGGCGAGAACTCGGGCAGGGTGCGCGTCATCTGGGTCTTCTCGAATTGTTCAACGATCTTGTTCATGGCAAATGATCCTGGGTTCCGTAGTGCATGCGCCGACAATGAACGCCTAGCCTAACGCCGCCAGCCGCTCGCGGCGAAATTCGTCCAGCAGTTGGCATTGCTCGGCATCGAGCACGCGTTCCGCCAGCAAGTCCGGACGGCGCAACCAGGTACGCCCCAGCGCCTGTTTCAGACGCCAGCGACGGATGGCCGCATGGTCGCCGGACAGCAGCACCTGCGGCACATCACCCAGCGCGTCCCGTTCGGGCCGCGTGTAATGCGGACAGTCCAGCAATCCGTCCGCGAAAGAATCCTGCGCCGCCGACTCGCTGTGGTTGAGCACCCCAGGCAGCAGGCGCCCGACCGCATCCAGCACGACGGCTGCAGCCAACTCGCCACCCGAAAGCACGAAATCACCGAGCGAGATTTCCTCGTCGACCGCGTGCTCGAGCAAGCGCTCGTCCACACCCTCATAGCGTCCGCACAACAGCAGCAAGCGCGGCATCTGCGCGAACTGCGCGACGCGCGCCTGGGTGAGCCTGCTGCCCTGCGGGCTCAGGTACACCACCGGCGCCGGCGTTGCCGACGCGGCCTGCGCTGCGGCAATGGCCGCGCGCAAAGGCTCGATCAGCATCACCATGCCCGGCCCGCCACCGTAGGGACGTTCGTCGACCCTGCGGTAGGCATCGCTGGCGTAATCACGCGGGTTCCAAGTGCCGAGCTCAAGCAGCCCGCGCGTCTGTGCCCTGCCGATGACACCCAGCGCCGCGCTCTGCTGCACGAATTCGGGAAACAGCGTCACCACATCGATACGCATGTCCCGCTCCGTGATTCAGAACGCCGGATCCCAGTCCACCACGATACGGCCGGCGGCCAGATCCACTTGCTGCACCCACTGTCCGGGCACGAACGGCAGCAGCCGTTCACGCTCGGCATCCCGCACCACCATCACATCGTTGGCACCGGTCGAAATCAGGTGACTGACCTTGCCCAGCGATGCGCCTTCGAGGGTGACGACCTCGAGTCCTTCGAGATCGGCCCAGTAAAACTCGCCCTGCGCCAGCGGCGGCAGCGCAGCGCGCGCCACGCTGATTTCGGCATCCATCCAGGCAAGGGCCGCATCACGATCCAGAACCCCTGGCAGGCTGATGGTCAATGCCTTGCCATGCGCCTTGCCATTGACCCGCTTGAGTTCCATTTCGCGACCGTCGGCAGCCTTCAGGCGCCAAGTCCGGTAGTCGAAAATCTGCTCAGGCGGCGCGGTATACGAATACAGCTTGAGCTCGCCGCGCAATCCGTGATGGCCAACGATGCGGCCCAGCACAACCCAGCGTGTTTCGCTCAAGCAGCTTGCCGCGAAGCTTCCTTGACCAGCACGCGCACCTTGTCGGACAACTGCGCGCCCTTGGCCACCCAGCCCTGCACCCTGGCCACGTCCAGCTGCAGACGCTGCTCGCCGCCGGCAGCCATCGGATTGAAGAATCCGACGCGCTCGAGGCTGCGGCCATCGCGCTTGTTGCGCTGATCGGTGACCACCACGTGGTAGAACGGGCGACCCTTGGCGCCGCCGCGCGTCAGACGAATCTTGACCATGAGGAACGAAACTCCCAGTGACACCGAGCCCGCTCGACAGAAGAGGGCGTGGAAAAGCCGTGCATTGTAAACATTCCCGGCGCAAAAGAAAGCCCCCACCGACGCCGTGGCGGCCTCTGGCGGCTTTGTCGGTCGTCACGCTAGAGCGTCCGTTTGACGGGCGGGGTCGCCTGCGGCGGGGCGCCACCCCCTGCCGCACCCGGCTTGCAGGCCGCACCATACTTTGAAGTATGATTCAAACGCTCGTTCGAGGTTCGCCATGAAGCGTGCGCTCATCCCATTGCTCGCCGCGCTGCTCCTCGCCAGCTGCGCCACGACCCGTCCGATCTTTCCGCCCGCGGCCAGCGTGCAGGAAATCCGCCAGCAAGCCGATGGCCGCTGGCGGGTCACCGTGCGCCTGCAAAACTATGCCTTGCGCAGCATGCGCTTCACCCGTCTGCAACTGCGCCTGGGCATCGCCGGACATCCGGCCGGCGTGATCGTCACAACGCCGGATATGGACATCGCCGCGACCGGCTCCGATGTCACCGTGTTCACCCTGCGACCCGACGCCACGGCGCGCGCCGCGCTGCTGGCCGACACCGCCGGCAACATCGCCTACAGCCTCGACGGCAGCGCGCGCGCCGGGCCCGAGCCTGCGGATCAGCACGACTATCCGCTGATGCATCTAGGTTACCTGTCGCCAGTGCCCGGCCTGCCGGATGCCTGGCGCTGAGCCAATTCCCGCCTTTCCCGAGATCAAACCATGACCCAGTACGCCGCCCCACTCGATGACATGCGTTTTGCCCTTTATGACGTGCTGGATGCCGAGCAGGTGCTGACAGCACTGCCACGCGGCGAAGCGCTGAACCGCGAACTGTTCGACGCCGTACTTGATGAAGCCGCGCGTTTCAGCGCGCACGTGCTGGCACCGCTCAACCAGGGTGGCGACGCCGAGGGCTGCCACTACGACAAAGACAGCGCCAGCGTGACCACGCCCAAGGGCTTCAAGGACGCCAACGCACAGTTCGTGGCCGGCGGCTGGGCCGGTCTGACCGCGCCTGAGCAGTACGGCGGCCAGGACCTGCCCGAGACCATCGGCGCACTGGTCAAGGAGATGCTGGACTCGGCCAATCTGTCGTGGAGCAACTATCCGCTGCTCTCGGCCGGCGCCACGGAGGCACTGCTGCAACACGGTGAGGAATGGCAGCGCGAGGTGTTCCTCAAGCCCATCGTCGCCGGGCGCTGGACCGGCACCATGTGCCTGACCGAGCCGCACTGCGGCACCGACCTGGGCCTGCTGAAAACACGTGCCGAACCGGCGCCGGACGGAAGTTACCGCATCAGCGGCACCAAGATCTTCATCACCGGCGGCGAGCAGGACCTGAGCGAGAACATCGTGCACCTGGTGCTGGCACGCCTGCCCGACGCACCCGCCGGCACCAAGGGCATCTCCATGTTCGTGGTGCCCAAATTCAAAGTTGCCCGCGACGGCACGATGGGCGCGCGCAACGGCGCCGCCTGCGGCTCGATCGAGCACAAGATGGGTATCAAGGGCTCGGCCACCTGCGTGATGAACTTCGACGGCGCCGAGGGCTACCTCGTCGGCCCGCCGCACAAAGGCCTGATGGCCATGTTCACCATGATGAACGCGGCGCGTCTGGCCGTCGGCATCCAGGGTCTGGGCCTGATCGAGCGCGCCTACCAGAACAGCCTGGCCTACGCGCGCGAGCGCCTGCAGATGCGCGCGCTCAGCGGTGCCAAATTCCCCGACAAGCCCGCCGATCCGATCATCGTGCACGCGGATGTGCGGCGCATGCTGCTCACCCAGAAAGCCGTCGTCGAAGCCGGGCGCGTGCTGGTGCTGCACGCCGCACTGCTGGGCGATACGCAACTGCGCAGCACCGATGCCGCGCAGCGCGCGCTTGCCGAGCAGGAGCTGTCGTTCCTGATTCCGATCTGCAAGGGCCTGCTCACCGAACTGTCCAACCAGTGCACCTACGACGCCATGCAGATTCTCGGCGGCCACGGCTACATCGCCGAATGGGGCATGGAGCAGTTCGCACGCGACGCGCGCATCACCACCATTTACGAGGGCACCACGCAGATCCAGGCGCTGGATCTGCTCGGGCGCAAGGTGTTCCAGCTGCAAGGCGCGGGACTCAAGCTGTTCCTCGAGCGCATCGCTGCGTTTTGCAAGCAACACGCCGACAACGCGCAACTGGCCGAGTTCGTCGGCCCGCTGGCCAAGCTGGCGCAACAGTGGGGCGAACTGACCCAGCGCATCGGCGTTGCTGCAGCGGGCAACCCCGATGAAATCGGCGCGGCGGCCGTGGACTATCTGTTCTACAGCGGCTACATCACCCTCGCCTATTTCTGGGCGCGCAGCGTGGCGAGCGCCGATGCCGGCACGCGCAGCGCCGAATTCAAACAGGCCAAGCGCGCCACCGCACGCTTCTACTACCAGCGCGTGCTGCCGCGCACCGAGGCGCACGCCAGCAGCATGCGTGCCGGCGCCGCCAGCCTGATGGACTTGCCGGAAGCATTGTTTGGCTGAGCCATCCGCAACTGGCGCGACGGGAATATCCGCGCGCCGTTTGCGCAACACGCGGGAACCAGGATGCATCGCGCAAGCACTTGGCCCTTTTCCACAGCCTCGCGTTCAGGCTAAATTGGCTCCCGCGACCCACCTGCCGCCGCCTCGACCCCATCGCGCATGAGCGACACCGCCCCGGAGCTGCACTTCCGCCTCGCCGAAGCCGGCGACGAGGCGTTCATCCTGAGCCTGGCCGAACGCCTGCTGGCGTTCGAGCTGCCCGCCTGGCGCAAACACAAGGAAGCCCTGGCTCATCTGCGCGGCGATCTGCGTCGGCATTTGCTGGACGAGCCCCCCGGCAGCTACATGTTCATTGCCGAGGACAACGATGGTGAACCGGTCGCGCTGCTGCATCTGCAAAAAAGCAGCGACCTGCTCAGCGGCAAACCGACCGTGCACATCTCCGACCTTGCCGTGCCCGCCGCATGCGAAGGCCAGGGCATCGGCCGCGCCCTGCTGGCCTGGGCCGAGGACTGGGCGCGCGAACATGGCGCCGCCGCGCTGACCCTCAACGTATTCCCCGGCAACACCCGCGCGCAGAGCTTGTACGCACGCAACGGCTTCCAGACCGACCTGCTCAAACTGGTGCGCCCGCTGCGCTGAGGGCGCGCGCGCCCGGCTGTAGCACCACAGCCGTGCAGCCAATGCCTTCGGACAGGGACGCCATCTGACCCTGGAATCATCGGCCATCCACTTTCGCCACTTTCTCCATGATCTGCAGAATCGGCTTGATCAGGTCGATGGGCATCGGGAAGATCACCGTGGAGTTGTTTTCGGTGGCGATTTCGGACAGGGTCTGCAGGTAGCGCAACTGCATGCCGCCGGGCGCGGAAGCGAGGATGGTGGCGGCATTGACCAGGGTCTGCGACGCCTGAAATTCCGCGTCCGCATGGATGACTTTGGAGCGGCGATCGCGCTCGGCGATGGCCTGCTTGGCGATGGCCTGGACCATGTCATCGGTGAGTTCGATGTTGCGGATCTCGACGACGCTGACCTTGATCCCCCAGACCTCGGTCTGTGCATCGAGGATCGTCTGGATGTCGGCGTTGATCTTGGGCCGCTCGGAGAGCATTTCATCGAGGTCGTGCTTGCCCAGCACCGCGCGCAGGGTGGTTTGCGCGAGCTTGCTGGTGGCGCCGAAGAAGTCCGCGACCTGGATGAAGGCTTTCTCCGGATCGACGATGCGGAAGTACAGTACCGCGTCGACCTTGACCGAAACGTTGTCGCGCGAGATCACGTCTTGCGGCGTGACCTCGTGCACGAGGGTGCGCAAGTCCAGGCGCTTCATCTGCTGCAGGATGGGCACCACGATGATCAACCCAGGTCCCTTGACCTTCTGGAATCGTCCAAGCCTGAAAACCACGGCGCGCTGATACTCGAAGACGATTTTCAGCGACATGAGCAAGAACAACGCAAGCAACAACAGCACCAGATAAATCACGGGGAAAAAGAGTGGGCTGGGCATCGGGGTTCTCCATCGGCTTGCGAGTGGCATGTCCGGGAGTCGGCAAACGCGTGCGTCAATGGCGTCCGGGCGGCTCCTCGTGACCCATTCTGCGCGCAATGAGCAGCACGCGTCGGACCGCGCGCGAGACGCTGACGCGGTTCTTACCAATCGGTAATTGAACGCCTGCACCGCACCGATGTCAGACCTCCCATGCGTACACCGAGCCTGCCGCAGCTGCTGGACAACCGCACCCGTATCGAATGGGCGCTGGGGCTGGCGCGCCTGCTGTTCGGCGCGGTGTGCCTGGTCAATCTCGTGCTGCATCTCGACCCGACTTATCGCGAGCACTTCGTGGCCATGATCGCGGCCGACTGGGCGCCGGGGCAGCCCGCGTGGCTGATGGCGTACGGCCACGCCATGGCCGCGCTGGTGACCAATCTCGGCGTCGGCATCGTGGTCGGCGTGATGGTGGCGTTGGAGGCGCTGTTGGCGTTTTCCCTGCTCAGCGGCTGGCAGTTGCATCGTCTCGCATGGGTGGGGGTGTTCTACAACCTGTGGTTGTGGAGCACGATCGGCGGGCTGGGCGGACCCTATACCTCGGGCGCCACCGATCCGGGCACGGCCATCGTCTATGCGCTGGCCTTCGCGCTGATCCTGCTCTGTCATGGCTGGCGGCCGCTGAGCGCGTTTCGCCACGGGCCGGTGGCCGTGCCGGCACAATGGAAGTTCATCGTGGCGCGTGTGCTGTTCGGGCTGCTGTGGGCCTTCGACGCGTACTGGAAGTGGCAGCCGGCGTTCCTGCATGGCGCCGGCAGCTACCTCGCTGGCTCGATGGCCGGGCAACCGCACTGGGTCGCGGCCTATATCGGCTTCGTGTTGCACATCATCGAGCAGGTCGGCGTGGAGCGCTTCGCGATCTTCGCGGCACTGGCCGAAAGCGCCCTGGCACTCTCCTTGATCACGGGCGTGCTGATCGACCTGGCGATGCCACTGGGCGTGCTGTACAGCCTGGCACTATGGAGCACCGCCGAGGGCATGGGTGGACCCTACGGCGCCGGCTTCACCGGCAACAAGGGCGACGTGCTGGGCACGGCGAGCATCTATGCCATCGTGTTTCTGCTGCTGATCGCCGCGCGCGCCGAGCGCCGTCTGGCTGGCTTGCGCTGAGGCGCACGGCCTCGCGCTGGCCACAGCCTTCCCGCACACGCATTACCCGTTTGTCACGTGCTTGGCTTATCCTGCCGCGGATGCGACGTGCGCCTGCGCGTCGCCCCCTGTGGTCCAAGCGACGGAGGAAGGCATGCACGAGGTCATCGACCTGCGCGCCGATGTCCCGGGCGATGTTCCGGGGAATGTTGCGGGCGGTTTTCCCAGCCCGTCGGCAAGCACGCGCGTACTGGCGCTGGATGCAGGTGGCCGCATCCTCGACTGGATCAGCTGGCAGGATGCGGTATGCCTGTACGTACGCGACGCCGTGGCGTGGACGCTGGGCACGCCCTGCCTCAGCGTGCATGGCGGCATCAACCGCGTCTCGGGGCGGCAGAGCATCATCGAGCTGCACCCCATCGTCGCCAGCACCGGCCACTGCCGCAGCCACGCGCTCGATCCATCGCCGGCGCTGACCAACGCCGCGCTGTTCGCGCGCGACCGCCACATCTGTCTGTACTGCGGCAGCCATGGCCAGCGCGGTGAACTGACCCGCGATCACGTCATCCCCACCTCGCGCGGCGGGCGCGACGCCTGGGAAAACGTCGTCACCGCCTGCGTGGCCTGCAATCTGCGCAAGGGCAATCGCACGCCGCAGCAGGCATCGATGCCACTGCTGGCCGTGCCCTACCGGCCGAGCTGGGTCGAGCATCTGATCCTGTCCAACCGCAACATCCTCGCCGACCAGATGGAGTTTCTGGTCGGGCACCTGCCCAGGAAACAGCGCAAGGGCTGAACGCGCGCCGCGGCGCCATGACACCTGTACACGGGTTCGCCCGCGATCGGCCTGGCGCCGGGCTCGGGGCCGGTCCGCATCCGGCTCAACCGCGCGTGCCGACCTCGTCACACGCCTGGATGCCATCGATCCAGCCATGTTGCACGGCGGTCTGCAGCCACGCGCCGACATCGAAGTCGTCGGCGGCATCCGCCAGCGCCTGATCCAGGCGCACGCCGGCGCACAACGCGTCCAGCCAGCCGGCTTCGCCGGCGGACACTTCGCGGCATTGCGCCTGCATGCCCTCGCGCCAGATCCACAGCGGCGCGGCGGGCATCCGCAAAGCCGCCTGCAGGGCAGCGGCGTCGACATCGGGCGACTGGTGCGCACGCCACAACGCCAACACCGGCCAGCGCGCGCGCAACAGGCGCGTACCCGGGGCCAGTCGCAATTGCAGACGTGTCGGATCGCACTCGGCCAGACGCTGCAAATCCGCCGCTGCCAGTTGCGCGGGCGCATCGAACACGACCGCCCAGCGTGCCCAGTCCAGCCGCGCGCTGTCGGCCAGCCATGGCCAGGCGCGCAGGTCTTCCAGCGCGGCGATGCAGTCGGCAAGCTCGTCACCGATGCGCGCCAGGTCGCCCCGCCGCGGCGGATAGGCGTACCAATAGCGCGCGCACAGCGTCGCGAAGGGCGCGTCGCCCAGCATCGCCAGCAGCGTGGGGAACTGCGCGCGCAACGCGGCGACCGCGTGCTCCAGTCCATTGCCGCGGTAGGCCGCCAGACCCGCAGCCCAGCGCTGATCGCGTTGGCGCACGCCCAGATCGGGCGCCGGCGCGGAACCCGGCTGCGCGGCGAACAGCGCTTGCAGCAATGCCTGCTGGCGCGTCGCCTCGCGGGCCATGGCGGCAGACGCGCGGTTCATACCGCCTGCTCCAGGGCGCTGGACGTGCGGGCGGATTGTCCGCCCGTCTCGGCATCGAGCAGGTGCCGCGCCTTGACGGCCTCGCCGAGCAGGACATCGAGCGAGGGCAGGCTGGTATCCCATTCGATCAGCGTGGGCCGCGCGCCGAAGCGGCGCAGCGCATGCGCGTAGGCGCGCCACACCGGCGCCGAGACCACGCAGGAATGGTCGTCGATGATCAGCTCGTGCTGGCGGCTGTGCCCGGCGAGGTGGATCTCGCCGACCAGATCCGGCGGCGCGCACCGCGCCAACTCGTCCAGCCACGCGCACACGGCGGCCTGTGCATCATCGACGCCGGCGTTGAGCGCGTTGACCATCAGATTGTTGACGTCCAGCAGCAGGCCGCAACCGCTGCGCCTGGACAGTTCGGCGAAAAATTCCGGCTCGCTGAAGTCACGCTCGGCGAAATCCAGATAGGTGCTCAGGTTTTCCACCAGGATCGGGCGCCGCAAACGCTCCTGCACGCGTTGCACGTTGGCGACGAACACCGCCAGCGCGCCCTGCGTGAAGGCGATCGGCAGCAAGTCATTGGCGTGCACGCTGCCGCGCCCGGCCCAGGGCGCGCGGGCGAAGCAGGCGTGATCGGACACGCGCACCGGTTCGATGCGCGCGACCAGCGCGGCGAGGCGCTGCAGATGCTCGTCATCCAGCCCGCAGGCCGAACCCAGCGCCAGGCCGACGCCATGCAGGCTGACGGCATGATCGGCGCGCACCGCGGCCAGAACCTGCGCCGCGGCATCGTGCGGATTGAAGAAGTTCTCGGAGTGCACCTCGATGAAATCGACCGCGGGCCGGCGCGCGCGGAACTCGACATAGTGCGGCTGGCGCAGGCCGATGCCGGCGCTCATGACCGATGCAGATTGATTCGACATGCTGACTCTCTGTGCTGATTTTCTCTCGCGGCGGCGAAGCCGCAACACGCCAACCCGCGCCATGGCCTTGGCGGCGACCGCGGAACCCGATGCTCCGCAGTGCGGCGTGCGCATGCACGTCGCGGCGCAATATCATCCTCCTGCGCCAGAACCTCGAGCGGCTCGTGTGGTAGAAGAACGCGTCGCCGGACCTTGGTCGTTGCACACACCGGATTCCTTACACTGCCCATGCATACGCCGCAGACCGGCATCGACATGCAGGAACTGGCGCGCCGCATCGATGCGCTGCGTCCGACCCTGCTGCGTCTGGCGCAACTGCAGTTGCGCAACCCGGCCTGGGCCGAGGACGCCGTGTCGGAAACCGTGCTCGCCGTGCTGCAGGGCGCGCAGCGCTTCAACGGCACCTCGCAGCTGAAGACCTGGATCGTCGGCATCCTCAAGCACAAGGTCCTCGACCAATTGCGCCTGCACGCGCGCGAACCGACCCTGGCGGATACCGGCGACGATGGCGAGGACGATCTCGATGAGCTGCTGTTCAAAGGCAATGGCCACTTCCGCGAGATGCCGGAGCACTGGGCCGACCCCTGCAGCGAGCTGCAGCGCGACCAGTTCTTCGCCGTGCTGGAGGCCTGCCTGGATCACCTGCCCAACCGCCAGGGCCGCGTGTTCCTGATGCGCGAGTGGCTGGAGATCGACAGCCGCGTGATCTGTCAGGAACTGGACATCGCGCCGACCAATCTCTGGGTCCAGTTGCATCGCGCACGACTGAGGTTGCGCGAGTGCCTGCAATCCAACTGGTTCGGAGCCGCGCCGCGATGAAGATCCCCAACAGCTGCCGCGACATCAGCGGATTGCTGCTTGCCCGCGAGGACCGCTCGCTGTCCTTCGGCGAACGCCTTGCCCTGCGCGTGCATATCCTGACCTGTCGCGCCTGCCAGCGCTTCGAGAAACAGACGCTGACGCTGCGCGGCGCGCTGCGCGCCTGGCGCGCGCACCAGGATCACGACGATCCCCCCGACTCGCGCTGAGGCGCGTTGCAACGCGGTCGCATCCTGCGTTCAGTTTCCAGCCAGCTAGCGCAAGCGCATCCGCGTAGGCTCGCGCGTTTCGTCGATGGAAACCCGCACGCATGCATCATGCAACCGACACCGCGCACGCCGAACTCGCCGCGCAGTTGCCGCGCCCCGAAGCACCGCTGCACGCGCGCGTGCTGTGGATCAGCGCGCTGGCGCTCCTGCTGGGTCTGGCCGCGGCGGTGGTGTCGTGGGCGCTGATGCGTTTGATCGGGCTGATCACCAATCTCGCCTTCTACGGGCGCCTCGCGACCGGCTTCGTCAGTCCGGCCGGCAATCATCTGGGGCCGTGGGTGATCGCGATCCCGGTGCTCGGTGGGCTGATCGTCGGGGTGATGGCGCGTTACGGCTCGCGCGCGATCCGCGGACACGGCATCCCCGAGGCCATGGAACAGGTGCTGACCAACGACAGTCGCATCGCGCCGCGGGTGACCTGGCTGAAGCCGGTGTCCTCGGCCATCGCCATCGGCACTGGCGGACCGTTCGGCGCGGAAGGCCCGATCATCGCCACCGGCGGCGCGCTGGGGTCGCTGGTCGGACAACTGCTGCGCGTCACCGCCGACGAGCGCAAGACGCTGCTGGCGGCGGGCGCGGCGGGCGGCATGGCGGCGGTGTTCGCGGCGCCGTTCGCGGCGGTGTTCATGGCCATCGAGCTGCTGCTGTTCGAGCGCCGCGCGCGTTCGCTGATCCCGGTGGTGCTGGCCTGCATCAGCGCCGCCGGCCTGCGCTACGTGCTGGAAGGCAGCGCGGCGATGTTTCCGATGCCCGGCATCGCCACGCAGCAACTGCCGGCGCTGGCCGCCTGCGCCGTGCTGGGCATCGTCGTGGGCCTGGTCAGCATCGGCGTCACCCGCGCCACCTATCTCGTCGAGGACCTGTTCGAGAAACTGCCGCTGCACTGGATGTGGTGGCCGGCGCTGGGCGGCATCGCCGTGGGCGTGATCGGCTGGTACGCGCCGCTCACTCTGGGCGTCGGCTACGGCAACATCGCCGCCGAAGTCAGCGGCACGCTGGGTGTGGCCACGCTGCTGGCGCTGTGCGTGCTCAAGTTCGTGTCCTGGGCGGTGGCGCTGGGCAGCGGCACCTCGGGCGGCACGCTGGCGCCGTTGTTCACCATCGGCGGCGCGCTGGGCGGGCTGCTGGGGCTGGCCGCCGCGCACTGGCTGCCGTGGCTGCACCTGGACCCGCGCATCGCCGCCGTGGTCGGCATGGCGGCGCTGTTCGCCGGCGCCTCGCGCGCGCTGCTCACCTCGGTGGTGTTCGCCTTCGAGACCACGCAGCAGCCGCACGTGCTGCTGCCGCTGCTGGCCGGCTGCGCCACCGCGTTCCTGGTCTCCGGCCTGCTCATGCGCACCACGATCATGACCGAGAAGCTCGCCCGCCGCGGCCTGCGCGTGCCCGCCGACTACAGCGCCGACGACCTCGAACAGGCGCGCGTCGGCGAGGTCTGCAGCCGCGACGTGGTGTGTCTGCACGGCACGCAGACCGTGGCCGAGGTCCGCGCCTGGCTGCAGGCCGGCAGCGCGGCGGCGACCCACCAGGGCTACCCGGTGCTGGACGCGGACGCACGCCTGCTGGGCGTGCTCACGCGCCGCGATCTGCTGGATGCGCACGCCGCGGATTGCGCCGCGCTGGCGACCCTGATCCGTCGCGCGCCGCTGCTGGTCGGCGAGGATCACAGCCTGCGCGAAGCGGCCGACCACATGGTCGCCGCCGATGTCGGGCGCCTGGTGGTGGTGGCTGCAGACGACCCGCGGCGCGTGCTCGGCATGCTCACCCGCGGCGATGTGCTGGCCGCGCACGCGCCGCGCATCCACGCCAGCCGGCAGCGCACGCGCCATCTGCGTTGGTTCGGGCGCGCCTGATGCGTCAGTCCGGCGCAGGTCCCGCGACGGCCTTCACTTGCCGCTGCCGCGGCGCGGCTCGACAATAGCCGCTCGATGGACGCATCCCTCTACCCGCATCTGGCACGCATCGCGGCACCCGCCGATCTGCGCCAGTTCCCCGAAACCGAGCTGCCGGCCGTCGCCGATGAGCTGCGCCGGTTCCTGATCGCCTCGGTGGCCAGTTCGGGCGGGCACTTCGGCGCCAATCTGGGCGTGGTCGAGCTGACCGTGGCGCTGCATTACCTATACGCCACGCCGGAGGACCGGCTGATCTGGGACGTGGGCCACCAGGGCTACCCGCACAAGATCCTCACCGGCCGCGCCGAACGCATCACCAGCATCAAGCAGAAGGATGGACTGGCGCCGTTTCCCAAGCGCGCCGAGAGTCCCTACGACGCCTTCGGCGTGGGCCATTCGTCCACCTCGATCTCGGCTGCCCTGGGCATGGCGTTGGCCGCGCAGCATCAGGGCGAGGCGAGGCGCGTGGTGGCGGTGATCGGCGACGGCGCGCTGACCGCCGGCATGGCCTACGAAGCGCTCAACCACGGCGGCGATGTCGAGCCCGACCTGCTGGTGGTGCTCAACGACAATGGCATGTCGATCAGCGAGAACGTCGGCGCGCTGACCAAGATGCTGTCGCGCCTGATGATCAGCCGGCGCCTGAACGCACTGCGCGAGCGCGCCAAGCGCGCCATGCCCAGGCGCAGCCTGATGGCGCGCTTCGTCAAGCGCTGGGAGGAGCACGCCAAGGGCATGTTCGTGCCCTCGACGCTGTTCGAGGAGCTGGGTTTCCACTACACCGGCCCGATCGATGGCCACGACCTGCCGCAACTGCTGCACTCGCTGCGCACGGTCAAGGAGCTGCGCGGACCGCAGCTGCTGCACGTGATCACCACCAAAGGCAAGGGCTACGCCCCTGCGGAACGCGCGCAGATCGAGTACCACGCGGTCGGACCCTTCGATCCGGCGCGCGGGGTGCAGCCCAAGGCGCCCGGCAAGGCCAGCTACACCGACGTGTTCGGCGACTGGCTGTGCGACATGGCTGCCGCCGATCCGCGCCTGATGGGCATCACCCCGGCCATGCGCGAAGGCTCGGGTCTGGTGCGCTTCTCGCGCGAATATCCCGCGCGCTATTTCGACGTCGGCATCGCCGAGCAGCACGCTGTCACGCTGGCCGCCGGCATGGCCTGCGCGGGCGCCAAGCCGGTGGTGGCGATCTATTCGAGTTTTCTGCAGCGTGCCTACGACCAACTGGTTCACGACGTGGCGCTGCAGAACCTGCCGGTGCTGTTCGCCGTGGACCGCGCCGGCGTGGTTGGGCCGGATGGCCCCACGCACGCCGGCAATCTCGACTTGAGCTTTCTGCGCTGCGTGCCGGGTCTGCTGATCATGGCGCCCGGCGACGAGCGCGAATGCCGGCTGCTGCTGAGCACCGGATTCCACCACGCTGGCCCGGCCGTGGTGCGCTATCCGCGCGGCGTCGGCACGGGCGTGGCCGCGGGCAGCGATCTGGCCACGGTACCAGTCGGCAAGGCCGAGCTGCGCCGCCATGGCCACACGCTGGCACTGCTGGTGTTCGGCGCGCCGCTGGCCGCGGCCGCACGCGTGGCCGAAGCGCTGGACCTGACCCTGGTCAACATGCGCTTCATCAAACCGCTGGATACCGCACTGTTGACCGAGTTGGCACGTGACCATGCCGGTTTCGTCAGCATCGAGGACAATGTGATCGCCGGCGGCGCCGGCAGCGGCGTCGGTGAATGGCTGGCCACGCAGGGCCTGACGCTGCCGCTGCTGCAACTCGGCCTGCCGGATCACTTCCAGGAACATGCCAGCCGCGAGCAACTGCTGGCCGAAGCCGGACTGGATGCTGCCGGCATCGAGGCCGCCATCCGCCGGCGCTACGCCACGCTGCTGCAGCGTCCGCGCACGCAGCAGACGGGCTGAGCGGGACGCAGATGAAAACCATGAGCCGCGCAGAAACCCCCCGGCTGCCGGCTCACCCTTCGCGCCAGATCAGCGTGGCCATGCGTCCGCTGTCCGCACCGTCGCGGCGGTAGGAATAAAAGCGCGCATCGCTGAACGTATCGAAATCGCCGCCGTACACATCCGCGACACCACAGCGCCGCAGGCGCAGTCGCGCCAGTGCGGCCAGATCGCACTGCCAGTGGCCCGGGCGCGTGGCATGAAAAGCCTGCGCGGCGTCGGCATCGGCATCGACGAATGCGGCGCGCACGCGCGCATCCACCTCATAGGACGCAGCGCCGATGCCAGGCCCGATCCACGCGAGCAACCCGGCTGGCACGACGCGCAGCGCGGCGATCACGGCCTCCAGAACGCCTTCGGCGAGTCCGCGCCAGCCGGCGTGCGCGGCAGCCACGACGCTGCCATCGCGTGCGGCGAAAAGCACCGGCAGGCAATCGGCGCTGAGGATGGCCAGCACTACGCCCGGGGTGCGCGTGATAGCGGCATCGGCGTCGGGTTCGGCGTGGGGCGTGTCCCAGCGCTGCGGCCAAGGCAGCAGCGCGTCGGCTTGCCATACGCGCGTGCCATGGACCTGATGCAGCCAATGCGGCCAGGAACGCAAGCAAGCGCCCGCGGCCAGATCGCAGCGATTGCCATGCACGATCGCCGGATCGTCGCCGGCACGCGTGCCCATGTTGAACCGTGCATAGGCGCCCTGCGATCCACCCAGCGGCCCGCGCAACGTGGTCAGCGCACGCACGCCGGGCGGCGTCGGCCAGTCCGGGATCAGGCTGCTGCTGGCGAGCAGGTCGGCGCGCATGGCCTGTATGCGCACGTTGCCACCGATGCACGGATGCTCGCTATCCTCGGGTCGATCGGTCATGCCGCTCACGCTCGCGAGATGACCGATTCGCGACGTAACACATCCAGCAGCGCAATGAAATCAGCCGGCAACGGCGCGCTGAATTCCAGCGCCGCTGCGCTGAAGGGATGCACGAACGCCAGCCGCTCGGCATGCAGCGCCTGACGCTGGAATGCGCGCAGGGCGGCGATGAGTTGCGGCGTCGCGGCTGGTGGCAGGCGCAAGCCGCCGCCGTACAGCGGATCGCCGATCAGCGGATGACCGCTATGCGCCATGTGCACGCGGATCTGGTGCGTGCGCCCGCTTTCCAGCGTGCAGTGCAGCAAGGTGTGGCCGCGCAGGCGCTCGCGCACGCGGTAATGGGTACGCGCCGGACGCCCACCCTCGCGCACGGCCTGGCGCAGGCGATCCACCGGATGCCGGCCCAGCGGCGCATCGACGGTGCCGCCGACGATCACCTCGCCGCGCACCAGCGCGAGGTACTGCCGCTGCACCGCGCGCGCCGCGATCATCTGCGTCAGCGCGGTGTGCGCGCGCAGCGAGCGCGCCACCAGCATCAGCCCCGAGGTGTCCTTGTCCAGCCGGTGCACGATGCCGGCGCGCGGCAACGTGCCGAGGCTGGCATCGAAGTGCAGCAGCGCATTCTGCAGCGTGCCGGAGGACACCCCGGCACCGGGATGCACGACCAGCCCGGCGGGCTTGTTCAGCACCAGCAGGTCGTCGTCGACATGCAGCAGCTGCAGAGCAATGGCCTCTGGCGCGGCCGGCACGGCCTGCTCCAGCTCGGGTTCGAGCGCGATGTGCTCGCCGCCGTGCAAGCGCTGGCTGGGGCTGCAATCGCCACCATCGACACGCACGCGACCCTTGCGTATCCAGGCGCTGAGGCGCGCGCGCGAATAATCCGGGAACAATTCAGCCAGGGTCTGATCGAGGCGTCGCCCCGCCGCCGCCGCGGGCACATGCGCAACCAGCACCGCGCTCATGCGCGCGCACCTGCCGGGTTGCCCGGGTCACGCGCGCTTAACGCAAGGCCCCGGTGGCTTTCCGTTACACTTGGCGCTTTGCCACGCTTGCGGATTGTCTTCATGCGCTCCATTCGGTTGTTCGTGCTGCTTGCATTGGTGCTGGCTTTGCCGGCGTGCTCATTGTTTCACGGCAAGCGCGACAATCTCGACACGATGACGGTCGAGGCGCTGTACGACCACGCCACGACCGCGCTGAAGAACAGCAACTATGGCGGTGCCGAGCAGCTATACAACAAGCTGATCGCGCGTTTCCCCTACGGACCCTACACCGAGCGCGCGCAGATCAACCTGGCCTACGCGCAATTCAAGAACGACCAGCCCGACGATGCCTACGCCACGGCCAAGCGCTACATCAAGACCTACCCGGCCGCGAAGGACATCGCCTACGCCTATTACCTGCGCGGGTTGATCAATTTCAACCGCTCCGGCGGCATGCTTTCGCGCATTTTCCCGGTCAACCGCAGCAAGCGCGACCAGGGCTACGCGGTGCAGTCCTTCGATGACTTCAGCCAATTGCTGCAACGTTTCCCGACCAGCCCCTACGCGCAAGACGCACGTCAGCGCATGATCTGGCTGCGCAACGGACTGGCGCAGTTCGAGATGAACATCGCGTTCTATTACTACGAGCGCCAGGCCTACATTGCCTCGCTGGACCGCGCCAAATACGTACTCGAACACTATCAGCAGGCGCCGCAAACCGGCGATGCGCTGGCGTTGATGGTGCAGAGCTACAAGCGCCTCGACGACCCCAAGCTGGCCGATCAGGCGCTGGCCGTGCTCAAGCTCAATTACCCGGACCACCCGTACTTCAAGCACCCCAACAGCTGGCCGCACTACAGCTCGGATCTGTGGCGGCTGATTCCATTCATGGGTGGTTTCGGCGTGACCGATTCCGGGGTCAAGGCTGCCGTCAAGGCCGCCAGCCAGAAGTGATCGGGTAGCGCCGCTCGCGACCGAAGGCGCGCGTGGTCACCTTCGGCCCGGGCGCCGCCTGGCGGCGCTTGAACTCGTTGACCAGCACCATGCGCGCCACGCGGCGCACGGTTTCGGCATCGAAACCGGCGGCGACGATTTCGGCCTGCGATTGCTCGCCCTCGATGAAGCGCTCGAGGATCGCGTCGAGCAGGTCATACGGCGGCAGTGAATCCTGGTCGGTCTGCCCGGCGCGCAACTCGGCGGACGGCGCGCGCTCGATCACGGCATGCGGAATCACTTCGCCCACTGCCGAGTCGCGGGTCCCGGGTTCCTTCTGGTTGCGCCAGCGCGCCAGCGCGTACACCATGGTCTTGTACACGTCCTTGAGCGGCGCATAAGCCCCGCACATGTCGCCATACAGGGTCGCATAACCCACCGCCAACTCGCTCTTGTTGCCGGTGGACAGCAGCAACGCGCCGGACTTGTTGGACAGCGCCATCAGCAGCACCCCGCGGATGCGCGATTGCAGGTTTTCCTCGGTCACATCCGGCGCGCGACCGGCGAACTCGGGCGCCAGCGTATGCAACAGCGCCGCGAAGGTGGGCTCGATCGGCAGCTCGGCGCAGCGCACGCCCAGCTTGCGCGCCTGCGCATCGGCTTCGCGCGCCGACAGATCGGAGGTGAAGCGCGAGGGCAACCGGTAAGCACGGACATGCTCGGCGCCCAGCGCGTCCACCGCCAGCACGAGCGTCAGCGCCGAATCGATGCCGCCGGACAGCCCCAGCAGCACGTCGGAGAAACCATTCTTGCGCACGTAATCGCGGATGCCACGCACCAGACCTGCATACAGCACGGCCTCGGCAGAGACATCGGCCACGGCGGGCCAACCCTGTGCCAGCAGGGTGCGCGTCGCGGACTCGAACTCGGCCCACAGCAACGCGTCGAGGAAGGCCGGCGCACGCGCAGCCACCGTGCCATCGCCGTGCACCAGCAGCGAACCGCCGTCGTAGACCACCTCGTCCTGCCCGCCGACCAGGTTGAGGTAGGCGATGGCGCAACCGGTTTCGCGCGCGCGCGCCACCAGCATCGTCTCGCGCTCGGCCGCCTTGGCCGCGTCCCACGGCGAGGCGTTGATCACCACGATCAGCTCGGCGCCGGCGCGCGCCGCCGCTGCGGCCGGCTCGGCCTGCCACACGTCCTCGCAGATCAGCATGGCGACGCGCACGCCGCCGATCACGGCAATGCTGCTGGCACTGCCCGGACGGAAATAGCGCCGGTCGTCGAACACACCGTAGTTGGGCAGCGTCTGTTTGTGCGCGATCTGCACGACATGGCCCTCGCGCAGCAGGGCGGCGGCGTTGTACACCTCGCCCTCGCTGTGCGGGAAGCCGACCAGGGCTGCCAGGCCATCGGTCGCGGCCGCCAGGGAGTCCAGCTCCTGCTGGCAGGCGGCGAGGAAACTCGGGCGCAGCAGCAGATCCTCCGGCGGATAACCGCTCAGGGTCAGCTCGGGACAGACCAGAAGGTCGGCGCCACCTGCGCGTGCCTCGCGCATCAGCTCGCGCACCTGCACCGCATTGGCAGCGACGGCGCCGACGCGAAAATCATGCTGGGCCAGCGCCAAACGCAACTTCGCCATGGATGTCCGATCCGTGATGGGGGTGTGCGCCGCGGGGGTGATCCCCGGTCTACGTCACGCGCGCCCGAAACCGCATTGTAGTGCGCGGGCAACGGGCGCCCGTACCGGTTTCATGCCGTCGCTGCGACCACCTGCGCGGGCGGCCATGAATGCCACTTGTTTCATCGCCCGCCGTGATCCCCGCGGCACCGGTCCCGTTCCTGCTTGGAGCGCTGCTCGAAGCGGAGTGCTTCGAATGACCCGCAATGCTCTCGTCGTGTCGACCTGCCTGCGCTCCGTACGAGCCCGAAATGGGTCTTCTCGTTGCCGTGTGCATGCCGGCGGCGATAGCTCGATACGCTCCGCATCCCGCCGTCAGTGGCGCCACCGCGGGTGTTGCACGACGGCCAATGCCAGAAATCCCAGCGCCGAGGCCCAGCCCGCGGCCAACACGGCTGCAAGCTGGCAACAAGACGCGGCCGGCCCACATCACCCGGCGCGGCGCGGGACACCTGCCGCGCGCAGTCCGGCGCAGACCGGACTGCACGTGCCCTGCCGATACCGGGCCGCAGGGACCGTCGCCGACGGCCGGCTTACCGCATCAGTCCGGCCAGCGTCACGCCCAGATCGGCTGGCG
>DZBX01000229.1 GCA_022730075.1 Rhodanobacter sp. | reverse complement strand
CGCAGGCTGGCGCGCCAGGATTGCCAGAGTTCGCGTGCGATCACGTTGGCATTCATTGCGGCTTGCTCCCGATTCGGGTGGAGTTATTCACTACGCGGTCTCGTTCAACACCACGCTGGGCGACGTGCGCGCGGCGCGCAGTGCCGAGGGCAGCGCAGCCAGAAGCCCAGTCGCCAGCAGTACGGCCCAGGTCAGCACCAGGCTCCAGGGATGCATCCAACTGGCGCCCAGCCCGCGCAGGACTGCACGCGCCATCAGGCCCAGCAACACTGCCAACACGCTGCCGAGGACCAGGCCGATCAGGGTGCGAAGGAGTGCGCCGCGCAGCACCAACATCAGCAGCCGCGACGGCGAGGCGCCCAGCGCCAGGCGCACACCGAACTCGCGCAACCTGGCGCTGCTTGCAACGCTGGTCACCGCAAACAGTCCGATCGCCGCCAGCGCCAGCGTCGCCACGGCCAGCATCAGCACCAGCCTGGCGAAGAGCCACAGCGACCCGACGACATACGGCGCACCCTCCGACAATGCCTGCAGTCCGCCGATCGCCAGGCCCGGTGCCACCCCGTGGACCGCGGTGGCAACCTCCGCCGCGGACAAGTCATGGCCGGGCTGCATGCGCACGACGAAATACAGCGACGACAGGTTCATCCATGACACGGATGCGGCCGATCGTGTTATCGGCAGCCACACAGCCGGCGCATGCGGATCGCCAGCGGTGAACGTATCGCTGACGACGCCCGCCACCGCCATCCCGATCTTGCGATGGTCACGCCCGGAAAGTTCCAGATGCTGGCCGACCACTGCGCCACGCAGATAACGTGCGGCGAATGCCTCGCTGACCCAGGCCAGGGGCTGCGCCTCCGGGCTCGCTGCGCCAAGGACTCGGCCCCGCAGCGTCGGCACGCGCAACGCCTGCGGATAGTTGCCCGCGAACCAGTGTGCCCATGCCATCGCGGAGTGGCCACCCGGCGTCGTGAAACTCAGCCCCTCGCTATCGTTGAACCAGCGCGTGTCGCTGGCACCTGCCGACTGGACGCCGGGAATCCCCTGCAACCGCGCAATCACATCGCGCATCAGCTGCACGCGGCTGGCGATGTCCGGATAGCGCGACCGCGGCAGTACCAGATGGAACTGGTACGCGTCGTTCACCTCGTAGCCGCGCGGCGCGTTGCTGGCGTGCAGCGCCGCGGCGCAAAACAGCATCCCGACGGCCACCAGTGCCGTGGCCAGCATCGTCTGGATGACCAGCAGCAACCGGCTGTTGCGCGAGGCACCCTGATCGGGACCGGCCCCCGCGCCACCATGCAGACTCTGCAGCGCACTGCCATCGCGCCGCACGCGCAAGCTGGCGGCGGTCGTGCTCACAATGACGACCATGACCGCCAGGGTCGCCACGATGAACAACACACGGGTCCCAGGCCCCAGAATCGGCGCGTCGCTGGACTGCGCATCCAGGATCGCCTGCACGAGATGCGAGGCCGCGTTGCCAATCGCCATGCCCGCCGGGCAACCTACCGCGATCACCAGCAGGGCATCGCTCCATGCAGGCAGCAGCAGGCGGCCACTCGCGGCGCCGAGTGCTGCGCGCAATGCCCGGTCCTGCTGGTGCTGCTGCGCGCGCGCCAGCATCAGGTTGGACAGATTGGCGGCAAGCACCAGCAGGAGTCCTGCAATGAGCAGTTGCCCCAACACAAAAAGCCCGGGAGGAGAAGACAGTTTGGCCAGCGCCACAGCCTGGTAGGTCGTTTGCGGTGCCTGCGTGTCGTGATGCCCGGTCGTCGTCGCACGGACGCGCGCCGTGGCCGCGGCAGCCAGCAGCGTCGCGTTGCTTCCCTCGGTCAGTCGCGCCACCGGGATCAGGTTCGGGGTGTCCCCCTGTGCCGGGTCGAGCTGCAGTGGCCGGATCAGGTCTACGGACGGCCCCAAGGTCTCGAAATTCGGGCCCAGCACGCCGACGATCGGCACACTACGGCCATTGATCAAGACGCTACGCCCGACCACGTTCTCGCTGTTGAAATGGCTGCGCCAGAAGCGATGCGTGAGGATGACGGCCGCTGATCCGTGTGGGCGATTTTCCGCCGCGCTGAAGTAACGCCCCTTGACCATGCGCGCGCCCAGTGTCACGAGGTATCCACGGCTGACGCGTACCTCACTGGCCAAGACTGGATGCCCGCTCGCGCCGAAGTTGACGTCCTTGTGATCAGAGCTGATCGCACCGATGGAGGCCACGCCCGGTAGACCCTGCAGCAGCCGGAAATGGCGCTCGTGGATCGGCGAATACCAGCCGCCCCGCGCCGGTGAGAGCACTACCAGCTGCTGCGGCCGCGCGGCATTGATCGGCAGGTTTAGCGCCATGAACAGATTGATGAACGCCGCGGCAAACCCCACCCCCAGCGCCAGCGTCAGACCCGCCAGCAGCACGAAGCCGGGC
>DZBX01000228.1 GCA_022730075.1 Rhodanobacter sp. | reverse complement strand
TTTTTTCGGCAATAGCAGGGACTATTGGCTAAAAAATCGGCGAAATATGAACCGGTCAGCGGCTTTTGCAGCCAGATCGTCTCAAGTCCGACAGGTTGCTAATTACAAGTATCATGCCGATGACTGCAAAACACTACCTGTTGATCTTGTGCCTGTCGGTTCTTGCTCATGCCTGCACAGATCAAGAGTCCGCCAAAACGAACCCTCGCACGCCTGAGCTACAGGCCAAACTGGAGGCTGCATTGACGGCCAAGGGGGCGGATTACCGCCCTCGTACCGAGCATCTGCGCGCTGACGGTAAGCCGTTCTATACCAATCGGCTGATCCTGGAAGTTTCGCCCTACCTGCTCCAGCATGCTCACAACCCGGTGGACTGGTTTCCCTGGGGCGAAGAGGCTTTTGCCAGGGCACGGCGCGAAAACAAGCCCGTGTTCCTGTCCATCGGCTACTCCACCTGCCACTGGTGTCACGTGATGGAGAAAGAGAGCTTCGAGAACCCCGCGATTGCCGCGCAACTCAACGCGCACTTCATCGCCATCAAGGTGGATCGCGAGACCCGCCCCGACCTCGACCACACCTACGCAACCGCCGTACAACTGCTCACCGGGCACGTCGGCTGGCCGATGACGCTGCTATTGACCCCGCAAGGCAAGATTGTTTCCGGCGGAACCTATTTTCCGCCCGGCGAACTCGGCACCCTGCTCACACAGGTCGAGCGTGCCTGGCGCGAACAACCCAAAGCCGTCGAAGCCGACGCGACACGCATCACCCAGGCGGTGGAAAAGAGCATGCGTGTCGAGGCTGGGGCAGCAGCATTGCCGCCCGACCTGGCGGCGCGCACTGCAAGCCTGTTGCTCCAGGGGCACGATGCCCTGCAAGGCGGCTTCGGCCAAGCCCCCAAGTTTCCCAACGAACCCTTGCTGGCGCTGTGGCTGGAACAGGCGCAGCGCGGCGCAGGCCAACGCATTCTCCAAGCACTGCGCACCGACCTCGATGCCATGGCCGCAGGCGGCATCCATGACCAGGTGGGCGGCGGTTTCCACCGCTACGCCATCGACCACGACTGGCTGGTGCCGCACTTCGAGAAAATGCTCTATAACCAGGCGCAACTGGCGCGGCTCTATCTCGGCGCGTTGCAGTTGACTGGCCATGCCGATTACGCCCGTGTGGCGCGGCGCACCCTGGACTTCGTGCTGCGTGAAATGAGCGCGCCGCAGGGCGGATTTTATTCCGCACTGGATGCCGACAGCGCAGGCGGCGAGGGGCGCCATTACCTGTGGACACCCGCAGAAATGCGCCAGGTGCTGGGCGACGCAGATGCCGCCTTCGCCATGCAACACTATGGCGTGACCGAGGTCGGCAATTTCGAGGGCGGCAACATCCTGCATCTGTCCAACCCTTTGAACAGCACCGAGCGCGCCCGGCTCGACCGCATTGATGCCCGTCTGCTCACGGCGCGGGCACAGCGAGCTTATCCGCAGCGCGACGACAAGGTGCTTGCCGGCTGGAACGGTCTGATGATCGCCGCTCTCGCCGAAGCGGGTGACGCGCTGCATGAACCGCGCTACCTCAACGCCGCAAAACGTGCGGCGGATTTTCTCTGGGCGCAGCAGCGCCGCCCGGACGGTGGCCTGTGGCGCGCCTCGCTCGCCGGGCAGGCCAACACTGCCGGTATGCTGGAGGATTACGCCTACCTCGCCGCTGGCCTGATCGCCCTCTATGACACCACGCATGAAGACATCTGGCTGGCGCGTGCCCGCGAGCTGGCCGATGCCATGCAAGCGCGTTTTGGCAGCACGACGGGCGATGCCTATGCGCTGGCTGAAGCCGACCCCTTGAACCCGCTCGCCCGCCCACGCGGCAGCGCCGACGGCGCATTGCCTTCCGCCAACGGTATCGCGGTTCAGGTGCTTGCCGCACTGGCACGGCGCAGCGGCGAGGCGCGCTACGAGGAGGCTGCACAGGAACAACTGCTCGCCCTGAACGGGACAATCGCCAAGACCCCCGAAACTCATGCCACCCTGCTCATCGCCGCCGAGCGTGTGCATCACGGCGAGACAGGCAGCCGCCAGTACGCCGGGCGCGGTGCGGTGGCGGTCAGCGCCAGGATGATCCGCCAGTCGCAGGGCGAGGCCACGCTGGAACTCACCCTGCGCATCAAACCCGGCTGGCACATCAACGCCCACCAGCCTTTGCAGGATTACCTGCTTCCTACCACCGTCCGCGTGAATGATGCGTGGAAACTTGCTTCGATTGACTACCCGCACGCCGAAGTGCGCCGCCTTGGGTTCCAGAAAGAAGCTTTGGCGCTCTATCAGGGCGAAATCCGCATCCGCGCAGAACTTGAAAGCGGCTCCAGGGAAGCCGACGCAATCCGCATCGAACTGGGCTTGCAAGCCTGTAGCGAGCAGATATGCCTGCCGCCGGAGACACTG
>DZBX01000076.1 GCA_022730075.1 Rhodanobacter sp. | reverse complement strand
CGGCGCGCGGGCCGGACAGGTTCCGCAGCCGTAGCCCCAGTCGTGCCGATGGCTGGTCGCCGTGTGGCACGCCGCGTGTCATGCGCCTTGCGGTTGAGCGATCGTGGCGCTTGGCTATACTTCACCCATTGACTGCCGCAGCAGGCAGGCTTCCCACAGGATCGCGCAGAGGTAGACCGTGAGCGGACCCATCAGCCCATCCGACAAGCGTTTTCTGCGCCAGTTTTCGACCGTCCTCACCATTCTCGTGCTGGTGGCGCTTGGTCTGATCGCACTGGCTGCGTACATCTACGACCGCATGCCGCAGCCCACCGATCCGGCGTTGCAGCAACAGGTGGATGCGCGCATCGCGCCGGTCGGCGCCGTGTATGCCGGCGCCGCAGGGGCGGCGGCGATGCAGGCGGCGCAGGCGGCGGCCAACAAGGCCGCGGCGGCCCAGGTGGCTTATGGCGGCACGCTCAACGGCCATGTCATCTTCAACCATCTGTGCACGACCTGTCATACCGCCGGCGTAGCGGGTGCGCCGGTCATCGGCAACAAGGCGATGTGGGGTCCGCGCATCGCGCAGGGCATCAACGTGCTGGTGCAGCATGCGATCCACGGCTACCACGGCCCGGATGGCAATTTCATGCCACCCAAGGGCGGCAACCCGGCACTGACCGATGCGCAGATCGAAGCCACGGTGAAGTGGATGGTGTCGCAGGTCAAGTAAACCATCTGTCGCGGTCGGCATTGCATGCCGTGCGCCATGCGCGGTGCATGCGCGATGCGACGCGCGCCGAGTCGTCCCGCAGTCGAGGTCATGCCTCATGAGTCCAGATCCTCTCGCAGCACTGCCGGTGCATTTCCCCGATGTCGCAGGGCGCCATGCACTGGCGGGGCCGGCCGGCATGATCGAGGTCGCCGTGGATCGGCCGGAAGCCGGACTGGCGCGCCGCGGTACGGCGGTCATCTGCCATCCGCATCCTTTGCAGGGTGGCAGCATGAGCAACAAGGTGGTGACCATGCTGGCGCGCACGCTGCATGAGTCGGGCCTGGCCACGGTGCGTTTCAACTTTCGTGGCGTCGGTGAATCCGAAGGCAGCTACGACGAAGGTCAAGGTGAAGGCGCCGATCTGGTCGCCGTGGCCGACTGGGTACGCCAGGCACGGCCCGGTGATGCGTTGTGGCTGGCGGGATTCTCCTTCGGCAGCTATGTCAGCATCGCGCACGCACGCCAGCTCGATGCCGCGGCGCTGATCAGCGTGGCGCCGCCGGTCGGGCGCTGGCCTTTCGATGCGCTGGCGCTGCCCGGCTGTCCGTGGCTGGTGGTGCAGGGCGAAGAGGACGAAGTGGTCGATCCGCAAGCCGTGTATGACTTCGTCGAGCGGCTGGAAAGCAAGCCGGTGCTGATCCGCATGCCGGAAACCGGGCATTTCTTTCACCGTCGCCTGATGGACTTGCGCGGTGCGGTACGCCATGCGATTCGCGGCTGGCTGCCGCCACTGCGCGAGGTGGCGTGAGCGCAGCGCCGAATCTCGTGCTGCCCAGCGCGGGTTACGCCGCGGGCGTCGCCACTGGGCACTGGCAGGATGACCCCGCGCAGCGCGCCGTGCTGCCGGCGTTTGACCGCCTGCATGCGGAGCTGGGCATGCAGGCAGCGCTGGCGCCGGGGTTATTGCAGCGCCTGCGCGGGCATCTGCATGTCGGCTCGGCGCCGGTAGCGCTGCGCGGCCTGTATCTGTGGGGACGGGTTGGGCGCGGCAAGACCTTTCTGATGGATCTGTTCTACGAAGGTCTGCCCGCGGGCAAGGCCGAGCGCTGGCATTTCCACCGCTTCATGGGCATGGTGCACGACGAATTGACGCGTCTGCAGGGCATGCCCGATCCACTGCTGCACATCGGCGCGCGCATCGGTTTGCGCATCCGCGTGCTGTGCCTGGACGAGTTTCAGGTCAGCGACATCGGTGACGCCATGATTCTGGCTGAACTGCTGCGCGGCCTCTTTGCCGCGGGCGTGACCCTGGTGACCACGTCCAACGCGCCGCCCGCCGCGTTGTATCGCGAGGGTTTGCAGCGCGCGCGCTTCGTGCCGGCGATTGAACTTCTGCAGCAGCATTGCGTGGTCGTGGAACTGGCCAGCGCACAGGACTGGCGTTTGCGCGCGCTCAAGCAGGCGCCCACCTGGTTGACTCCGCTGGGCGCGCACAGCGAGCGTCATCTCGAACGGATTTTCCAGCGTCTCGCGCATGGTGCGCAGGTCGAACGCGGTGGCCGATTCGAGGTGCTGGGGCGCGACATGACCTGCAAGCGCCGCGCCGCGCAGGTGATCTGGTTCGACTTCGACGCGTTGTGCGGCGAGCAGCGCGCGGTGGCCGATTACATCGAGATCGGCCGCACGCACGACGCGGTGCTGATCTCGGCGGTGCCGCAATTCAATGTCGATCGCGAGGATCCGGCCTTGCGTTTCGTGCAGATGGTCGACGAGTTCTACGACCGTCAGGTCAAGCTGGTGTGCAGCGCCGCGGTGCCGATCATCGAGCTGTACGAGGGCGAGCGCCTGCGCGCCGAGTTCGCGCGCACCGAGAGCCGCCTGATCGAAATGCAGAGCGAGGACTATCTGGCGCGCGCGCACCGTGCCTGAGCATTGCTGAACCGCGGCGGTCGATGCGTGCGCCGCGCGCCGCCGGTGCGCGTAGGCTTGCACGCATGCCAAGTCCGTCTGTGCCACTGCTGTCCGTGATCGTCACGCCGGCGCTGGATGCCGGCCTCGCCGCGGGGGTGCTCGGGCTGCACATCCTGATCATCGCGTTCAACATCGCTGGTCTGGTCGTGGTGCCGCTGGGCATCTGGCGTGGCTGGCGCTGGGTGCGCGAGCCGATCTGGCGCAGCCTGCATCTGCTCGCGCTGGCGATCGTGGCGCTGCAGGCGGTGCTGGGGCGCGCGTGTTTTCTCACGGTGTGGCAGGACGATTTGCAGCATGCCGCGGCGCACACGCCGCTGATCCAGCGCTGGATCAACTCGCTGATCTACTGGCCCTTGCCGATGGCGTTTTTCAGCACGGTGTATGTGCTGGTGTTCCTGTACGTGGTGCTGCTGTGGTGGCGTTGGCCGCCACGCCTGGATTGGCGCCACGCCGGCAGCAAGCCAGGACAAAAACACAAGATATTGGGTTGACTGAGTCGGCGGTCCACACTATCTTGCGGTTGTCGGTGTCCGCCCCTCGTCCGGGGTGCGGCTCAAAAGGGAATCCGGTGCGACTCCGGAGCTGCCCCGCAGCGGTCAGCGGAAACGAAACCCGCCACCAGGCACTGGGATGCACATCCCGGGAAGCGGCGGGGATTAGGCGACGGTGCTGCCGTCACGTCCGCGAGCCCGAAGACCTGCCGACACATCGGGCCAGGGGCCCGGCGCGCGTCGCAAGCGCTGCGATGCACGTCGGCGATGCTCCAGGTGCCGGTGCGGGTGGTCGCCTCCGCGGGGAGGATGGTCGCAGACGCGGACGCGCGAGCGTCCGCTGCGATCGTGTTCCGCGGTTCCACCCACGGCCCTGCGCGCGGGCGCAGGTCATGCACACCTAGCCGTCGGGGAACCCCATGCAACTGCAGGACTCGCACATCGTCGCCACGCAGGCGACCGCTCAGACATTTTCACTCACGCCGCCGCACGCGCCGGCGGGCATGCGCATCACCAAGCGCAACGGCACGCACGAGGCCGTGGACCTCGGCAAGATCGTGCGCGCGGTCACCCGCGCGGCACAGGGCCTGCACGCGATCGAGCCCTTGCAGGTGGCGCTGAAGACCATCGGCGGCCTGTACGACGGCGCCAGCACGCGCGAGTTGGACGAGCTGTCGATCCGTACCGCCGCCGCGCTCACCGCCGAGGAACCCGAGTACGGCCAGCTCGCCGCGCGCTTGCTGGCGCAGGTGATCGAGAAGGAGGTGCGCGGGCAGGACATCCAGTCCTGCTCGCAGGCGATCACGTGTGGCGCGCGGCAGGGCCTGATCAACACGCGTCTGGCCGAGTTCAGCGCGGCCAACGCGCGCAAGCTGGACGATGCCATCGACCTGGCCGCCGACGCGCGCTTCGAATATTTCGGCCTGCGCACGCTGTACGACCGCTATCTGCTGCGGCATCCGGAAACGCGCCGGGTGCTGGAGACGCCGCAGTACTTTTTCATGCGCATCGCCTGCGCGCTGGGTGGAGGCGACATGGCCGAGACGCTGCAGTTGTATCGCGCGCTGGCCGATCTCGACTATCTGCCCAGTTCGCCGACGCTGTTCAATGCCGGCACCACGCACGAGCAGATGTCCTCGTGCTACCTGCTGGACTCGCCCGAGGATTCGCTGGATGGCATCTACGCGCGCTATGGCGATGTGGCGCGGCTGAGCAAGTTCGCCGGCGGCATCGGCCTCGGATACAGCCGCGTGCGCGCGCAGGGTTCCCTGATCCGCGGCACCAACGGCAAATCCAACGGCATCGTGCCGTGGCTGAAGACGCTGGATGCATCGGTCGCCGCGGTGAACCAGGGCGGGCGCCGCAAGGGTGCGTGCTGCGTGTACCTGGAGCCGTGGCACGCCGACATCGAGGATTTCCTCGATTTGCGCGACAACACCGGCGACGAGGCGCGGCGCACGCACAACCTCAACCTGGCCAACTGGATCCCGGATGTATTCATGCAGCGCGTCGAACAGGACGCCGCGTGGTCGCTGTTCGATCCCGCGCAAGTGCCGCAACTGGTCGATCTGTGGGGCGAGGCGTTCACCCGCGCCTACGAGGAAGCCGAGGCGCGCGGCCTGGCGCGGCGCACGCTGCCGGCGCGCGCGCTGTACACGCGCATGCTCAAGACCCTGGCTGAAACCGGCAATGGCTGGTTCACCTTCAAGGACCGCAGCAATGCCACCTGCAACCAGACCGCCGCGGCCGGCAACGTGGTGCATCTGTCCAACCTGTGCACCGAAATCCTCGAGGTGAACACCGAGGCCGAGACCGCGGTGTGCAACCTGGCCTCGATCAACCTCGCCCGCCACCTGGGCGAGGATGGTTTCGACTTCGACAAGCTGGCGCGCACGGTGAATCTCGCGGTGCGTCAGCTCGACCGCGTGATCGATCTCAACTACTACCCGATCCCCGGCACCCAGCGCAGCAATGCGCGCTGGCGACCGGTGGGCCTGGGCGTGATGGGTCTGCAGGATGTGTTTTTCCGGTTGCGCCTGCCGTTCGATGGCGCTGCGGCGCAGGCGCTGTCCACGCGCATCAGCGAGGAGATCTATTTCCACGCGCTGGGCGCCTCGTGCGATCTGGCCGCGCAATCCGGCCCGCACCCGGCCTTTGCCGACACGCGCGCCGCGCGTGGTGAATTGCAGTTCGACCATTGGCCCGAGGCGCGGCCGCAGGACGGCGCGCGCTGGGACGCGCTGCGCGCGCGCATTCGCGAGCATGGCCTGCGCAACAGCCTGCTCGTCGCCATCGCGCCCACCGCCACCATCGCCTCGATCGCCGGCTGCTACGAATGCATCGAGCCGCAGGTGAGCAACCTGTTCAAGCGCGAGACGCTGTCCGGCGATTTCCTGGTGATCAACCGTTATCTGGTGGATGAGCTCAAGCAGCTCGGCCAGTGGACGCTGGCGATGCGCGATGCGATCAAGCGCGCCGAGGGTTCCATCCAGGCCATCGGCGAGATCCCCGAGCCGCTGCGGCAGGTCTATCGCACGGTGTGGGAGTTGCCGCAGAAGGCGTTGATCGAGCTGGCCGCCGCGCGCGGCGCGTATGTCGATCAGAGCCAGTCGCTCAACCTGTTCATGGCCACGCCCAACCTCGGACAAATGTCATCGATGTACATGTACGCATGGAAACGCGGCCTCAAGACCACCTACTACTTGCGCTCGCGACCGGCCACACGCATCGCGCAAACCACGATCAGCAGCGCCGCGCCGAGCCAGGCCGTGGCCTGTTCGCTGGAAAACCCGGAGCACTGCGATGCCTGCCAATGAGTCCGTCCCAATGACAACGCCGCCGATCACGTCCGTGCCGGCCACCGGCGCCGCGCCGCGCCTGCTCGATCCCGGCTTCGCGCTGACCCTGCGGCCAATGCGCTACCCGGCGTTCTACGACATGTACCGCGCCGCGATACGCAACACATGGACGGTGGAGGAGGTGGATTTCTCCGGCGACGTGACCGACCTGCGCCAGCGCATGAGCCCGGCCGAGCGCCACCTGATCGAGCGTCTGGTGGCATTTTTCGCCACCGGCGACTCGATCGTTTCCAACAACCTCGTGCTCAATCTGTACACGCACATCAACGCCCCCGAGGCGCGCATGTATCTGTCGCGCCAGCTCTACGAGGAAGCACTGCACGTGCAGTTCTACCTGACCCTGCTGGACACCTACCTGCCCGATGCGCGGGCGCGGCAGGACGCCTTCGCCGCGGTCGAGAACATTCCCTCGGTCGCGCACAAGGCTGCGTTCTGCTTCAAGTGGATGGACACGGTGCGCGAGCTGAAGAGTCTGGACACGCAGGCGCAGCGCCGCCAGTTCCTGCTCAACGTGATCTGCTTCGCCACCTGCATCGAGGGTCTGTTTTTCTTCGCCGCCTTCGCCTACGTGTACTTCCTGCGCGCGCGCGGCCTGCTGCACGGGCTGGCTGGCGGCACCAACTGGGTGTTTCGCGACGAGTCCTGCCACATGGCGTTCGCCTTCGAGGTGATCGCCACGGTGCGCCACGAGCAGCCCGAGTTGTTCGATGACGCGCTCGAAGCGGACGTGCGCGCGATGCTGGCCGATGCGATCGCCTGCGAGGCGCAGTTCGCCGCCGATGTGCTGTCCGGCGGCGTGGCCGGATTGTCGCTGGCGCAGATGCGCGAGTACCTGCACTACGTGGCCGACCAGCGCCTGCGCCAATTGGGCTACGCGCCGCAGTACGGCGCCACCAATCCATTCGCCTTCATGGATCTGCAGGACGTGCAGGAGCTGACCAATTTCTTCGAGCGCCGCGTGTCCTCGTACCAGGTCGGTGTCAGCGGCGAGCTGGCCTTCGACGCCGCCTTCTGAGACGGTGATCGAACGCGAGGTCTGCAACGAATCGGTAACGCGTCGTCGCGCATGAACTTGCCGCGCGCGTGGAACGATCGCGTGCGCGCAGTGTCCAACAGGATTCTGCGACCATCGATGGATCGCGATTGCCTCGTTTCGAGCGCAGCATCCGGTCGCGCGTGATGGAGTACGCCATGTCCGATGCCATCGATCAACTGTGCATCAACACCCTGCGTTTTCTGGCGCTGGACGCCGTGCAAAAAGCCGACAGCGGTCATCCGGGCATGCCGCTGGGCGCCGCGCCGATGGCCTACGTGCTGTGGACACGCTGGCTCAAGCACAACCCTGTCGACCCGCACTGGTTCGACCGCGATCGCTTCGTGCTCTCGGCCGGGCACGGCTCGGCGCTGTTGTACGGGCTGCTGCATCTGAGCGGCTACGCGCTCGGCCTCGAGGATCTCAAGCAGTTCCGGCAATGGGGCAGCAAGACACCGGGGCATCCCGAGCGCGGCCACACGCCCGGTGTCGAGGTGACCACCGGACCACTCGGCCAGGGCATCGCCAACGCTGTCGGCATGGCCATCGCCGAGGCGCATCTGGCGGCCTGCTACAACCGCGATGGGCACACGCCGATCGACCACCACACTTACGCCATCGTCGGCGACGGCGACCTGATGGAAGGCGTGTCCGCCGAGGCCGCGTCGCTGGCCGGACACCTGCGCCTGGGCAAGCTCATCTGCCTGTACGACGACAACCACGTGACGCTTGCAGCGGGCACCGCGATCAGCTTCAGCGAGGATCGCCTGGCGCGCTTCGCCGCGTATGGCTGGCACGTGCAGCAGGTCGATGACGGCAACGATGTTGCCGCCATCGATGCCGCGTTGCAGGCGGCGCACGCGGATACCGCGCGGCCCTCGCTGATCGCGGTGCGCACGCACATCGGTTACGGCTCGCCCGAGCAGGACAGCTTCAAGGCGCATGGCGCGCCGCTGAGCGAGGACGATGTGCGCCGCACCAAGCAGGCGCTGGGCTGGCCGCTGCAGCCGACGTTCGAGATTCCCGAGGCCGCGCTGCAGATCTGGCGCCAGGCGCTGACGCGCGGTCGCGAGTCACAGGCAGCGTGGGACCGCGATTTCGCGGTTTACCTCGCCGCGCAGCCGCAGTCGGGCGCCGAGCTCCAGCGCCGCATCGCCGGCACGCTGCCCGCGGGCTGGGACGATGCGCTGCCGCAGTTCACGGCGGATGCGCGCGGCATCGCCACGCGCGTCGCCTCGGGCAAGGTGCTCAACGCGCTGGCGGCCAGATTGCCCGAGCTGTTCGGCGGCTCCGCCGATCTCGACCCCTCGACCAAGACCGCGCTGCTCGGCATGGGCGATTTCAATCCGCCCGCCGATCCCGGCAGCGACCTGCAAGGCTCGGACAAGGCCGGCTGGAGCCACGCCGGGCGCAATCTGCACTTCGGTGTGCGCGAGCACGCCATGGGCGCCATCGCCAACGGCATGAGTGCGCATGGCGCGATGCTGCCGTTCACCGCGACCTTCCTGATCTTCTCCGATTACATGCGTCCGCCGCTGCGTCTGGCCGCGCTGATGCGGCTGCATGCGCTGTTCGTGTTCACCCACGACAGCCTGGCGGTGGGTGAGGACGGACCCACGCACGAGCCGGTGGAACAACTGGCCAACCTGCGCGCGGTGCCGGGCCTCGTCGTGATCCGTCCCGGCGACGCCAACGAAAGCGTCGAGGCCTGGCGCACCGCCGTCGCGTTGCGCGATCAGCCGGTGGTGCTGGTGTTCACACGCCAGGATCTGCCGGTGCTCGATCGCACGCGCTACGCCAGCGCCGCGGGTTTGCGCCAGGGTGCCTACGTGCTGCACGAGGCGGCCGGCGGCACGCCGCAGCTGATCCTCATCGCCAGCGGCTCCGAGGTGCAGCTGATCGTCGCCGCGGCGGAGCGGCTCGAAGCCCAGGGCATCGCCACGCGCTGCGTGTCCATGCCCAGCTGGGAGTTGTTCGATGCGCAGCCTCAGGCCGTGCGCGACGCGGTGCTGCCGCCCGGCGTGCGCGTGCGCCTGGCCGTGGAAATGGGCGTCAGTCAGGGCTGGTCGCGCTATGTCGGCGACGCCGGCGCGGTGATCGCGGTGGACCGTTACGGCGCCTCGGCGCCGGCATCGCGCGTGCTGCGGGAATATGGTTACACCGTGGATCACGTGTGCCAGCGCGCATTGGCCCTGCTGGGCCGTTGAACGCGGCGGACCACCATCGATCCGATCATCCAGGAGACATCAACGTGAACAAGATCAACACCGCGCTGGCCCAGGCCGGGCAGAGTTTCTGGCTGGACAACATTACCCGCGCCCTGCTGCGCGGCGGCGGTCTCGCCGCCTACCTCAAGGACACCGGCATCAGCGGGCTCACCTCCAATCCCACCATCTTCGAGCACGCCATCCGCAACAGCAGCGACTACGACGCGGCGATCCGCGCCGCTGGCGACAGCAACGCCGAAGCGGTGTTCTTCGACCTGGCGCTGGATGACCTGCGTGCCGCCGCCGATGTGTTCGCGCCGGTGTATGCGCGCACTGGCGGCAGCGATGGCTGGGTCTCGCTGGAAGTTTCCCCGCTGCTCGCCGACGATGCCGCCGCCACCATCGCGCAAGCCGTGCAACTGCACGAACGCGCGGCGCGGCCCAACCTGTTCATCAAGGTTCCGGGCACGCCCGCCGGCGTCGAGGCCATCGAGGCGCTGATCCATCGCGGCGTGCCGATCAATGTCACCTTGCTGTTCGACGCCAGGCAATACCGCGCTGCCGCCGAGGCGTATCTGCGTGGCCTCGAGCGCCGCATGCACGCGGGCCTGTCGCTGGACGTGGCCTCGGTGGCCTCGGTGTTCATCAGCCGCTGGGACGTGAAGGTGGCCGACAAGGTGCCCGCCGAGATGCGCAACAAGCTGGGTCTGGCGGTCGCCGCGCAGATCTACCGCGACTATCTGGACGTGCTGGCCTCGGCGCGCATGCAGCGTCTGATGAATCGTGGCGCGCGCCCGCAGCGACTGCTCTGGGCCAGCACCGGCAGCAAGGATCCCAAGGCCAGCGACACGTTGTACGTGGACAACCTGATCGCGCCGCTGACGGTCAACACCATGCCGGAGAAAACCCTGCTGGCCGCGGTGGACCACGGCAAGTTCGATGCGCCGATGGCCACGCACGGCGATGCGCACGCACCCTTGCTGGCGCGCTACGCCGAGCTGGGCTTCGAGGTCGAGCCAGTGGCGAAAACCCTGCAGAAGGAAGGCGCCGCATCGTTCGTGGCCTCGTGGCACTCGCTGCTCGAGAGCATCGCGCAGCGCAAGGGGAAGGCGGCATGAGCGCCACGCGTCGCATCGATCCATGGCAGGCGCTGCGCCAGCAGCACGCACGGTTGCAGCGGCTGCACCTGCGCGATCTGTTCGCCAAGGATGCCGCGCGCGCGCAGCGCTACACGCGCGAGGCTGCCGGCTGGAGCCTGGATTTTTCCAAGCACCGCATCGACGATGCCAGCCTCGGCGCCTTGTTCGATCTGGCGCGCGCGGCGCAGCTCGAAGCGCACCGCGACGCCATGTTCGATGGCACGAAGGTCAATTTCACCGAGCACCGCGCCGCGCTGCATACCGCGCTGCGCGCGCCGGCCGACGCGGTGATCCTGGTCGATGGCGTCAACGTGGTGCCCGAGGTGCACGCCGTGCTCGCGCAGATGCGCAAGTTCAGCGACGCGGTGCGCGGTGGCGTCTGGCGCGGGCACAGCGGGCGGCCGATCCGCAACATCATCAACATCGGCATCGGCGGCTCCGACCTCGGCCCGGTGATGGCCTACGAGGCGCTGCGCCATTACAGCGACCGCGGCCTGCAGTTGCGCTTCGTGTCCAACATCGACGGCACCGATTTTCAGGAAGCCGTGCACGGCCTGCGCCCGGACGAAACCCTGTTCATCGTCGCCTCGAAGACATTCACCACGCTGGAGACCATGACCAACGCGCACAGCGCGCGCGACTGGCTGCTGGCTTCCTGCGGCGGCGACAAGCGCGCCGTGGCGCGGCATTTCGTGGCGCTGTCCACCAACCTCGACGCGGTCGCGGAGTTCGGCATCGCGCGCGAGAACGCCTTCGCGTTCTGGGACTGGGTGGGTGGGCGCTACTCGATGGACTCGGCGATCGGCCTGTCCACCATGATCGCCATCGGCGCGCCGGCGTTCACGGACATGCTGGCCGGTTTCCACGCCATGGACGAACACTTCCGCCAGGCGCCGCTTGCGCAGAATCTGCCGGTGATCATGGGCCTGCTGAACGTCTGGTACGGCAATTTCTTCGGCAGCGAGACCGTGGCGGTGTTGCCCTACGCGCAGTATCTCAAGCGCTTTCCGGCCTACCTGCAGCAG
>DZBX01000075.1 GCA_022730075.1 Rhodanobacter sp. | reverse complement strand
CGACGGGCGGACGTGCCCGCCGCAGCGGTACCTCAGCGGTAATCCTGGTACGACTTTTCCTCGACCAGCCGCGAGCCCAGCTTGAGGTTGATCGCGCGCTTGATCGCGGCGCGCTCGTCGTTGCGCACGTATACCGCGCGCGCCAGCGCGATGAATTCGGCATCGAACGCCTGGGCTTTCTCCTTCAGGCGGATATGGTCCTCGATGTCCCACAGCAGCTCGTTGACGCGCTTCAGCGCGGCACGCTCGGCAGTCACATCGCCCTGCGCGGCGGGGTGCGCCTGCCAGGTGCGTTCGAGCAAGGCGAGTTCGTCGCGCACGTTGACCAGCTTGGTTTCATCGTGCATGCGCGCGGACTTGATCTCGAGGATGGTGATCTTGTCCAGCAGCTCGCCGTAGGACACCGGCACCTGGATCAGGCTCATGCCGCGTTCCCCGCGTTCCCCGCGTTCCCCGCGTTCCCCGCGCTGGCCGGGCACGTCGCGAAAGCGCCCATGGCGCCGCGGTAATGGCGCAGCTCGCGGATCGAATCGTGGATGTCGCTGAGCGCGGTATGCGCCGAATCCTTCTCGAAACCCTTCAGCAGCCCAGGGGCCCAACGCCGCGCCAGCTCCTTCAACGTGGACACGTCGAGGTTGCGATAGTGGAAGTAGCGCTCCAGCGCTGGCATCTCGCGTGCCAGGAAACGGCGGTCCTGGCAGATCGAATTGCCGCACATCGGCGACTTGCCGGCTGGCACCCACGCCGCCAGAAAGTCCAGCGTCGCGGCCTCGGCCGCGGCCGCGCTGGCATGGCTGTCCAGCACGCGCTGCCACAGCCCGGATTTGCGATGCTGGTTGCGGTTCCAGTCGTCCATCGCCAGCAGGCGCGATTCGGGGTGGCGGATGGCCAGCGCCGGGCCTTCGGCGAGCACCCGCAATTCGGCATCGGTGACCACGCTGGCGATCTCGATGATGCTGTCACTGCCGGTGTCCAGCCCGGTCATCTCCAGATCGATCCAGATCAGATTGTCCTCGTGCACGCCGAATGTCCCGTCGGAAAGCCCGAAGTCTAACAAAGCAGGCGGTGGCATCCGGTGGATAATGCGCGCCAGCCTCCGGACCGCCGCATGAGCAGCCGCGCCACCGCGTTTCCCGACCCCTTCCCTGCGCGCGAATTCATGCGCGACGGACGCCGCGTGCGCTACCGTCTGCACGCCCCGCCCGGCGCGAGTCCGGCGCGACCGGTTCTGCTGTTCCTGCATGGTTCGGGCGAATGCGGCACCGACAACCTCGCGCAGACCCACGTCGGGCTCGGACCGGCCCTGCTGCGCGGCGTCGTTCCCTTTCCGCTGCTCACGGTGATGCCGCAACTGCCGCCCGGCGCCAGTTGGCAGGACGCGCATGCCGAGGACGCGCTGGCCGCCGTGCAGGATGCCTGCGTCCACGCCGCCGGCGATCCGGCCCGCGTCGCGCTCAGCGGCCTGTCGCGCGGCGGCTATGGCGTGTGGCAACTGGCACTGACGCAGCCGCGCCGCTTCCGCGCGCTGATCCCGGTATGCGCCGGAATCACCGCGACCGCCGGCAACCCTGATCTGCGCGTGGCCGCGCTGGCCGGCAGTCCCGACCCATGGCGTGCGGCCGCGCAGGCTTTGCGCGAGGTGCCGGTGTGGATGGTGCACGGCGCGCGCGACACGGTGATTCCGGTCGAGCAGTCGCGGCGCATGGCCGCCGCGCTGCGCGAGGCCGGCGCGACGCCACGCTACCGCGAACTGCCCGGGCTCGGCCACAACGCCTGGGACGCGGCCTATGGCGATGCCGCGCTGTGGCGCTGGCTGCGCGACATCCTCGCGACGGGTGCGCGATGACTGAGGCAAGTTTCTACTGGCACGACTACGAAACCAGCGGCGCCGATCCGGCGCGCGACCGGCCGCTGCAGTTCGCCGGACTGCGCACCAACGCGGATCTCGAACCGGTGGGCACGCCGCAGGTGTTCTTCTGCCAACCCGCGCCGGATGTGCTGCCGCACCCGGACGCCTGCCTGCTCACCGGCATCACGCCACAACAGGCCGAGCGCGAGGGCCTTGCGGAACCCGAGTTCGCCGCGCGCGTGCACGAGCTGCTGGCGCAGCCCGGCACCTGCGGCGTGGGCTGGAACTCGCTGCGCTTCGACGACGAGATCAGCCGCCATCTTTTTTACCGCAATTTTTTCGACCCTTATGCGCGCGAGTGGCAACACGGCAACAGCCGCTGGGATCTGATCGACCTGGCGCGCATGGCCTACGCGTTGCGTCCCGCAGGCATGCAGTGGCCGCTGCGCGAGGACGGCGCGCCCAGCTTCAAGCTGGAGCATCTGGCGCGCGCCAACGGCTGCGAACCGCGTCAGGCGCACGATGCGCTCAGCGACGTGGAATCGCTGCTGTGTCTGGCGCGCAAGCTCAAAGCCGCGCAGCCGCGCCTGTGGGACTGGTATTTCGGCCTGCGCCGCAAGCAGCAGGCCGGCGCGCTGCTGGACTGCGCGCACATGACGCCGCTGCTGCACGTGTCGCAGCGCTATCCGGCGGCGCGCGGCTGCCTGGCCGTGGTCGCGCCGATCAGCGTGCATCCGCTGCAGGCCAACAAGGTCATCGTGGCCGACCTCACGCCCGATCCGGCGGAGTGGGCGCACCTGCCGGTCGACGACCTGGCCGAGCGCCTGTTCACCGCGCGCGCCGATCTGCCCGCGGACATCGCCCGCGTGCCGTTGAAAACGGTCAGCATCAATCGCGCGCCGGCACTGGCCACGCTGGAAACGCTCAAGGGCGTGGACACCGCGCGCATCGGACTGGACCTGGACGCCTGCCTCGTGCACGCCGTCACGCTGCGCGCCAGCATGGGTCTGGCCGAACGCGTGCGCGCGCTGTATGCGCGTGAAACCCACGCCGAGCCGACCGATGCCGAGCTGGCGCTGTACCGCGGTTTTCTGCCCGATGCCGACAAGCCCCTGCTGGCCGCGGTACGCAGCGCACCGGCGCAGGATCTGGCCGCATACGCCGCGCGTTTCCGCGACGCGCGTTACCGCACGCTGCTGCAGCGCTATCGCGCGCGGCATCACGCGGACACGCTGGATGCAGCGGAACTCCACGCCTGGCAGGACTTCCGCCGCCAGCGCCTGCTGGGCCGCAGCGCGCTGGGCGGACTGGGCCTTGACGCCTACTTCGACCTGATCGCGCAGCGCCGTGTCGAACCCGTACGCAGCGGCGCCGATCTGGCCCTGCTCGATCAGCTCGAAGCCTGGGGCCGCGCGCTGGCCGCCGATATCGCTCCGGAGCACGACGATGTCTGAGTCCGCAACATTCACCCCGGCCACGTTCAAGTTCCTGCGCGCGCTGGCACGGCACAACGAGCGCACCTGGTTCAAGGCGCATCAGGCCGCGTACGAGCGCGACGTGCGCGAGCCGTTCCTGGCGCTGATCACCGCCCTGCAGGCTCCGCTGGCACAGATCAGCCCGCACTTCCGCGCCGATCCGCGCAAACTCGGCGGCTCGCTGTTCCGCATCCAGCGCGACACGCGCTTTTCCGGCGACAAACAGCCGTACAAGACCTGGGCCGGCGCGCGCCTGTTCCACGCGCGTCGCCGCGAGCGCCCGGCGCCCTCGTTCTACCTGCACGTGCAGCCGGGCGAGTGCTTCGTCGGCGCCGGCATCTGGCATCCCGAGTCAGCGACGCTGAAGCAGATCCGCGCGTTCATCGCCGACAACCCCGCGTCCTGGCGACGCGCGGTGCACGCCAAAGCATTCGAATCCCGCTACGCATTCTGGGGCGAACGCCTGCAGCGCGCGCCGCAGGGCTACGCGCCGGACCATGCGCTGATCGAAGACCTGAAGCTGAAAAACTTCGCCGCCGGTTGCGCACTGGACGATGACTTGGTGCTGAGCGCGCGCCTGGCCCCTGCCCTTGGCGCGCACCTGCGCGCGCTGGCGCCGCTGGTCGATTATCTGTGCGCGGCGCTCGACCTTGAGTTCTGAATCCGGCGCCGTCGCGGCCCCTGCCGGCGCCGCGCCCGGGCACGTGCTGCCCTACGCGCGCCTGGCGGCGTACTACTTCGCCTACTTCGCCATCATCGGCGGCTACACGCCCTACTTCAGCGTGTTTCTGCACAGCCGCGGCATGGATGCCAGCGCCATCGGCCTGATGCTGAGCCTGTGGTATGCCACGCGCATCGTCGGCCCCGGCGTGTGGAGCTGGCTGGCCGGACGCGGTACGCACGGCGTGCGCTGGCTGCGCGTGGGCACGCTGCTGATGCTGCTGGGTTTCGCGCCGATGCTGTGGCCGTTGCAGCAAGGCGGACTGATCGCCAGCCTGATCGCGTTCGCGTTTTTCGCCAATGCCATCGGGCCGCAATTCGAGGCCATCGTGCTCTCGCACATGCCGGGGCGCAGCGAGCGTTACGCGCGGCTGCGCGTGTGGGGTTCGATCGGCTTCATCGCCATCGCGCTGCTGTACGGATTTCTGCTCGATCATCTCGATGCGCGCTGGCTGCCGGCGCTGATGCTGCCGTGGATGGCGCTGGTGTGCGTGCTCAGCTTCAGCCTCGACTACGGCCCCGGCCATCACCACGCGCCCGCGGTATCGATGCAAGATGTGCGCGCCGCGCTGCGTCAGCGCGAAGTGTGGGGGTTCTTCGTGCTGCTGCTGCTGATGCAGATGGCCTTCAGCCCCTACCACATGCTGTATTCGCTGTACCTGCGCGAGCACGGCTACAGCAGCGGCGCCATCGGCGGCCTGTGGGCGGTGGGCGTCGGCATCGAGATCGCCACGTTCTTCGCCATCGCGCCGATCCTGCTGCGCTACGCACCGCGCACGCTGCTGCTGGCGGGCCTGGCCGCCGGCACGCTGCGCTGGCTGGCGATGGCGCTGTTGCCCGGTCTTGGCTGGGTGATGGTGCTGGCGCAACTGCTGCACGCGTTGAGCTTCGCTGCGTTCTACGCCGCCGCGATGCGCCTGCTGGCACGTTACTTCCCGGGGCGCCTGATGGGCTACGGCCAGGGTATCAACTCGAGCTTTTCCTCCGGCTTCGGCGGTGTGCTCGGCGCGCTGCTCACCTCCAGCCTGTGGCCGCTGGGCGCGGGCTCCGGCGCGTTCATGGCCAGCGCCGCGCTGTGTCTGGCCGGGGCATGGCTGGCGCTGCGCGTGCTGCCGCGCGGGTGATGACGCGCCATCGGCGTCCTTGCAGGGCGATGGCTTGCGCCTGATACGCTGCGCCGTCCCACGCCGGCCCGCGCCATGCCAGCCCCGCATCCCCTGTCCGTCCACGCCACCGAGGAATTGCTGTACTTCGTCCTGCTGCAGCTCGCCGTCATCGTGCTGGCCGGGCGCATCGGCGGCGCGCTGGCGCTGCGGGTAAAGCAGACTGCTGCGGCGGGCGAGATCATCGTCGGCATCCTGCTGGGGCCGTCGCTGCTCGGGCTGCTGGCACCGTCGGTATTTGGCTACGTGTTCCATTCGGCCTCGGGCACGCCGCTGCAAATCCTCGCGCAGCTCGGGCTGATCCTGCTGATGTTCCAGATCGGGCTGGAGTTCGACTTCGGCCACCTGCGCGAGCGTGGCCACCGGCGCGCGGTGCTGTGGGTGGGCGTGGCCAGCATGGTGGCGCCGTTCGCGCTGGGCCTGGGCTTTGGCTGGATCAGTGCGCCGGAGCTATCGCCGCAGGCACCGCGACTGGCCTCGGCGCTGTTCGTCGCTGCCGCGTTCTCGATCACCGCGCTGCCGATCCTCGGCCGCATCCTGATCGACTTCGAGCTCACGCGCACGCCGCTGGGCGTGATCGCGATCAGCGCCGCGGCGATCAACGACGTGGTCGGCTGGCTGCTGCTGGCGCTGGTCACCACGCTGACCGTGAGCCATTTCGCGCCGCTGGCCTTCGCGCTGAAAGTGACCCTGGTGCTGGGCTTCGGCCTGCTGTGGGTATTCGGCCTGCGGCCGCTGGCGCGGCGCCTGATCCGGCATCTGCAGCAGGGTGGCCACGACCTGCCGCCCAACCTGCTGGGCATCGTGCTGGCGCTGGTGTTCGTCTCGGCCATGGCGACGTATCAACTGGGCATCTTCGCGATTTTCGGCGGCTTCATCATGGGCGTGATCCTGCATGACGAGGCGCGTTTCGTGCGCGCCTGGAAGGCGCAGATCAGCCCCTTCGTGCTGGTGTTTTTCCTGCCGATCTTCTTCACCTACACCGGCCTGCGCACCGACATCGGCGGCCTGTCCAGCGCGGCGCTGTGGGGCTGGTGCGCGCTGCTGGTGCTGCTGGCCACGCTGGGCAAGTTCGGCGGCGCGTATTTCGCCGCGCGCGCCTGCGGCATGCGCCACGCCGAAGCCGGGGTGATGGGCGCGCTGATGAACACGCGCGCGCTGATGGAGCTGATCATCATCAACGTCGGCTACGACCTCGGCGCCATCTCGCGCAACGTGTTCACCATGCTGGTGCTGATGGCGATCCTCAGCACCGTGATCACGGCGCCGCTGCTGCGCCGCTGGCTGCCGCGTGCCGGCTACGCCATCCCGCCAGCGCACTGAACAGGATCGGCGCCAGACCCAGCGACATCAGGATCGACAGCAGCAGGCCGCCCATCACCGCGACCGCCAGCGGACGCAGCAGATCGGTGCCACGACCGATGCCGATCGCCAGCGGCAGGAAGCCCAGCACATCGGCCAGCATGGTCATCAGGATCGGGCGCAGGCGCTGGCGCGCGGCCAGCACCACCATGGCCACGCGCGGCGCGCCACCGGAAAGCTGGCGCGCGCGCGCGAAGATCAGGATGACGTTGTTCACCGCGATGGCGAACACCAGCAGCATGCCGAGGAACGCGGTGCTGTCCAGATCGATGTGCAGCAGCCACAGCGCCAGCAGCGCGCCGGGCGCGGCCAGGGCGATCGCCAGCATCGCCGCGATGCCGGCGCGCTGGCTGGAAAACTGCAGCCCCAGCAGCACCAGCAGCGCACCCAGCGCGGCGGCCAGGATCATCGCCATCTGCCGGAAGCTGCGCGACTGCTGCTGGTAATAGCCGCCGATCACGCTGCTGATCGAAGCCGGAAAATGCATCGATGCCAGCACCGCGCGCGCACGTGCGGCGGCTTGCGCCAGGCCCTCACCGGCGCGCGGTTGCAGCCACATGTAGGCATACGGCACCAGATTCTGGTGGGTGACATAGGGCACCACGCCATGCAGTTGCACGCGCGCGAGCTGGTCCAGCGGCACCTGCGCGCCGCCGGGCAGGCGCAGTGGCAGCGCCGCGACCGCGCCCGGCGCAGGGGCCGGCGTGGCTTCGAATACACGCAGCGGCAGGATCTGCTCGCCACGCAGCAACATGCCCGCGGAACGCCCCCACAAACGCGCCTCGACCTGCTGACTCAGCGCCAGCGGCGTGAGGCCGTAGAGGCTGGCCTGCGCGCGCGGCGTCAGCGCGATCTCCGGCCCCGCCGAGGGCGACTTGAACACCACCTCGCTGAAAGCGCCGCTGTGCTTGAGCGCCTGCGCCAGACGTTCGCCGGCAGCGTGCAGCAACGCCGGGTCGGAGCCGAACAGGAACACCTCCAGCGGTGCGTGCGAGCCGGACAGGTCACCCAGACGATTCACCATCACCTGGGTCGGATGTTCCATCAGCAGGCTGGGCACGGCCTGGCGAAAGGCGGCGCTGAGCTGGCGCATGACCGTGCGCGTGCCGACGCTGCGATCCTGCTTCAGCACGATCGCCAGCGCGCCCTTGTTGGGCGTGGCATAGGCATTGGAAAAACCGCGCCCGACCACCAGCGAGGCGCGCGCCACCGCGGGATTGCGCAGCGCCACGTGCAACAGCGTGCGTCCGACCGCCGTGGTCTCGGCCACGCTGCTGCCCACCTGCGTGCGGTACGGCACCGAGATCACGCCCTCGTCCCAATGCGGCAGGAACGCCGTGGGCAGCGCACGCAGCGTGAACCAGCCCGCTGCAGCGAGCACCAGCATCAGCGGAACCACCAGCCATGCGCGGCGCGTACCGGCGATCAGCCAGCGTCCGTAGCGGCGCTGTGCGCGCTGCTGCCGGCGCGAGGGTGCATAAGTGCGCGCGCGTCCGGCCAGCCACAGCGCCAGCACCGGCGTGACCAGCAACGCCATCAGTTGCGACACCAGCAGCGCGATGACGATGGCCACCGCCATCGAGCGGAACAGCAGGCCGAGTGTTCCGGACAGAAAAATCAACGGCAGGAACACCAGCACCGAAGTCAGCGTGGCCATGCTCATGATCGGCAGGATTTCGCCGATGCGCTGCAGCGCCTGCGCACGGCGCTGCTCGCGCTCGCCGTTGAGATCGTGCAGGCCACGCTCGATCACCACGATGGCGTGATCGACCAGCGCGCCGATGGCCGCGGCCAAGCCGCCCAGGGTCATGATGTTGAGTCCGTAGCCCAGCGCGTGCAGCGCCAGAAACGCCGCGGCCAGGGACAGCGGCACCACGGTCAGCACCGCCAGTGCACCATCGACGCGGCCGAGGAACAGCAGCACCACCAGCAGGGCGATCACGCTGCCCAGGCCCAGCGCGATCCACACGTCGCGCAGACTGCCGCTGATCAGCCCGCTCAGGTCATAGATGCGCACCAGTTTCACGCCCGCCGGCAGTTGCGCGCGCAGGCTCGCGATGCGCGCCTGCACGGCGCGCGCCACGGCGACCTCGTTGGCGCCGGCCTGCGCCTGGATGTCGATCACCAGCGCGTGGCGCCAGCCGGCCACGGCCGCGTCGCGCTGCAGGGGTGGCGGCGCGATGGTCACCGTGCCCAGCGCGCCCAGCGCGAGCGGCATGCGGCTGCCATCGTTGCCGACCGGACCCAGCGGCAGCAGGAGTTTTTCCAGCGCGGCGGCCGTGGCCGGGCGCGGCGTGGTGGCGACCACGAACTGCTGGTTGTAGGCCTGCAGCACGCCGGAGAAATACGGTCCCTGCGCGGCCTGCAGCGCCGCCACCACCTGCGCGGCAGTGAGATCGTGCTCGGCCAGGCGCCGCGCATTCAGCGCGATCTTCACCTCGGGCCAGCCGCGTCCCGTCCAGACCACGCGGTAGACGCCGTCGATGCCGAGCAGCGCGGGGCGCACATGAAACGCGAACGTCGGCATCAGCGCCGAGCTGTCGAGCCGGTTCGACACCAGCGCATACTCGGCGAAGGGGTACACATTGGGCGCCATCAAGTGCACCGACAGCGTCGCACCAGGCGGCAACGCGATATGCGCCAGCCGTGCCTGCAGCATCAGATACGCCGTTTGCGCATCGATGCCCTGATCGAAATACACATGCAGCTTGCTCAGGCCATAGCCGGTCTGCGAGCGCACCAGGCGCACGCCGGGCTCGCCTTTGGCGGCTTCCTCCAGCGGGAGCGTGACCTCGTCCTCCATCGCGCGCACCGGCAGGTTGCCGGCATTGACCAGCACCGTGACCTTGGGGAAATCGATGTCCGGGAAAATGCTCTCGGGCAGCGTGCGCAGCGCGTACCAGCCGGCGCCCAGCAGCAGCAGCGCGGACAGGATCACCGACCAGCGATTGAGCCACAGGAACGCGAGATAACGCCGCATCATGGGCGCACCGCGACCGCCACCCCATCCTGCAGACGCGCGGCGCCGCTGATGATCAACGTGGCCGGACTGCCCAGCGCGCCACGCACCCAGCTCATGCCGCCATGCGCGGCCAGCACTTGCACGGGCACAGCGTAAGCATGGCCCGCGCGCAGCACGAACACTTCACTGCGCGCGCCGCGCCACACCACCGCGGCATCGGGCACACGCCATGCCGGCGCGCGTGGCAGGGCGAGCTGCAACCACAGCCACTGCCCCGGCAACAACGAGCTGGATGCCGGCAGGGCCACATACACCGACACCATGCCGGCCGTGCGCGCGCTCTGGCCCAGTGAGCGCACGCTGGCCGCGCCGTGCAGATCGCCGGCATGCCACTGCACCGCCATGCCCACCGCGACGCGGCGCATCTGGCGCGGGGTCAATTCGGCGCGCGCCCATGGCTGACCGCGGCCCAGCAGGGTGGCCACCGGCGTGCCGCGATACACCACCGTGCCGGCACTCAGCAGATAACCCAGCGTGCCCGCGAACGGCGCGCGCAGGATCGATTGCGCGTTCTGCCGCTGCAAGGCCAGCAGCGCGGCGTCGGCCTGCTGCACAGTGACCCGCGCCTGATCGAGACTCTGCTGTGCCACCAGCCCGCGTTGCGCCAGCTGCTGCTGGCGACGCAGGTCGGTCGCGGCCAGCCTTGCATTGGCTTGCGCGGCGCGGATCTGCGCGGCCAGACCCGGCACCTCGACGCGCGCAATGATCGCACCCGCTGCCACCGTGCCTGGGTGCAGGAACGGTCCGAGAACCCGCCCGGTCACCGGCGCCGCCAGCACGGTATGGTCGGCGCTCTCGACGCGCGCCAGCACGTCGACGCGCTCCAGCCAGGGCGCAGGCGCCACACGCTGCACCGATACCGGCAACGCGGTGGCCGCACTGGCCGCGGCACAAGCTGTCAGGGCGACGCCGAGCAAAAACCCCAGGCACGACGTGCCGCCGCGGCGCATGCGCATGCTCGATACCTGCTCTTGAGGATGATTCGCGGAAGTAGACCCGAATCGGCCGCGAATATCCCGCGCGCATGGCTACGATCCCATTACATGGTCGTAATGGAGCGGCGCTGCCGACGCTGCGCGCGACCCACTAATGATCAGTTTGCAAAACCGGGCACCTTGCCTGGGTTTGCAAGCGCGTCCATGTGCCGGAGCGGTTCCACAAACCGCTCTCTTACCAATCGTTGATCCGCTTGCATGCGCGATCACGGCACAGGGCACATGTCGTGCACGCCGCGAGTTTCCAGCATGGCGCCTCCTGACCCGGAGACTGCCCATGCGCCGCATGCTGCTGGCCCTCGCGCTTGCATTATCCGTCATGACCGGCATACCCCTCGCGCACGCCGGCGGCGGTCCGCTGGGTATCGACCATCGCCTCGGCTATGACAACGGCGGTATCTGGAACCGCAGCTACCAGAAGGACCTGGGCTATTGCGAGGCCTTGTGCACGCTGACCGCGGCCAGCCTCATCGGCGGGCGCACGCGCTTCGGCCGCACGCTGTGGCAGTCGGTGGACGCGATGGCGTTCTCCTCGCTGGCCTCGCTCGCGCTCAAGAACACCTTCGGCCGCGAACGGCCCAGCTACAGCGCCGACCCCAATCTCTGGTTCCACGGCGGCGCCAGCTTTCCCAGCGGCGAGGTCACCGAGGCGTCCAGCTTCGTCACGCCCTTCATCGCCGAATACCAGCACGACCACCCGTGGGTGTGGGTGCTGGCCGCGATCCCCGCCTACGACGCCGAGGCGCGCATGAAAACCTGGGGCCACTGGCAGACCGACGTGCTGGCCGGCGCCGCGCTGGGCACCGCCTTCGGCATCTGGGCGCACGATCGCAAGAGCCCGCTGCTGCTGTCGTGGCTGCCCGGAGGCTTCATGGTCGGCTACGCGCACAGTTTTTGAGCTGTGGCCGATGCGCCCGCGGAGAAGCACGCTGCCGCTTATCTTGCAG
>DZBX01000010.1 GCA_022730075.1 Rhodanobacter sp. | reverse complement strand
TCACGCATCCGCCCCTTCCGGCCAGCCTTCGCGGGTGCCGCGGTGGTGCACGCGGTCACCGGGCAGCACGCTGCCGGCGGGCACGGATTCGGCGCCGGCGACGCGCGGGTAGATCGGCGCGAAGTCCTGCTGCGTGGCGGCGAACAACTGCTCGAAGCTGTCGATGACGAAGTAGGTTTTCTGGTAGCTGTCGATGCGGTAGCGGGTGCGCATCACGCGCTCGAGATCGAAGCCGATGCGGTTGGGCGCATCCGATTCCAGACTGTAGATCGACTCGCCCTTGGAGCTGACGATGCCGGCGCCGTAGATGCGCAGGCCGTCGGGCTCGCGCATCAGGCCGAACTCGACGGTGTACCAGTACAGCCGGGTGAGGTTGAGCAGGGCCTCGTCGCCGAATTCGCGCTGCGCGCGCAGGCCGCCCTGGCCGTAGGCTTGCATGTAGTCGGCGAACACCGGGTTCATCAGCAACGGCACGTGGCCGAACAGGTCGTGGAACAGATCGGGCTCGGCGATGTAGTCGAGCTGCTCGACGCGACGGATCCACCAGGTGACCGGGAAGCGCCGTTGCGCGAGGTGATCGAAAAACACCGCCTCGGGCAGCAGGCCCTCGACGCCAATCAGCTCCCAGCCGGTGGCCGCGCGCAGGTGGCGGTTGAGTTGGTCGAAGCGCGGGATGGCATCGGGCGTCATGCCGAGCGCGTGCTGGGTATCGAGAAACGCGCTGCACGCGCGACCGGGCAGCAGCGCGCGCTGGCGCTGGAACAGCGTGGCCCAGACCTGGTGATCGGCGGCGCTGTAAGCGGACCACGGCTGCTCGACCACGCCGGTGGCGTACTGCGGGATCACGCCGCGGTCGGTGGCGATGTTTTCAACGCGGCGCGGTTGCGCGTTCATGGCGGTGCTCCTCGGCGGCGCACAGTGCGCGATGGCTTGCCGCGCTTGAGTGTAGGCCAGCGGCCGCGCAACAGGCTTGCTTTGTTGCGCATAACAGCGCTTTCAGCGCACACTTCGTGCGTATATCGGATACATGACGCACGATCATGGCGTTGAACCTGGATCGCATCGACCGTGCCCTGTTGCGCCTGTTGCAGCAGGAAGGCCGTCTGAGCAATACCGAACTGGCCGAGCGCGTGAATCTTTCGCCCTCGGCGACACTACGCCGCGTGCAGCGGCTGGAGGCCGCCGGGGTGATCGCCGGTTACGCCGCGCGCCTCAATGCGCGGGCGCTGGGGCTGGGGCTCACGGCCTTTCTGCGCGTGCAACTGGCAGCCCATACCGGCGAGGCCATCGAACACTTTATGCGCACCGTGCAGGACGCCGACGAAGTGGTGGCGTGCCACGCGTTGACCGGCGACATGGACTATCTGCTTGAAATCCACGTGACCGATCTCGAGCACTACTCGCGTTTCCTGCTCGACCACCTGCTGAACGATGCCGGCGTGGCCGACGTCAACTCCAGCTTCGTGCTGCGTACGGTGAAAGCCGGCGGCACCCTGCCGTTGGCACACGACTGAACCGGGCGCGCGCCACCGCTACCGCACCACATGCAGTCTCGTTAAAGTGCCGTTATGGAATCCACCCCACTCGCCGCCCGCGCGGAGCCGACGCTCGGACGGGCTTTGCGCTATGTCTGGCGCGTGCCGATCCTGCTGAGCCTGGTGGTGATCGCCATCCCGTTGGGCGGCGCGGTGGCGCTGCTGCCCGCAGGACCGGGTGACGGCAAACGCGAACCGCTGGCGCAGCGCATCGTGCGCCACTGGTCGCGCTGGATGCTGCGCGGCGCTTTCGGGTTTCGCATCGTCAGCCTTGGCGAGCAGACGCAGCAGCCGGTGCTGTTCGTGGCCAATCACGTGTCGTGGATGGACATCCAGTTGCTGCACACACAACGCGCGGCCTGCTTCGTGGCCAAGGCCGAGATCGCGCGCTGGCCGCTGGTGGGCTGGCTGGCGGCGCGCGCCGGCACGATCTTTCTCAGGCGCGGCAATCCGGCCTCGCTGAGCGCGGTGATCGGGGTCATGGGCGCGCGCCTGCGCGGCGGGCGCGCCGTGGCGGTGTTTCCCGAGGGCGGCATCGAACACGAGCACACCGGCATCACCAAGGTGCGCACCTTTCACGCGCGCGTGTTCCAGTGCGCGCTGGACGCGCAGGTGCCGATCCAGCCGGTGGCGCTGACCTATCGCCGCAACGGCTGCGCCTGGAATGGCGCCACGTTTCGACATGGCGAGGGTTTTCTGGGCAATTTCCTGCGTCTGCTGGGCGAGCCGCCGCTGCAGGCCGAGGTGCACTTCCTCACGCCCTTGAGCACGCCCGCGGAGCATGGACGCCGTGCCCTGGCCGACGCCGCACGCGCCGCCATCGCCGCCTGCCTGAGCCAGCGCGCATGATGGCACCGCTACCACGCGCCGCCGATTTTTCGCCACCGCGCTGGCTGCGCAATGCGCACCTGCAGTCGATGCTCAACTCCAGCTCGTTGCGCCGCGCCACGCTGTGGTCACGCACGCGCATGCTGGCGCGCGTGACCCGGGCCGAGGTGCTGCAACTCGATGGCGGCGTGCGTCTGCAGGGTTTCCTCAGCACGCAAACGGCGTTGTCCACGCGACGCGGTCTGGTGTTGCTGCTGCACGGCTGGGAGGGCAGCGCCGATTCCAACTACATGCTGGCGACCTGCACGGGTCTGTTGCGCGCCGGCTACGACGTGTATCGGCTGAATTTTCGCGATCACGGCGACAGTCATGCGCTCAATCCGGAGCCGTTTCATTCATGCCTGCTGGACGAAGTGATCGCCGCCGCCGCGCGGGTTTGCGCACGCCCCGGCGCCGGCCTGCGCGCGATCGCCGGGTTTTCGCTGGGCGGCAATTTCGCGCTGCGCGTGGCACGGGACGCGCCGGCGCACGGCCTCGAACTGCACTACGCATTCGCGGTGTGTCCGGTGGTCGATCCGGCTGCGGGACTGCGCCAACTCGAACAAGGCCGGCTGTATCACGCCTACTTCTTGCGCAAATGGCGCGCCTCGCTGCGCCGCAAGCAGGCCCTGTTTCCGTCGCACGCGCTGGTGTCACGCGCGGAATTGGCGCTGGACATGCGCGGGCTGACGCGCGCGCTGGTACTGCGCCATACCGGGTTCGGCACGCTGGATGCGTACTTGGATGGTTATTCGATCGCCGGCGACCGCCTCGCCGCGCTGCGCGTGCCGACCACCATTCTCACCGCCGCGGATGATCCGGTGATTGCGGTCGCGAATTTTCGTGCCATGCAACTTCCGGATTGCGTCGAGCTGGACATCGCCACGCATGGTGGCCACTGCGGATTCCTCACTGGCGCGGGCCTGCACAGCTTTGTCGAGGATTACCTGATCGCGCGCCTGGCCGAGCGCGCCGCCGCGCTTGCGCTCACGCCCGCGCGCGCCGCGCGTCGCGCTTGAACACCACGCGCAGCAGCAGCGCCAGCACCGCCACGCCCACCAGGTTGGCCACCGCGTCGGTCATCAGCATGCCGGCACTGGGTCCGAGGCCGAATTCGCCCGCGTGGGCGTAACCCTGCCCGTCCATCCAGGTGACGTAGGCGATGGCCTGATTGCCGGCGGCGGTGAACAGCGTGTACTGGGTCGAGGCCGATTCGCCGGCATGACCGATGATCTCGAACACCACCGCCGAGAACGCCGCGTAGCACACGCCGGCCACCAGCAGGTAAGCCAGGCTGCCGATCACGTACACGCGTGGATCGACCGGCGCCAGCGCCATGCACATGCCGACCACGGCGGTCAGCATACCTGCGGCGAGATAGGCGTAACGCCGGTTGATGCGATCCAGCACGAAACCCGTGGCGAGCGCACCTGCGGCGGTGACCAGGCCACCCCAATAGCCATTGATCATCTCGACCGTGCCACCGCCGACCTGGTAATTCGGTGCCAGCGCGGCGAACAGGTTGAGCATGGCCGCGGTACCCACGGGCGACAGGCAAAACAGGATGCCGGTCCAGCCGCTGCGGCTGCGCGCGGTGCGCCAGGTTTCGCGGAACATGGCCTTGAAGTGCGCGCCGATGCGCACCGCCGCGCGCGGCATTTCGTGCACCGCCAGCGCGGCCAGGGCCGGCAGCATGCACAAGGCCAGCATCATCAGCGCCGCGGCTGTGCGCGAGACCGATACGGCCAGGTACAGGATGAGGCCTCCACCCAGCGCGCTGCCGCCGAGGTTGGCGGCGTTGATCCAGCCGGATACGCGGCCACGTGTTTCCTGCGGCAACGTGGTGGCGATGAGGCCGCCGTTGGCGCTGCTGGACAGACCCACCACGCCCTGGCCCAACACGCACAACGCCTCGAACCACTTCAACGCGTGCGGCAGGGGCATCAACAGCGATGCCGCCAGCAGCACGCCACCACCGCCCGCCAGCAGCATCAGCCAGGCGCGCCGGCGGATGCCCAGATCAACCAGCGGCGCATACAGGAACTGCCATGCCGCGGGAATCAGCGTGGCCGCGCCCACCGCGGCGATCGTGGTCATCGGCGCGCCGGCCTCGCGCAGCAGATACGGCATGGCCACCGCGGTATAGCCGCCGGAGATGCCGAACGGGATCGCGGTGAGACCAAACAGCCATGGCCTTGGCGGCTTGCGTGGCTGGGTTGCATCCATGGCGGCTCGCGCAAGCATTGGCAGGATGAAGCAGTCTTGGACCGCGCGCGGCGACGCCGGTTCAGCGCATCGGCAGCGGTGGCTGCAGCGGCTCGATGCGGCCCTCGCCCGCCATCACCTTCTTGTACTCGGCGCGGCTCACCGACACGTAGCGCTCGTTGCCGCCGATCTGCACCTGCGGACCTTCGCGCACGGCGCGGCCCTGCGCGTCCACGCGCAACACCATGGTCGCCTTCTTGCCGCTGTGGCAGATGGTCTTGATCTCGGTGAGCTCGTCCGCCCAGGCCAGCAGGTACTGGCTGCCCGCGAACAGCTCGCCGCGGAAATCGGTGCGCAGGCCGTAGCACAACACCGGAATATGCAACGCATCCACCACATCCGTGAGCTGCCAGACCTGCGCACGCGTCAGGAACTGCGCCTCGTCCACCAGCACGCAATGCAGCGCGCCCGCGCGCGCGATGTCGTTGCGCACGCGCGCGGCAAGATCCTCGCCACTGTCGAAACGCAGCGCCGCGGCGCTGAGGCCGATGCGCGAGGCCACCGCCGCGTCGTCGCGCCGCGTGTCCAGTTGCGGCGTCATGATCAGCGCGCGCATGCCGCGCTCGCGGTAGTTGTACGCACTCTGCAGCAAGGTGGTGGTCTTGCCGGCGTTCATTGCCGAGAAATAGAAGTAGAGCTTGGCCATGGGGCGGGCACGGGGTGGCAAGTGGAAGAGCGCAAGCATCGCGGTTCGCGGCACGCTTGTCATCGTGCGGCCGCGGACGCAACCGCCCCGGCGCCACCCGTGCACCGGCGCAGCATTGGCCGGCACGTGCAACGCCGGCGCCGTGGTCCCGCTAAGCTAATGCGCTTTGCACGCGCCATCATGCTCAATCCGCAACAACGCGAAGCCGTCGATTATTGCGCCGGACCCATGCTGGTGCTGGCCGGCGCGGGCTCGGGCAAGACGCGGGTGATCGTCGAGAAGATCGCCCACCTCGTCCAGCGCCGCGGCCTCGACGCCGAGCGCATCGCCGCGATCACCTTCACCAACAAGGCGGCGCGCGAGATGCGCGAGCGCTTGGCGAAGCGGCTGGCGCCCGCCGCTATCGAGGCCTTGCGCGTTTCCACGTTCCACGCGCTGGGGCTGCGCTTTTTGCAGATCGAGCATGCCCGCGCCGGGCTCAAGCGCAATTTCAGCGTGCTCGATGCCGACGACAGCGCAGCGGTACTGAAGGATCTGTTGCCCAAAGGCGCGCGCGCCGACGACTTGCACGCCCTGTGCCATGCGATCGGTCAGGCCAAAAACGCGGGGCTCGATCCCGAGGCCGCCGCCGCCGCTGCGCGCAGCGCACGCGAGCACGAGATGGCAGCGCGTTACGCCAGCTACCAGCAGCGCCTGGGCGCGTGGAATGCGCTGGATTTCGACGACCTCATCCGCCTGCCGCTGCAGCTGCTCGAGCAGGACGAAGCGCTGGCGCTGGTCTGGCGTGAACGCTTGCGCTACCTGCTGGTGGACGAATACCAGGACACCAACGCGGCGCAGTACCGTCTGCTGCGCGTGCTGGCCGGGCCGCGCGGCGCGTTCACCTGCGTCGGCGACGACGACCAGAGCATCTATGCCTGGCGCGGCGCGCGTCCGGAAAACCTCGACGAGATCGCACGCGACTACCCGAGCCTGCGCGTGCTCAAACTCGAACAGAACTACCGTTGCAGTGGGCGCATCCTGCGTTGCGCCAACACACTGATCGCGCGCAACCCGCACCAGCATCCGAAGACGCTGTGGAGTGCGGCCGACGAGGGCGCGCCCGTGCGCGTGATGCGCTGCCGCGACAGCGAGCACGAAGCCGCGCGCGTCGCCGCGCTGCTCGAGCAGGCGCAACGCACGCAAGGCGCCGCCTGGAGCGACTACGCCATCCTCTACCGCGGCAACCACCAGGCGCGCGAACTGGAGAAGGCGCTGCGCCTGGCGCGCGTGCCCTACCATCTGAGCGGCGCGCTGAGTTTTCTCGACCGCAGCGAGGTCAAGGATGCGTTGGCGTATCTACGGCTGGTGAACAATCCCGAGGACGATGCCGCATTCCTGCGCGTGGTCAACCTGCCGCGCCGCGATCTGGGTGCGAGCACGCTGGAAAAACTGGGCCTGGCCGCGCAGACGCGCCATCTTTCGTTGCTGGCCGCAGCGCGTGACGCACACTGCGCGGCGGCGTTGCCGCGCCGTCAGGCACAGGCACTGCACGACTTCGCCGCGCTGCTCGAACGCCTGCAACGGCTGGCCACCCAGCTACCGGCCCATGATTTGCTCGAGGCCGTGCTCGTGCACAGCGGCTACCGCGCGCACCTGCAGGCCCTGCCTGGCGATGCCGACGCGCGCGCGCGCCGTCTGGCCAACCTGCAGGAACTGGGCGAGTGGTTCCGCGCCATGCAGCGCGGCGGCGCGCGCGCCGGTGATCTGGCGCAACAACTGCTGCTGCTGGGCAACGCCGAGCGCGAGGATCCCGGCAACGCGGTGCGCCTGATGACGCTGCACGCGGCCAAGGGACTGGAGTTCGACGGCGTGTGCATTGTCGGCTGCGACGATGCCACGCTGCCGCACGAGGGTGCGCTGGATGAAGGTCGCCTCGAGGAAGAGCGGCGCCTGTTCTATGTCGGCATCACGCGCGCGCGGCGCTGGCTGGTGCTCAGCCACAGCGAACGCGTGCGCCGCTATGGCGAGATCGTCGCGTTGCGTCCCAGCCGTTTCATCGATGAACTGCCCGCAGCCGACCTGCAGCGCGATGGCGATGATCCCGAAACCGAAGCCGAAGCGCGACGTGATACCGCGCTGACGCATCTGGCGCGCTTGAAGGCACTGCTGGAATCCTGAAACGCCGCACGCCGCAGCCATCAGACCGATGGCGCGTCCTTGGCTTGCAGCGCCTGCAACCAGGCGTTGCGCGTCGGCGCCGGCAGGCTGGTGGGCAATCCCAGGTAGCGCGCATCGCGGCGCCAGCGCTCCGGAACCTGCAGGTCGTCGCGTTGCAGGAACTCGGCCAGCGCGGCCGGGATCTGCGCCTTGGGTGCGAGCAGCACGTCCATTTCCAGCGCCAGCGCCGGCAGCAACTCGGCACCCAGCGCGAGGTGCGCGTCGGCCGCCTGCAACCATGCGCGCGCGCGCCCGATGTCAGTGATCGGATAGCCCGTCTGATAGCCGAAGGCCAGCCAGTCGAGCAGGCAGGCCGCAGGCTCGCGCCATGCCAGCAACAGACGCGCGCCCGGCAGGGCGCGCTGCAACAATGGCAACAAGCGCGCATCCAGCAGCGGCAGCCATTCGATCACCTGCCCAGCGCCCACCGCGCGCCGCTGCGCGCGCGCATGCCGCCGTGCGATGGCTTCGACCTCGGCCAGTCCCAGCGGTTGCAGCAGACGCGGGTCGTCACGCGCCAGCAACAGCGTGCTGCCGCCAAAGTACTCGCTGCGTACGCGCAAGCCCTGCTGCTGCGCGAGCAGATGGGCGAGGCGATGCACGCCGCTGCCGGGCAGCCCGACCAGGACGATGGGCGCCGGCACCACGGCGGCGGCCAGCGGCGGCAACGCAGCCAGATCGCGCAAGCCAGGCGCCAGCGCCTTGGCATCGCCCAGTACCGGGAGCGTCGCAGTGTCGTCGGCATGCATGGCCAGGAACGCCTGCTGCGCCGTATCCCAATCGCGACGCCCCAGTGCCGCAAGACCCAGCAGATGCTGGCGATGGCGTCGCTGCACGGGGTTGAGCCGAGTCTCGTCAAGCATCTGCAGGCGATCGCGTGCGGTTTCGTAGGCGCCATCGCGCAAGGCCGCGCGCGCGCGCAGCAGCACCAGCGGCGGCCAGCGCCCACCCAGCGCGGCGCGTTCGGCTTCCTGATCGGCGGCGGCAAAGTCGCCCGTGCGCTCCAGCGCCAGCGCCAGGTCCGCACGCAGCGAGGCCTGCCCGGGACTGCGTGCCAGCGCCTCGCGCCACAACGCCACGGCGCCGGCGGCGTCGTTGCCACGCAGCAGGCGTTCGGCCAGCGCCGCGCGTGCGCCGCTCGACTCCGGGTGTGCGCCCAGCCAATCCTGCAGGACGCGCCGCGCGGCATCCGCCTGGCCGGTGCGCTCCAGCGCCTGCACCAGGCCGAGCAATGCGCGTTCATGATCCGCATCGCGCGCCAGTGCCTGCTGGAACTGGGCCAGCGCCAGTGGCACGGCATTGCGCGCCAGTGCCAGCTCACCGATCCCGGTCAACGCCGCGGCGGCATGGCGCGGATGCTCGCGCAATTGCTCGAATGCCTGCTGCGCGGCCGCGCTGCGCCCACGCTGCGCCAGGGTTTCCGCCAGTTGCAGGCGGGCCACGGCCAACTCGGGATTGAGTTCCAGCGCGCGCTCGAAGGCGCGCAGCGCGAAATCGAGATAGCCCTGCGCGCGCAGCGTCTGCGCGAGACTGAACTGCGCGGCGGCATCATCCGGGCGAATTTCCAGCGCCATGTTGAAGCAGCGCGCCGAGGCTTCCTGATCGCCCTTGCCGGCCAGCGTCTGGCCCAGTCCCAGCCAGGCTTCCACGGCGTCCTCGTCGGCGCGCAGCGCGGTGCGAAACCCGCTTTCAGCAGCGTCCAGATCGCCACCGGCCAGCGCGGTGGCGGCCAGACCAATATAAGCGTCGAGGTTATTCGGATCGAGCCGTCGCGCGGCCTCGAAGGCCATGCGCGCGCGGCCGCGATCACCCGCCAGCAGCGCGGCGCGACCGCAGCTCACCTGCAGGGCCGCGTCCTCCGGTGCGCGCTGCACGGCCGGAAGCAGGGTTTCCAGCGCCGCGACATAGGCCCCGCGACGGATACGCACCAGACCCAGCACGTGGCGCGGCTCGATCGCGTCCGGCTCGGCATCCAGCCAGGCCTGCGCGCGCGCCTCGGCCTCGGCCAGACGGCCTTGCTGTTCCAGTTCGAGGATTTCGTCGCGCATCGCATGATCCGGCAAAGCGCCTGATTATGCCTTGCGCCGGGCGGCGTCTGGGCTGCGCGGCGCGTGCAGCTTGGCAGGCACCAACGAAAAGCCCACGGATGCGGACATCCGTGGGCTGCGCTGCAACCGCGCCGAGGGCGCTCAGATCGAGTAGTACATCTGGTACTCGAGCGGGTGCGTGGCGGCGCGGAAGCGCGTGACCTCGGCCATTTTCAGCTCGATGTAACTGTCGATGAAGTCGTCGCTGAACACGCCGCCGGCCTTGAGGAAACCGCGATCCTTGTCCAGTGCCTCCAGCGCCTGGTCGAGACTGGAGCAAACCTGCGGGATGTTCTTCTCCTCCTCGGGCGGCAGGTCGTACAAGTCCTTGTCGGAAGGCGCCCCGGGGTCGATCTTGTTGAGGATGCCGTCGACGCCCGCCATCAGCAGCGCGGTGAAGGTGAGGTAGCCCGAGTTGACCGGATCGGGGAAGCGCACCTCGATGCGACGGCCCTTGGGGCTGCTCACATACGGGATGCGGCAGCTCGCCGAACGGTTGCGCGCCGAGTAGGCCAGCATCACCGGCGCCTCGAAGCCCGGCACCAGGCGCTTGTAGCTGTTGGTGGTCGAGTTGGCGAAGGCATTGATGGCCTTGGCATGCTTGAAGATGCCGCCGATGTACCACAGCGCCAGTTGGCTGAGGCCGCCGTACAGCTCGCCGGCGAACAGGTTCTTGCCGTCCTTGCTCAGCGACTGGTGCACGTGCATGCCGCTGCCGTTGTCACCGACGATGGGCTTGGGCATGAACGTGGCGGTCTTGCCGTTCTGGTGCGCGATGTTCTTGATGACGTATTTCAGCGCCATCAGCTCGTCAGACTTCTTCACCAGGGTGTTGAAGCGCGTGCCGATCTCGCACTGGCCGGCGGTGGCGACCTCGTGGTGGTGCACCTCGACCTTGAGGCCCATGGCTTCCAGCGTCTGGCACATCTCGGCGCGCAGGTCGCCCAGCGAGTCCACCGGGCTGACCGGAAAATAGCCGCCCTTGATGCCAGGCCGGTGGCCGGAATTGCCGCCTTCGATGCGTTGGCCCGAGGACCACGCCGCTTCCTCGGATTCGATCTCGTAGAACACCTTGCCCATGTCGTTGCTGTAGCGCACCGCGTCGAAGATGAAGAACTCGGGTTCGGGACCGAAGAAGGCCGCATCGGCGACGCCGGTGGACTTCAGGTAGGCCTCGGCGCGCCGGGCGATGGAACGCGGATCGCGGCCATAGGGCTGCATCGTGCTGGGCTCGAGCACATCGCAATTGAGGATCAGTTGTTTGGCGCTGCTGAACGGGTCGAGCACGGCGGTGTCGGCATCGGGCATCAACACCATGTCGGAATCGTTGATGCCCTTCCAGCCCGAGATGGACGAGCCGTCGAACATCTTGCCGTCCTCGAAGGTGCTGGCGTCGACGGTATGCGCGGGAAAGCTGACGTGGTGCTGGCGGCCTGCCATGTCGGCGAAGCGGAAATCGACGAATTCGACCTCGTGTTCGGCCATCAGTTTGAGGACGTGGTCTGCGGACATGGACTGCTCCAGTAGTAGTAAGGGGGTTCTGCACTTAGGTCAGCAAGGCTCGTGCCACACAGGCTGCGTGCCCGCGGCATCGACTTTGCTCGCGGCACACGGGCATGCATGCGCTCGACGCATTGTCATGGTGCTATTCAAGAATGATTTGCTTTAATTTGGTGCAACTGTGGCGTGCTTGCGGGTCGACGCTCCTGGCGCGACAGACGGCGGCTTGCACATTGGTAAGGCCATTGCCTGCGGCGCTGGCTTAACATCCCGGCTCGTTCCCACGGAATCCACCCATGGATCTGTTCAATGTGCTGCTGATCGCCTTGCTGCAGGGTCTGACCGAATTGTTTCCGGTCAGCAGCCTCGGTCATGCGGTGGTGGTGCCGGCGCTGCTGCATCTTGGCATCAATCAGCACGCACGCGATTTCCTGCCATTTCTTGTGGTGCTGCACGTGGGCACGCTGCTGGCCTTGCTGGCGTACTTCTGGCGCGTCTGGCTGGGCATCGCCTGGGGCGTGCTGCGCGGACCACGCGCGCAGGATGCAGAAAACTTCCGGCGCCTGGCCGGCATGCTGGTATTGGGCACGCTGCCGGCGATCATCCTCGGTTTCGCGCTGGAGAAACCGCTGCGTGCACTGTTCGCCGAACCCTGGGTGGCGGCGCTGTTTCTGATCGTCAACGGCGGCATGTTGCTGTTGGGCGAACGCCTGCGCCGGCGCGCGGCTCAGAGCGCCAGCGGCGCATTGCAGGACGAGCATCTCGGTGGCCTGCGTTGGCGTGACGCCCTGCTGATCGGTTGCTGGCAGTGCCTGGCCTTCATCCCCGGCCTGTCGCGTTCGGGCGCGACCATGGTCGGCGGGCTGCGCCGCGGACTGAATCACGCACAGGCGGCACGCTTTTCGTTCCTGCTCGGTGCGCCGGTGATCACCGGCGCCGCGGTGCTGGAGATTCCCAAGTTGCTGCGTGCGCACGCCGCGCATGCCGCGCCGCTGGGCTTGATGTTGCTGGCGGGTCTCGTTGCCGGAGTGGCGGCCCTGTTCAGCACCTGGTTCCTGATGCGCTACTTCCGTCGCCATGAACAGGCGGCGCTGAATCCATTCGCCTGGTATTGCATCGGCTTTGGCACCTTGGCGCTGTTGCTGTTGCGCCTATGAAAAAGCCGCGCGCAAAGGCGATTTGCGCGCGGCCGGCACCCTCTGCCAAGTTCAGCCCTGCGGCGGCATCAGCACCTTGTTGATGGCATGAATCACACCGTTGCTGGCCATGATGTCGGCCTGCGTCACACTGGCGTCGTCGATCATCACTTTGCCATCCATATGGCTGATTTCGAGTTCGGCACCATCGACGGTGCGGGCATTGACGAGCTTCATCGCTTCGGCCGCAGTGACCTTGCCGGGCACCACGTGGTACGGCAGGATGGCGCGCAGCTTGGCGCGATTCTCCGGTTACAACAGGGTTGCGAGGGTGCCGGATGGCAATGCGGCAAAGGCTGCATTGGTGGGAAAAGTGCGCCCACGAGGCTTGCGTCGCGATCATGACGGGCCAGCGCGGCTGCGTGCTGCGCGAGCTCGCTGTGGGGGGGTTGAACGCGATCCTCCCCGTGGGCGCTGGGCCAGACTGCGCCTTGCGCCGTGCAGCGTGGGTGCAGACGCGGTGAGCGCGGTTCTCACCATGCTGAACCGCGCGTGCGACAGCGCGACCGCATGACTACCGCGGGAAATTGCCGCGCCTGATAAGCTCGCGCGCTTTGTCGGGGGTGCCGCGTCGTGCTGATTCCATGGAACGCGATCCTGCTCGGGATCATCGAGGGCATCACCGAGTTTCTGCCGATCTCCTCCACCGGCCATCTGCTGATCGCCGAGCAATGGCTGGGCGCGCGTTCGGATCTGTTCAACGTGGTGATACAGTCCGGCGCGATTCTCGCGGTGACGCTGATCTACTGGCGGCGCCTGTGGGCACTGGCATCGGGCCTCGGCGAGCGCGCGAACCGCGCCTATGTCGGCAAGCTGGTGCTGGCGTTCGCGGTCACCGCGGTGCTGGGTTTCATCGCCGTGACGCTGGGCTTCAAGCTGCCGACCAGCGTGCTGCCGGTGGCCTGGGCGCTGGTGCTGGGCGGCATCTGGATGCTGGCGGCCGAGGCCATCGCTGCGCGCCTGAAACCGGGCCGCGAGGTAAGCTGGGCGGTGGCGCTGGTGGTCGGCGTGGCACAAATGCTGGCCGGCATTTTCCCGGGCCTGTCGCGCTCGGCCAGCACCATCTTCGCGGCAATGCTGGCGGGTACGCGTGACCGTTCGGCGGCGACCGATTTTTCCTTCATCGTCGGCATCCCCACCATGTTCGCGGCGGGTGCCTATGAGCTGTGGCACACCCTGCGCCACGGCGGCGCGCAGCACGAACACTGGGGTGCGCTGGGCCTGGCCTTCGTGGTGTCGACGGTCACTGCTTTCATCGCGGTGAAGTGGCTGCTGGGTTACATCAAGACGCATCGCTACACGCTGTTCGCCTGGTACCGCATTGGGCTGGGCGCGGCTTTGTTCGGCGCGCTGGGCCTGGGCTGGATGCGTTAGGCGGCGCGCATCAGCGCCGCAACAGACGCCAAGCGCGCAGCAACCATGCACCACCATGGCGCAAGCGCGCCGGGCGCGGCAACAGCCGCGCGAGCAGCCAACCGCCCAGCAAGGCGGCCGCCGGGCGCGCCCAGGGATGGCGATCCAGCCAATCGCCACCGCGTTGCAAGCGCGGCGTCAGCGCTGCCCGTGCGCGCTGGACACGAGCCACGCCGTCCAGCCAGTGCTGGCGATGCGTGTTCATCGCGATGGCTTGCCACGCAGCGGCTCGAGTAGCGCGCGCAGTTCGGCGCGTGTCGCCGGCAGGCTGAGCGGGCGCAATACGCGCCGCAAGCCACGCCACGACAGCCATGTCGCTACCAGCAGCACCACGATGGTCATGGCAAGCGCCAGCGCCAACGAACCACTGACATGCAACAAGCCCAGCAAGAGCAAGGCCACCACCAGCAGCAGACACGCAGTCACCAGCACCGCAGCCGTCACGCCGAGCAGCAGCGCCCACAACAGTCCGCGCGCGGCCCGCGCAGCCTCCAGCCGCGCCAAGGCCAGCACCGCCGCAACCAGCTCCATCACGTCACTCGCCACGCCGGACACCGCTGTGTCTGCGTCGGCGGGCACTGATGCAGGGGCAGGGGCTGCAGCGACCGCGGTCGCCTGCGTCGCGGACTCCTCGGCTTCGCTCATGCTCAGCGCCGCATCAGACGACCCAGCAACCAGCCCGCCGCTGCCGCGATCAATACCGCCTGTCCCGGCTTTTCGCGCACGAAATCGCGCGTCTTGTCGAGCAAATCGGACGTCTGCGCGCGCAATTTTTCGGTCGCCTCACGGCCGCGCGCAGCCACTTCCGCGGCCTTGTCGTTGACGTTGGCGGCAAGGTCCGCCCCCGCATCCGTGGCCCGGTGCAGGCCGTGTTCGACCCGTTCGGCCGTTCGCTTCACGGCGGCGCTTTCAGTTTGCTTGGCGCGCTCGGCGGCAGCATGGATACGGTCTTCGGAAGCACTGCTGATTTCGCTATTCATGGTTTTCTCCTGTGCGTGATGATGCGCGTCTGCGCCAATGCAACGCTCCGCATCCTGTACATGATGCCGCGCGCCGCGCATACCATGCGGCGCGTGGCCACACATGCGGACAAGACATGCGGTATTCAGCCCGTGGCGCGCATCGAATAGGTACCCACGCACACCGCTTGCCCGAGCACGTGCCCTGCAATGGCGCGACGCAGATCAGCCAGATTGAACCGCACCGGCACGTCCAGCCGCGCCAGATCCAGTGCGTAAACATGAAAACCATAGTGATGCACGATGCTGTCGTTCCAAGGCGGGCAGGGCCCGTCATAGCCGTAATAATCGCCAGCCATGTCGGCATCATCGGCGAACCAATGGGTGTAATCGTTGATGCCCTGGCGACTGCCCGCCGGACCAGGCGGCGGCTGTTTGCCGCGTGCGGTGATCCCGCTGCCGCAAGCGCCCTCGGCCAGTTCGCGCACGGCTGCATCCACGTCAACCATCAGCCAGTGCGTGAATTCGACGCGCGGCAAATCGGCCGGCACGATGCGCCCGGGTTTGTTCACGTCATCGCCGCGACTCGGTGCATCCACGTCGATGCACGTCAGAGCGAAACTGCGTGTGCCCTCCGGCACATCGCTCCACGCCAAGTGCGGGCTGCGGTTGCCGGCAAAGGCGAAGGGGCCGTCCATGCCCGGCTGGCCAAAGGCGCAGCGTGCCGGAATGGCCTGATGGGTGGCAAAACTCTGACTGCCGAGCTGCATGGCACGCTCCCTGGAGCATCGATCACTGCGCACAGCGCCGGAGCCTGCGCCGTGCCGCATCGATGCGCAAGCCATCGCCGCGCCGGATTCATTTGCCGATGCAGAAGCTGGAAAAAATCGCGCCGAGCAGTTCCTCGCTGCCATGCGCGCCGGTAAGCTCGTCGAGCGCCTGCTGCGCGCGGCGCAATGCTTCGGCAGCAAGTTCCGCCAGCCCGCCATGGCGATTGACAGCGTGCTGTACCTCGAGGTTCGCGGCATCGATCTCGGCTGCTGCGCGCTGCAAGGCCAGCACATGCCGTGTGCGGGCACTGTAGGCATTGTCGGCACCGCCGCCCGCCCGCCGGTGCAGTTCATGGCGCAGCAAGTCGATGCCGCTCCCGCTGCGCGCGGATAAAGCGATGCGCACCGGGCCTGCCACATCCTCGATGCGCGCCGCTGGCTGAGCGATCAGATCGATCTTGTTGAGCACGACCAGCATGTCCGTATCCGGCGCGCGCGCGCGCGCATCGGCGTAATCATCGGTCCAGTGCGCAACATCGCTGACCAGCAATGCAAGATCGGCGCTGAGCAGCGCCGCCTCAGCACGGCGCATGCCTTCGCGCTCGATTGCATCGCCTGCATCGCGCAATCCGGCGGTATCAGCCAACTCCAGGCGCACGCCGTCGAATTGCAGATCCACGCGCAGCACATCGCGCGTGGTGCCGGGCACGGCGGTGACGATGGCTCGATCTTCACCGGCCAGTGCGTTGAGGAGACTGGATTTACCGGTATTGGGCCGTCCGATCAGCACCACGCTCAGGCCCTGCGCGAGACGCACGCCGCGTTGTGCTTCGAGCAGGACAACCCCGACTTGCGCGCGCAGTTCTGCCAGCGTGGCCAGCAACGCCGGATCGGCCATCAATTCGAGATCTTCGTCCGGGAAATCAAGCGCGGCCTCGATGTGCGCGCGTGCGCGGGTGAGCAGCGCCTGCAGCTCGCCCACACGTGCCGAGAACACCCCCGCCAATGCGCGCTGCGCGGCGCGCACCGCGGCATCGCTGCCGGCTGCAATCAGCTCGGCGATGGCCTCGGCCTGCATCAGATCGAGCTTGCCGTTGAGATAAGCGCGCTCACTGAATTCTCCCGCGCGCGCAGGCCGCGCCCCGAGGGCGCAGACACGGCGCAGCAGCAGATCAAGCAGGATCGGGCTGCCGTGCGCATGCAGCTCCAGGACATCCTCGCCGGTGTAGGAATGCGGCGCGGGGAACCACAGCAGCAGGCCTCGATCCAGCAACGCACCATCGGCTTCGCGCAGCGTGGTGTAGTGCGCGTGGCGCGGGCGTGGCGTGCGCCCCAGCAAGACCTGCGCGATCGTCCCTGCCTGCGCGCCGCTGACGCGCACGATGCCGACGCCACCGGCGCCCGGCGCGGTGGCCACGGCGGCGATGGTGTCGGCAGCACGCATGGCGACTCAATCCGTCTTGGCGGTCTCGGCGCGCATCACCTGCCGGGTGACATACCATTGCTGCAGCAGGCCGAGCACGCTGTTGGTGATGTAGTACAGAACCAGGCCCGCCGGGAACTGGGCGAAGAAAAACGCCATCAATATCGGCATGGCTTTCATGATCTTGGCCTGGGTCGGATCCATGCCGACCGCAGGGGTCAGCATCTGCTGCGCGAGCATGACCGCGGCATACAACACCGGCAGCACGTAATAGGGATCCGGCGCGGACAGGTTGTGGATCCACAGCGCAAACGGCGCCTGGCGCAACTCCACGCTCTCGATCAGCACTGGATACAACGCAAAGAACACCGGAATCTGCACCAGCATGGGCAGACAACCCGCCACGGGATTGGCCTTCTCTTTTTGATACAGCTCCATCATGGCCTGCTGCATCTTGGGCTTGTCGTCGGCATAGCGCGCCTGCAACGCCTTGATGCGCGGGGTCAGTTTGCGCATCTTGGCGAACGAGCGGTACTGCTTGTCGCTGAGCCAGTAGAACGCTGCCTTGATCAACAACACCAGCAAGATGATCGCCAGGCCCCAGTTGTGGGTGATGCGGTGCAGTTGCACCAGAACCCAGTGCAGTGGCTGCGAGATCACGGTGAAGATGCCGTAATCCACGCTCAGTTCGAGGCCGGGGGCGGCGGCGCTGAGCGCATGCTCCAGCTTGGGCCCGATGAACAGGCTCATGCTCTGTGTGGCGCTGGCGCCAGGCGCCACGCTGAAAGCCGGCCCGATGCTGCGCAACAGGTAATGCGGCACACCGCCGACATCGAACGTGGCACTGCTGAATTGCGCGCCGCCATCGCGTGCCGGAATCCATGCCGCCACGAAATAGCGCTGCACGAAGGCGATCCAGCCATCCTGCACGGTACGCATCAGGGGCGTTTTGGCAAACTCATCGAAGGCCAGCTTGTTGAACTTGTCTTGCGGGCTGTACCAACTGCCGCCAGTGAAGCTGTAGTACTCGGAAGGATCGTGCAGGAAAAAGAAATGCGACGCCGGTGGCGCGGCGGGCGCGGTGCGCACCAGTTGCGTCCAGGCGTTGCCGGTCCACGGCGTCTTGCCGAGATTGCGGACCTGCTCCTGCACCCGTACCACGTAACTGCCCCGCGTGAAGGTGTACTGCTTGGTCACCTCGATGCCCTGCGCAGGGTCGCTCCACGTCAGATCAACCGCGAGCTGCTTCTGTCCAGCCGCCATGGTGTAGCTGGATTGCGCTGACTTGAATTGCGCATCCACGGCCGGCGCGGCGCCCGAGATGTTGCTGACCAAGCCACTTTGCGCGACCAGATAATGGCTGGCGCTGTCGTCCAGCAACTTGACGCGCGGCGCTTCCTCCGGCGCCACTGCATATTTCAGCAAGCGCGCCTGTACCAACGCGCCGCCGGACGTATCGAGCGTGACGTCGAGCAGGTCCGTATGCACCGCGATGCGCTGTCCGTGCGCGGTGCCACTGCCAGGCAACAGGGTTGTCGGCGCGGCGGCCTTGGTGCTCGGCGCGGGCGCCCCCGGTATCGAACCAACCGGCGCGGGTATCGCGCTCGCTTGCGGCGCCACCGCGCTGGCGTTCGTGGCTGGCAACGATGGCGCGGGCACGTTGAATTGCTGCTCCCACCCGGTCCACAACAGATAGCCAACCAACAACAGGCCCAGCAGCAGGAAGGTGCGCGTCTGATTCATTGACTGATGTGTCCGTAATGGGGCGCGCAGGCGGCCAGGCGCGGATCAGCCGGGCATTGTGCCGGGTGCATGCTGCAGCTTCAATGCCGCCAGTCGCTGCAGGAGTGCGGCAAGGTCGGCGGCAAGGACGTGATTGTCGACTGCGGCCGCCGTTGTGCGGGCGATGATCAACATGTCCAGCGCCGGCATGTGCTCGCGGCGCAAACGAAACGCGGTGCGTATTTGACGCTTGATGCGATTGCGCTGCACGGCACGCTTGTGCACGCGTTTGGACACCGATTGCGCCATGCGCGGGTAGTCCCGCGAAGATACCCGGTATCGCGCCACGAAATGACGTGTCCCAAGCGCGCTTGCATCACGTCCGAGAGCAGCGAAATCAGCGGCCCGCGTGAGTCGCGACGCGCGCGGCAAGCCAGCGGACGCCTTCACCGGCGTCTCAGGGGATGAGGCGCTTGCGACCCTTGGCGCGGCGGGCGGAGAGAATCTTGCGTCCGTCTGCGGTGGCCATGCGCGCACGAAAACCGTGGGTGCGGGCGCGTTTGAGGTTGCTGGGCTGAAAAGTGCGCTTCATGGCGTGATCGCGTCGCAGTCTTGCAAATGGATCGGCGATTATGAAGAGCGCCGCCACTTGCTGTCAATCGCACCCGTCATGCGTTGCCGCGTTGCTACACTGCTCGTTCCACTCGGCCGTCGTCTTGCTGGCCTTTTCCGGATTATCCATGAGCGAACTCTGGCAACGCTGCCTCACCCGCCTCGAAGGCGAGCTGGGCAACGACATGCACACTTGGCTGTTGCCACTGCAGGCGCGCGAAGACAGTGCCGGGCTGCGCTTGTTTGCGCCCAACGCCTACACCGTGGATACGGTACGCGAGCAGTATCTCGTACGCATCCGCGAAGTGTTGGAACATCTTGCCGGGCAGCCGGTATCCGTGCATCTCGAGGTCGGTAGCGCGCGCGCGCCAGTTGCTGTCCCTGCTGCTGTCGCCAACGCCGCGAGCCAAGGTGGTGGGGGGGTGCAGGCAAGCAGGGTTTTGGTGATGACCGAGGAAGTTCTCGAGAGCAATCTGGATCCGACCTATACATTCGACAACTTCGTCGAGGGCAAGCCAAACCAGCTCGGCAAAGCGGCCGCCATGCAGGTGGCTCTCGCACCAGGCACCGCATACAACCCGCTCTTGTTGTACGGTGGAACCGGCCTCGGCAAGACGCATCTGATGCATGCGGCTGGGAACCAGATCGTGCAGTCCCGACCGGGGGCGCGCGTGTTGTATCTGCGCTCCGAGCAATTCGTCGGCGCCATGATCGAGGCACTGCGCAGCAAAAACATGGATGCTTTCAAGCGCCGCTTCCGGGCAGTCGACGCCTTGCTCATCGACGACATCCAGTTTTTCGCTGGCAAGAACACGACACAGGAAGAGTTCTTCCACACCTTCAACACCCTGTTCGAAGGCAAGCAGCAGATTATCCTCACCTGTGATCGTTATCCACGCGAGGTGGAAAATCTCGAGCCGCGGCTGAAATCGCGTCTGGGCTGGGGTTTGTCGGTGGCCATCGAGGCGCCGGACTTCGAAACGCGCGCGGCCATCCTGCTGGCCAAGGCACAGCGCAAGGGCATGCTGCTTCCCGAGGATGTGGCCATGCTGCTGGCGCGTCGCATCCGCTCCAACGTGCGCGATCTCGAGGGCGCGTTGAACACCCTCGCGGCACGCGCCAATTTCTTCGCCAAACCGATCACGCTGGTGTTTGCCGAGGAAACCCTGCGTGATCTGCTGTCCGTGCACCAGTTGGCGGTGACAGTACCCAACATTCAGAAGGTCGTCGCCGACTATTACCAGGTGCGGCTGTCCGATCTGCTATCCAAACGCCGGGTGCGTTCGCTGGCGCGGCCGCGCCAGCTGGCCATGGCTCTGTCGAAAGAACTGACGGAACATAGCCTCCCGGAAATCGGCGATGCTTTCGGTGGTCGTGACCACACCACGGTCCTTCATGCTTGTCGAACCATCCGCGGACTTTGTGAAAAAGACGCGCGAATGCATCAGGACTGGGACAAGTTGATTCGCATGCTCACGGGGTGAGATTCTGTGGATAACTCCGAGTCCTGCTTGGGCGCCGCACTTATCCACAAAGCACGCACAGGAAGCAAGGGATGGAAGGACTTGCCAAGAGCCTATATAACAGCATGATTTAAAAAGAAAGTTCGACTTGTCCCCTGTGTGCACAGGGACAACAACAACAACAGAATCTAAAGAAATCAAAACCAGAATTGGAGCAATCCATGCGCGCAAGTCTGAGCCGTGAAAGTCTTCTGCAACCGCTGCAGCGAATCGTCGGTGTGATCGAGCGGCGACAAACCATGCCCGTGCTGGCGCACGTGCTGGTGGAAGTCGACGCGCAGCAACACATGACGTTGACCGGAACCGACATGGAAGTCGAAATGCTCGGACATGCGACCCTTGAAAATGCCGATGCCGGTGTTTGCACGCTGCCTGCGCGCAAGCTCTATGACTTGGTGCGCGCCTTGCCTGAAGGAGTTCGCATCGAGATCAAAGTGGAAGGCGACCGCGCCCTGTTGCGCGCCGGACGCAGCCGCTACACCTTGGTTACCTTGCCTGCTGCGGATTTCCCGACGTTGGACAACATCGATGTCACTGACCGCATGCGCATCGCCGAGGCCGACCTGAAGGCGCTGATCGAGCGTACACAGTTCGCCATGGCCAACCAGGACGTGCGGTATTACCTCAACGGCATGTTGTTCGACATGCAAGCTGGAATGCTGCGTTGCGTTACCACCGATGGGCATCGCCTCGCGATGGCGGAGGCGACTCTTCCTGCGGAAGCCAGTCAGACACGCCGGCAAGTGATCGTGCCACGCAAGGGTGTTTTGGAGTTGGCTGGTTTGCTCGATGCCAGTGATGCCGAAGTGGAACTTGAGTTTGCGCGCAACCATCTACGGCTCAGGCGGCAAGACGTGCGTTTCACATCGAAGTTGATCGACGGCAAGTTTCCCGATTATGAAACGGTTCTGCCGATCGGCGCGGACAAGCTGGTCACGGTCAATCGCAACATGCTGCGAGAAACACTGCAGCGCGCAGCGATCCTGTCCAACGAGAAGTATCGCGGCGTGAAGCTCGAATTCAGTCCCAACCGCATGCGCATCGTCGCGCACAATCCCGAGCAGGAAGAGGCTGTCGAGGAGTTGGAGGTCGAGACGGTGGTTGACGAGCTCGCCGTTGGTTTCAATGTCGGTTACCTGCTCGACGCCTTGGGTTCATTGCGCGGCGAACAGGTCTTGCTGCGCCTGCGTGATGCGCAGTCGAGCTGCTTGCTGGAAGGCCTTCCCGACGAACGTGCGCGTCATGTCATCATGCCGTTGCGGCTCTGACCGTCCCGTAAACATGCCGCAGGACCGTGGCTGCAGTGAATGCGCGCGCGAGATTTCATGCATATCTTGCGCTTGAATCTGGCGCAACTGCGTTGTTTTGAATCGCTGTCTTTTGTTCCATCTGCAGGGGTCAATCTCCTGCTAGGTGCCAACGGCAGCGGCAAGACCAGCGTGCTGGAGTCACTCTTCTTGTTGTCGCATGGGCGCTCGTTTCGGCCTGGAGGCAACCAGGCACTGATTCGACGCGGTCAAGCCGCATGCACCGTCTACGCAGAACTCGATGCTGCAGGGCGCACGTACCGGCTCGGTTTGGAGCGCAGTGCGCTCGGTTGGCGCGCGCGCATTGATACACAGACGGTGCCACGCCTTTCCGACTTGCTGGCGCACTGTGCCGCCATTTGCATCGAGCCCGGGAGTCATGGTGTGCTCACGGGCCCTGCCGAGATTCGCCGGCGTTTCCTTGATTGGGGTGTGTTCCACGTGGAACACACCTTTCTGGAGACGTGGCAGAGCTATCAGCGTAGCCTGCAACAACGCAATGTCTTGTTGCGGGTGGGTGGCGACAACACGCAATTTGATGCGTGGGAGCACGCAATGGACAGCAGCGCGCGCCGGCTGAATGAGTGGCGCCGTGCCTATCTCGAGCGCTTGCGGCCGCGGCTGCAGGAGCATCTGGCGCGCTGGTTGCCCGAGCTTGGCGTACCGGCTTTGCGCTATCAACGCGGCTGGTCGGCGGAGCATTCATTCATCGACGTGTTGGCGGCACACCGCGCGCGCGACCGCGAACAAGGCCACACAAGGCAGGGCCCACACCGCGCCGATTGGTCGCTTGGATTCGAACAGGCGCCCGAACGGCATCAGCTGTCACGGGGACAGACCAAACTCGCGGCCTTGGCCTGTCTGCTGTCGCAGTTTGATGTGTTTCGTGAATCTCGCGGGACCACGCCTTTGCTGCTTCTGGATGATCTTGCGGCTGAACTGGATGCAGCGCATCTCGACCAAGTCATGGGTTACTTGCAAGGCAACGGTGCGCAAATCTGGATCACGGGCACCGAATTCCCGCAGCGCTGGCAAGCCGGGATACAGGTGTTCCACGTGGAACAGGGCGCGCTCCGCGCCTGAGTTGGGCAACTGGTAGAATCCATGCTTGGCCGCGCTGCGGCGATCGACGATGCGCAAACCAGCATGAGCGAATCCGGGCAGCACTACGACGCAAGCAGCATCAAGGTTCTCAAAGGGCTGGAGGCGGTGCGCAAGCGGCCTGGCATGTATATTGGTGATACCGATGACGGCACTGGCTTGCACCACATGGTGTTCGAGGTGGTGGACAACGCCATCGACGAAGCGCTGGCTGGATATTGTGACCGTGTTCGCGTCGAGATACTCGAGGACGGTTCGGTCAGTGTCGAAGACAACGGGCGCGGCATTCCGGTTGAAATTCACCCAGAGGAAGGTCGTTCCACCGCTGAAGTGGTGATGACCGTATTGCACGCAGGCGGCAAGTTTGACGACAACGCCTACAAGGTTTCCGGTGGCTTGCATGGGGTTGGTGTGTCCGTGGTCAACGCCTTGTCCGAGCACCTGTGGCTGGAGATTCATCGTCAGGGCCGCATGCACCGCCAGGAATACCGCATGGGTGAACCCTTGTTTGCAATGCGCGATGTGGAAGCCAGCGCGCGACAAGGCACCAGCGTCCGTTTTCTGCCCAGCAGAGAGGTCTTCGCGACCACCGAGTTCCACTACGAGGTGCTGGCCAAGCGCTTGCGCGAGCTGGCTTTTCTCAATTCCGGCGTGCGCATCGAGCTGGTCGACACCCGGCCCGGGTGCGAGCGGGAAGAGGTATTCATTTATGAAGGCGGCATCCGTTCCTTTGTGCAGCACCTGGTTGAACTGAAGACGCCCTTGCACCCGAACGTGATCAGCTTGCGCTATGGCGCCGATGGCATCGAGCTGGAAGTCGCCCTGCAGTGGACCGATGGTTACCAGGAAGGCGTCTACTGCTACACCAACAACATCCCGCAGCGCGACGGTGGTACGCACCTCACCGGCTTCCGCGCCGCATTGACACGCACGCTCACCCAATACATCGAACGCGAGAACCTGGCCAAGAACGCCAAGGTGCAGCTGTCGGGTGACGACATGCGCGAAGGCCTGATTGCGGTTTTGTCGGTCAAGGTGCCTGACCCCAAGTTCTCCTCGCAGACCAAGGAAAAGCTGGTCTCCAGCGAAGTCAAGACCGTGGTCGAACAGGGTGTGGGTCAGACGCTGGAGGAGTTCCTGCTCGAGAATCCAAACGACGCACGCGCCATTGCCGGCAAGGTCGTCGACGCCGCGCGCGCGCGCGAAGCCGCGCGCAAGGCGCGTGAGATGACGCGGCGCAAAGGCGCGTTGGATATTGCTGGGCTACCTGGCAAACTGGCTGATTGCCAGGAAAAAGACCCGGCATTGTCGGAATTGTTTCTGGTCGAAGGTGACTCGGCAGGCGGCTCAGCCAAGCAGGGACGCAACCGCAAGAATCAAGCGGTGCTGCCGCTGAAGGGCAAGATCCTCAACGTCGAAAAGGCGCGCTTTGACCGCATGCTCGCTTCGGCCGAGGTCGGCACATTGATCACCGCGCTGGGCTGCGGCATCGGCAAGGATGAATATAACCCGGACAAGATCCGCTATCACCGCATCATCATCATGACCGATGCGGACGTGGATGGCAGCCATATCCGCACCTTGCTGCTGACCTTCTTCTATCGACAGATGCCCGAGCTGATCGACCGCGGCTACGTTTATATCGGCTTGCCGCCGTTGTACAAACTCAAGCAAGGCAAGCAGGAGATGTATCTGAAAGATGATGCCGCGCTCAACGCTTACCTGCTGAACAGTGCCATCGAGGGCGCTGAATTGGTGCCTGGCGCAGGTGCGCCGCCCATTCGCGCAGAAGCCCTGGAGCGTTTGTTGCGTTTGTGGCAGCAGGCAGAGGACGCCCTGCCGCGTCTCAGCATGCGTTGCGACAATGCCGTGCTTGGCGCCATGTTCGAACACGCGCCGCTGGATGAGGGCGCTTGGCACGACATCCATGCGTTGCAAGAGTGGGCCGATGCGCTGGTTGCCGGGCTCAATGCCGAAGGACTGGGCCGCGCGCGCTACAGCTTCACCGTGCAGCCTGGCGGTGAGCATGGCGCAGTGCTGTTGTTGACGCGCAGCCAGCACGGACTCGATCACACCTGGCCCATGGCGCGTGGATTTTTCGCCAGCGCAGAGTTTCGTCCCATTCTTGAGTTGAGCCGCGCCGCGCACGATCTGATCGAGGCCGGCGCCAGCATTCGTCGAGGCAGTGCCAATCGCGCAGTGCAGAACCTTGCACAGGCGCGCGCTGTTCTGTTCGAAGAAGCCAAAAAAGGCCGCATGATTCAGCGCTTCAAGGGCTTGGGCGAAATGAACCCCGAGCAGCTTTGGGAAACCACGGTCAATCCCGAAACCCGGCGCCTGTTGCAGGTGCGCATCGAAGACGCCATCAGCGCGGACCGCGTCTTCGCCATGCTGATGGGCGAGGCGGTCGAGCCGCGGCGCGAGTTCATCGAATCCAACGCGCTGAAGGTCGCCAATCTCGATATCTGAAAGCTTTTGCGTCATGCGCGCGGCCCGTTCAAGCCGCCTCTGCAATCGTATGCAGCGCGTGGCTGCGGCGGCGCAGCTTGGCGGAAACTGCGGCAGCAATTACGCTCCACCATCCCACCGCGCAGGTCGCGGTGTCCTCTCCCCCGCGAGGTCCGCATGAAAGCTCGTTCGCTACCCAAGTTCCTGCTGCTGCTGGCCTTGGCCTTGATGGCCGTTGGCGCCGCCAGTGCCAAGGACGACAAGAAAGCGCCGGAGTACCCGAACGCCAAGCGCGAACAGCCGCAGAACGATCTGCGCAGCGAGCGCGAGCAGCGCAGACTGCAAGCGGGCTTCAACGCACTCAACAGCAAGGATGACGCCAAGGCCACGGACGAGCTCGACAAGGTACTGAAGGATTCCTCGAGCAAGTACGCCAAGGCCATGGCGCTGCGCGGTTTGGCGCAGATCCAGCTCAATGCCGGCAACACCAAGGCCGCGGTGCCGCTCCTGCAACAGTCACTGGATCTGAACTCGCTGCCCAACGACGACTACTTCAACACCATGCTCACCATTGCGCAGATCCAGGCGCAGGAGGAGCAGTGGCAGCCGGCGCTGACCACGTTGCAGAAATGGATGACCGAAGGTGGCAAGCAGTCCGGTGAGGCCTACGCCCTCGAAGGTAATATCTACTACCGGCTCAACCAGTACCAGAACGCCATCGGCGCGATGAAACAGGCGCTGGCGCTGAAGCCAGACGCCCCGGATTCGTGGAGTCAGTTGCTGATGGCCAGCTACTTCGGGCTCAACGATTACGCCGAGGCAGCCAAGCTGGAAGAGGCTGTCGTCGCCAAGAATCCCAACGACAAGGCCGCGGTCAAAAATCTCGTCAGCGTCTACATCCAGGCCAAGCAGCCGGACAAGGCGCTCAAGGTCATGGCGGCCGCCAAGGCGCGCGGGCTCTATACCAGCAATGAGGACTACATCAATCTGGCCAAGATGTACCTGTACATCGGACAGAATCAGGACAACCCGAAGCCGGACGCCTTGCATGCCGCAGAAGTGGTGCAGGACGGGCTGAGCAAGAACATCGTCACGCCGAGCCTGGAAGCCTACAAACTGCTCGGCGACGCGTATTACGTGGCCGGCGAGCAGGACAAGGCCATGGCCGCATGGACCAAGGCATCACCCTATGCGAAGGATGGGGAGATGGATTTCCTGCGCGGCCAGCTGTTGATCCAGGACCAGAAATTCGCCGAAGGGCGCAGCCTGATGGAAACCGCGCTCAAGCGCGGCGTCAAGCGCGTGGGCGCGGCATGGGCGCTGATCGGCAATGCCGACCTCGCGCTGAAGGATCGCAAGGCCGCGATGGCCGCGTTCGAGAAAGCCGCGCAAGACCCGGAAACGCACGCTGCTGCCGAAAAAGCACTGAAACAATTGCGCGGCGGTCGCAAGTGATACAAACACGTGGCCCGGATCTCGTTTGAGGCTGAACGCGCGCTATACACGGTCAAAATTCTCGTGTACTGTGGCGGGCTTTCGAACCCTCGTGGCGCTAAGCAAGGCCGCGCGGGACCCGGCGATAAAAGCACTCAGCATTGTTGGTTGAATGATGGCGTCGAGTACCGATCAATCCGGGGCAACCCGATTCAACTGGAAGCGCACTTGGGCGCTGTCTGGCGCGATTGCGATCCATGTGGCCGCGATCTTGATGATGCTGTCGCCGGCTGCGCCGCCGCAGGCGAAGGAAAAGGCGAAGGAAAAGATCGTCCAGGTCGAGTTCATCAAACCGCCGCCGCCGCCGCCGCCGCCGCCGCCGCCGCCGCCGATACCGCCCAAGGCCCCGCCGCCGAAGGTGATCCAGATCATCAAGCCGCCGCCGATGCCACCGCCGCCGGCGCCGCCGCCGCCAGTCGCGGAGCAGTCTGCCATGTCCGTGGCCGCGACCCCGACGCCGCCGGCCCCGCCGGCCCCGCCGGTGGACATTGCGCCCAGCCAGGACATTTCGTACAACAATCGGCAACCGCCGCGTTATCCGATCTCGGCCGTGCGCCAACACCAGCAGGGAACGGTGTACCTTCTGGTACTGGTCAGCCCGGATGGTTCGGTACAGGACGTCAAGGTCGAGCAGTCCAGTGGTTACCGCGATCTCGACCGCGCCGCCATCGAGGCTGCGCGGAAATGGAAGTTCAATCCCGGCAGCCAGGATGGCAAAGCTGTCGGCGGTTGGGTGAAAGTCCCGGTCCAGTTCAAGCTTAGCGATCTCGGTTTCTAACCGAACCTGTCCACGTTTGCTCAAAGGGTAGTGTCATGCTGCAAGAAGCCTCCACCTCCTCGTCGGCCGCCCAGGGCGCAGCCATTCCTCCTTCCGGCGCACCAATGCCGACGCTGAGCGGCAACGCCAACGCCCATGCGCTGCAGCAAGCCGGTTTCGACCAGTTGATCCACAACTTCGACTGGTTGGGCTGGCTGGTCTTCATCGTGCTTCTGGTGATGTCGATCCTGTCCTGGTACTACATCATCCTCAACCTGATCAAAAACAGCGCATTGCGTTCGCGCATGAACAAGGTGATCGATGCCTTCTGGCACACACCTTCACCGCAGGATGCGATTCGCGCCATGGAAGCGCAGCCGCCCTCCGAACCCTTCTCGAAGATCGCGCTGGATTGCGCGCAGGCCGCGTCGCATCACCAGAAGGCCGAAGGCGGCGCCATCGCGCAGACACTGAGCCGATCAGAGTTCGTGGACCGTGCGTTGCGTCAAGCCGTGGCCCGCGAGAGCATGCGTCTCGAAACAGGCCTGACCCTGCTGGCCACGGTGGGTTCGGCGGCGCCTTTCGTCGGCCTGCTCGGCACGGTATGGGGCATCTACCACGCATTGATCGCCATTGGCGCGTCCGGCAATGCATCGATCGGCGCGGTGGCCGGCCCTGTGGGTGAAGCCTTGATCATGACCGCCATAGGCTTGGGCACGGCCATTCCAGCGGTGTTCGCGTACAACTTCTTCGTGCGCATGAACCGCGTGACCTACGCCAAGTTCGATGAATTCGCGCACGACCTGCACGATTTCTTCGCCACGGGCGCGCGTGTCGGCGAAGTTACCGTTGCGGCCAAGAAATAAGCACGGGCGCAGGCTGAGGATCGATCCATGGCAATGAGCAGCGGCGGGGGTGCCAACAGCGGCGCCCCGATGTCCGAAATCAACGTCACCCCACTGGTGGACGTGATGCTGGTGTTGTTGATCATCTTCATGATCACCGCGCCACTGGCCGCGCACCAGATCAAGGTCGAACTGCCTGTTGCCAGCCCCACGACGAATCCGCACCAGAATGGCGGCTCGGTCGATCTGGCGGTCAGCGACAGTGGCTCCTTGTACTGGAACGACACGAAGGTCACGCAGAACGAACTGCGCGCGCGCTTTGCCGTGGAAGCGGCCAAGAACCCGCAGCCCGAGATCCGTCTGCGTGCCGACCGTTCGATTCGCTTCAAGGAAGTCGCCAAGATCCTGGCCGACGCCAAGCAATCAGGCATCATCAAGATCGGCTTTGTCACCACCGGCAAAAACTGAGTCCGCATCGCGGGTACGCACACAGCGTGGCCCGCTCGGAGCATGAGGTAGCAAGCGATGGCTTTCAGCAGCAAAAGCGGCGGCAGCAGCAGCCCCATGTCGGAGATCAACGTCACGCCGCTGGTCGACGTGATGCTGGTCCTGCTGATCATTTTCATGATCACGGCGCCGCTGCTGACCCACCGCATCCGCATCGATCTGCCGCAACCCAATCGCAACGTGCAGCCGCCGCTCAATCCACCGGAGCCGATCAAGCTGCAGATTCGCGCCGATGGCTCCATTTTCTGGAACAGCCTGCCGGTCACGATTTCCGAATTGAAGGCGCAGCTGGCGGTGACGGCGGTGAAGAATCCGCAGCCCGAATTGCAGATCAACGCATCGCCCAACGTCGAATACCAGAACGTGGCGGTGGTGCTGGCCGATGCCAAGCGCGCCGGGCTGGAAAAGATCGGCTTCGAGAATACCGATCAGGGCGAATAAACGTACATGACCCATGCAGTGGCGTTGCCAGACGCCCATTGCATAGAGTCACTCGCCCCGGGTACGGGTACGCACGCACTCAGCCGCGCAGCAGCGTCAAATAGGCATGGACGGTGGGGGTGAGTCCCGCGTACAGCGCTTCGCTGATCAGCGCATGACCAATCGAAACCTCGGCCAGATCAGGCACGGCGCGGCGCAGCAACGGCAGGTTGCGCTGATCCAGATCGTGTCCGGCGTTGACCCGCAGCCCCGCCGTGCGCGCCGCTTGTGCCGTGCGCACGCAGTCAGCCAAGGCGGCGCGGCCATCCGCTGGATTTCTGGCGCAGGCTTCGGCATAGGGGCCGGTATAGATCTCGATGCGCGCCACGCCGATGCCCGCCAAGCCAGTGAACTCCACGCTGCCGGCATCCACGAAGACCGAAACACGCGCGGTGTATGCAAGCAGCGCAGCGACGACGGGCTGCAGTTTGTCGAGATCGCCGGGCAGCGCAAAGCCGTGGTCCGAGGTGAGTTGCGCATCGCCATCCGGCACCAGGGTTACTTGCGCGGGGCGCGTGGCGCGCACCAGCGCGAGCAATCCAGGATAGAGCCCACGCGGCGGCGCGAACGGGTTGCCTTCGATGTTGTATTCCACCTTGCCATGGCACAGGTCGGCCAGCTGCAGAACATCCTGCGGCCGGATATGGCGCAAATCCGGACGCGGATGCACGGTGATGCCCTGTGCCCCGGCCGCGATACAGGTTCGCGCTGCCAGCTCGATGCTGGGCTCGTTGCCGCCGCGCGAATTGCGCAGCACGGCGATCTTGTTGAGGTTGACGCTGAGCTGGGTCATGGCTTTGGCCGCGACGTGAAAGCGGCAAGCATGCCAGCGATCGGCCCGGCGCAAAACGACAGGCAAAAAAAAGCGCACCCGAGGCGCGCTTGGAATCCGTGTGATGCCAGAACCTCGAAGGGCATTTCACGGCAGGAGATGCTGTGATGAGAGTAGGAGAGCCGTCGAAAAGTTCCGTCACACTGGCGTCGCGATCAAGACAGCCACGCTGCGACACACATCAGAAGCGTGTGTCGATCAACTGCACCGATCGTTGCGGCCCACGCCATGCCAGATGCCCGAGCAGTGGCGCCGGCAAGACCAGCGGATGCAGTTGCCATGCCGCAGCCGGTGCCAGTGCGTCGGCGAATCGATCGACGACCCAATCCGGGGGGTGCCAGGCCATGCCGGCCTTGGCGAGCCCAAAGCCGATACCGACCCCGGCTGCCTTGAGCACGGCCTCCTTGGCGGTCCACAGTGAATAGAACGCGCGCAAGCGTTCCTCCTCGGCCAGGCTGTGCAAGGCGTCCGCTTCCGCTGCGGTGAAAAAACGCTGCGCCATGGCCAACAAGCGTCGGCGCGGCCGTGGCCATTCCAGATCCACGCCCACGGGCTGGCCTTGCGCCAATGCCAGCAGCGCCCAGCCGCCGCTGTGACTCAGGCTGAAGTGCCACTCGCGCAGCGCGCCCGTCAACTGCGGCTTGCCATGTTCATCGCGAACGATCGACAGGGCCGCGGCGTCCGTGGCCAGCGTCGCGCCCAGGGTGGCGCGAACCCAGCTCCAGCCAGCGCGCGCTGGCCAACGCGTCAGCCAGCAGCGGATCGTTGTACGTGGACACGGTCCGGGGTTCATCCGGCATCGCCCGAGTCGATCGGCATGGCCGTGGCGGCTCCCAGCACCTGCAGCAAATCATGCCCATGAGACACCAGCGCAGCGAGCTCATCGCGCCGCCACGCACCGACAATGCGCCCGGCATGCAACAGCAACAGGCGGTCAGCAAAGCGCGCGGCATGCTCCAGCGCATGTGTCACCAACAGGACCGCGGCGCCTTGCGCGCAGCGCGCGCGCAATTGTGCCTCGGCAGCGGCCAGGCTTGCCGCATCCAGACCGCCCAGGCTTTCATCGAGCACGAGCAGGCGCGGACTGCCCAGCATGCCCAGCGCCAAGCCCAGTTTCTGGCGCATGCCCAGGGAATAACAGCCCAGCGGCTGCGCCAGCCGTGACGCATCCAGGCCCAGGCTCAGCAGCAAGGGTGCGGCGGCCGGCGCGTGCCCGGGCTGGCCTTGCGCGCGCGCGAACAATTGCACGCACTCGTGACCGCTGAGTTCCAGCGGCAACAGCCAGTGGTTGACCGCCATGCCGAGAGCGCGGCGACTGCCTGGGTGCATGCTGTCGACGCGCACGCCGGCCAGCCACACCGAGCCCGCCACGGGCCGCATCAACCCGGCCACGCACCGTGCCAAGGTGGTCTTGCCGGCGCCGTTGGCGCCCAGCAGCGCGATGATTTCACCACCGTCGATACGCAGATCGACGCCATCGAGGATGCGTTGCGTGCCGCGACCGACGCTCAATCCGCGCACTTCCAGCAACGCTGGCGCGGGGTTCATCGCCATGGATCAAGCCGGCGCCGCAGCCGCAGCGGTTGCATGACCAGCAACGACAACCCGACCCCGCAGCAGACCAGGAGGAACAGCAGCGCCGTGCGCAACCACGAGTCTGACCAGGCGAGCGCGTGCACCGCTGTCGCCGCGCACAGGCTGCCGCCGACCAACACCAGCAAAGGCAGCGGCAGTATCGCCAGCAGCCAGCGCCGTGGCGTGGTGATGCATGCCTGGGTGAGCATGAGCACGTGCAGCAGCGTGGCGCGGCTGATGGTCAGTGCGTCGAATGCGCTGGCCATCAACCAGGCGAAGGCGAGCATGATTAGCGCGGCGCCAAGCGGGGTGCCTATTGGCAGCATGAGGGCGATCACGGCGAGCAACAGTTTGTGGTGATCGGGACGCAGATGACCGAGGCGCCGCAGCTGCCAATGCCACAGCAGGATGCGCAGCGAGGCGGCGCCGTCCGCATCCAGCAGTGGCGCAACGGAGCATGCACGCGGCATGACGCGCGCATCAAGGCGCGCATGCCTGCTTCGCATGCCCCAAAGACTGCCGCAGGCCCCAGCCAGAAACATGACAACAAGCGCAGCGCCAGCGGCCGGCATCGCCGCGAATGACATCACGCGGAAAACCGCCACGTACAATGTCAGCCACAGAGGCAGGGTGCGCGCGCAGGCACGCAGGCTGCCGAGCAACCAGACATGCAGGCGCCGTCGCGTCGCGGACAATGGCAAGGCCTGCAACCAATGCTCGTCCGCGGCGGCCTGCAGCGCATGCGCCGCAGTGAGTCCGCCGCGTGCGGCGAACGCGGCCAGCAGCAGCAGCGGAAACAGTGGCTGGCGCGCAGCCAGCAAAGCCACATTGGGCAGCAGCCAAGCCAGTGCCAAACCCGCCAGCACCGCACCCGCGATGGGTAGTCCCAAGCGCCCAGCGCGCGCGAGGCGCAGCCGGCCCGGGGCAAGGCCATGCCGCGCGCGCCAACGCCACCACGCCTCGCGCAGCAACAAGGCCTGCAGGGAGGTGGTTTCGCTCAGCGCGTCCATGCCGTGCCGCGCACGAGCCGTGACCGCGTGACGGCGGGACACCGCATCGGTTCGCTGACGCCGTTCACCGAATCAGCCGTTCCCCGACCAGGCTCTGCACCACCGAGGGATCGGCCAGCGTGGAAATGTCGCCCAATTGCTCGGGCGCGTTCTCGGCGATCTTGCGCAGGATGCGGCGCATGATCTTGCCCGAGCGCGTCTTTGGCAGCGCCGGCGCCCATTGCAGGTAATCCGGTGTGGCGATCGGCCCGATTTCCTGGCGCACCCATTGGATCAGTTCCTTGCGCAGCGCCTCGCTGGGCTCGATGTCGGCGATCAGGGTGACATAGGCATAGATGCCCTGCCCCTTGATGTCATGCGCGCAGCCCACCACGGCGGCTTCGGCCACATGCGGGTGCGCGACCAGCGCGCTCTCCACCTCGGCGGTGCCCAGACGATGCCCGGAGACATTCAGCACATCATCGACGCGGCCGGTGATCCAGTAATCGCCATCGGCATCGCGGCGCGCGCCATCACCAGTGAAATAGGTGCCGGGGTAAGTTGAAAAATACGTCTCGATGAAACGCGCGTGGTCGCCCCACAGCGTGCGCATCTGTCCCGGCCACGAGTCCGTGATCACCAGATTGCCTTCGCACGCGCCACTACATTCGTTGCCTGCGGGATCGACGATGGCTGGCTGGATGCCGAAGAACGGCCGCGTGGCCGAGCCGGGCTTGAGCGTGCTGGCGCCGGGCAGAGGGCTGATCAGGATGCCGCCGGTCTCGGTCTGCCACCAGGTGTCCACGATCGGGCAGCGCCCGTCGCCGACCACGCGGTGATACCAGTTCCACGCCTCGGGGTTGATCGGCTCGCCGACCGTGCCGAGCAGGCGCAGGGATGCACGCGAGGTGCGCTTGACCGGTTCATCGCCCTCGCGCATCAGCGCGCGGATCGCGGTGGGCGCGGTGTAGAACAAGGTCACCTGATGCTTGTCGATCACCTGCCAGAAGCGGCTGCTGTCGGGATGGTTGGGCACACCCTCGAACATCAGCGTGGTGGCGCCGTTGGCCAGCGGGCCATACACGATGTAGCTGTGCCCGGTCACCCAACCGACATCGGCGGTGCACCAGTACACGTCGTCCTCGCGCAGATCGAAAATGCACTCGTGCGTGTAGCTGGCGAACACCAGGTAGCCGCCGCTGCTGTGCAGCACACCCTTGGGCTTGCCAGTGGAGCCGGAGGTATACAGGATGAACAGCGCATCCTCGGCATTCATCGGCTCGGGCGCGCAGTCGGCGCCCTGGCCCTCGGTGACCACGTGCCACCAGCGGTCGCGCGGCACGCGCATGGACACGGCGGCGCCGGTGCGGCGCACCACCAGCACGGTTTCCACGCTGTTCGTGCCGGGACGCTCGAGCGCGGCATCGACGTTGGCCTTGAGTGGAATCTTCCTGCCACCGCGCATGCCCTCGTCGGCGGTGATCACCAGCTTGCATTGCGCATCGCTGATGCGGTTGGCCAGTGAATCCGGCGAGAAGCCACCGAACACCACCGAGTGGATGGCGCCGATGCGCGCGCAGGCCAGCATGGCCACGGCGGCCTCGGGGATCATCGGCAGATAGATGGCCACGCGATCGCCCTTGCGCACGCCGAGGTTGCGCAGCGCGTTGGCCGCCTGGCACACCTGCACGTGCAGCTCGCGGTAGCTGATGCGCCGCGACTCGGCGGGATCGTCGCCCGCGAAGATGATCGCGGTCTTGTCGCCACGCGTGGCGAGGTGGCGATCGAGGCAGTTGGCGGCGACGTTGAGCACGCCGTCCGCGTACCAGCGGATGTGGAAATCCTCGCGCGTAAAGCTGGTGTCCTTGATGCGTGTGGGAAATTTCATCCACTCGAGGCGCCTGGCCACTTCGCGCCAGAAACCATCGGGATCGCTCACGGATGCGGCGTACAGGCGCGTGTAATCCGCGGCCGTGATGCGCGCGCGCGCAGCAAAGGCGGGATCGACGGGATACACAGGCTGGATCGACATGGCAAAACCTCGAATCGGCAAAGCGGTGCAACGGGTGTCAACGGGCAGAACGCGTTCAAGTTCGCGTGGGGGGCTCATCCGGCGGGCGCTGCTGGCGCAGCATCTCGCGCCATGCCTGCAGCTGGCTATCGCTGACATGTTCGCCGCGCGCGCTGCCGGTGATGCGCGCATCTGCCAGCGCCAGTACCGCCCAGGTTCCACCGACGAAACTCAGCAGCAAGCCCAGCCCCAGCCAGCCGGGGCCATGCAAGACGATCGGCAGGACCACGCCGCTGGCGAATACCAGCACACCCAGCCACGGCATCAGGCGCTCCTTGAAAGCAGACAGTGCCGTGCAATTTAACCCGTTGCGCGGAGGATGGCGCACGCTGCGCTGCGGCTATGATCCCGGTTTGACACGGAGAAGCCTATGTCCGCGATGATTCATCGGCTGATCGGCGTGCTGCAGATCGCCGGCGGTTTCTGGGGATTCTTCGAGCTGGTCGGGCGCGCGTTCGCGGTGCGCGAATCGCTATGGTTCGCGTTGCTGCTCGCGGGCGCGCTGTTGTTCCTGCTGATCCTGGTCGCCGGTGTGTGGCTGATCAGTGGTGATGCGCGTGGCCGTGCCTGGTCGCAGTGGCTGCAACTGGCGCAGGTGCCGATCCTGAGTTCGCCGTGGTTGAGCTATGGCTGGCACGCCGGTGCGGTGGCCGCGCTGGGTTTCGCGCGTGGTGGCCACTGGAGTTTCGGTTACCGCGTGCCGGATATCGGCTGGCAGCTGTATCTCGGCGGCAGCGCGCACTGGTTCATCGGGCTGAATTTCATCGGCTTGATCCTGTTCCTGTTGCTCAGGCTGACGCGTCGCACATGAGTGCGTCGCCCAATCCATATCCGCAGGTGCGCCTGTTGGCACCGCGCCTGCCGCAGCATCCGGCCATCTTCCGCCGCGCGTTGCAGGCGGATGCGCGCCTGGCGCCGGGCAGCGTGGTGGACCTGGTGGATGACGGCGGACGCTTCCTCGCACGCGGTTTCTGGAACGGCCACGCGCGCATCGGCCTGCGCGTGTTGACACGCGACGCTCACGAGTCCATCGACAGTGTCTGGATTGGTGCGCGGGTCAAGGCTGCCATGGCCTTGCGCGCGTGGCTGGGTCTGGACGAGGCGGCGGGGGCGTTGCGCCTGATCCATGCCGAAGGCGACGGCCTGCCCGGCCTGGTGGTCGATCGTTACGCCGATCTGCTGGTGATCGAATACTTCGCCGCCGGCATGTGGAAGTTGCGCGGCGCCATCGAGGCGGCCCTGCTGGCGCAGTATCCCGCAGCCACGCTGTACCACTTCGCCGAAACGCATGTGCAGAAGCAGGAGAGCTTCGATTGCCGGCCTGCGCCGATCCCGGCACCGCGCTGGATACGCGAGCACGACCTGGAATTCCAGGTGCAACCCGGAATCCGCCACAAGACCGGGTTCTTCGTCGACCAGCGCGAGCACCGCGCGCGTCTGGGAGCCTGGGCCACGGGCCGCATGCTGGATCTGTGCTGCAACAGCGGCGGATTCGCACTGAATGCTGCGCGCGCGGGGTGCACGCAGGTCATCGGCGTGGACCTCGATGCCGAGGTGCTGCAACTGGCGCGCAGCAATGCCGAGCGCAATGCGCTGCAGGCGGAATTCGTCGCGGCGGATGTGTTCGCCTACCTCGAACAGGCATTGGCCGCCGGGCAGCGCTGGGACACCGTGGTGCTGGATCCAGCCAAACTCACCCGCGATGCAGCCAGGTTGCCGCAGGCGCTGCGCACCTACGTGGCGATGAACGCGCTGGCCATGCGCGCACTGGCGCCGGGCGGCTTGCTGCTGAGCTGTTCGTGCACCGGGCTGGTGGACGAGGCGGCGTTTCTCGAGGCGCTGCGCCGCGCCGCGGCGCTGGTCGGACGTGATTTGCAGATCCTGCACGTGGGCGGCGCTGGTGCCGACCATCCGTGGCGCGTGGCGGCTCCGGAAGGACGCTATCTGAAGACTGTGTTCGCGCGCGTCGGCTGATTCGAGCTGCATGCGCAGGCGTATGGGGTCGCCCTGCGCGCCGCGTGCCGCAGTCCGTGGAACTGTCGGGGGGCACGGCTGTCGTATCAGGAGGCGCTAATTTTCGCGCTACCGGGCAATATCCATTCCTTTTCGATCAACAGGCGGTGCGCAATGGTTCACCTGAGCATGCTGCAGGATGTCCTTGCCGTGATTTCCGGTCTGGCGGTGGGTTTTTCGCTGGGCCTGATCGGCGGCGGCGGTTCGATTCTGGCGGTGCCGCTGCTGGCTTATTTCGTCGGCTATCACGATCATCCGCACGTGGTGATCGGTACCACCGCGCTGGCGGTGGGCATCAATGCCTATCTGAATCTGATCCCGCATGCGCGCGCCGGCAACGTGCGCTGGCGCGCCGCGATCGTGTTCGCCATCGCCGGGGTCATCGCCGCGCTGGGCGGCTCGATCCTGGGCAAGGCGGTCGGCGGGCACAAGCTGCTGTTCCTGTTCGCGATCCTGATGCTGGTGGTGGCCTTCCTGATGACCCGCCCGCGCGCCGAGCACACCGGCGACGTGATCAAGCGCCCGATCGCCGTGGAAACCGCGTGGCTGATCGTGGTCGGTGCGGGCGCCGGCCTGCTGTCGGGCTTCTTCGGTATCGGCGGCGGATTCCTGATCGTGCCGGGGCTGATGCTGGCTACCGGCATGCCGATCATCGCGGCGATCGGCACTTCGTTGTTTTCGGTGGGCAGCTTCGGCATGACCACGGCGTTGAGTTATGCGTGGTCGGGCCTGGTCGACTGGCGCGTGGCCGGGCTGTATATCCTGGGCGGCGTGGCCGGAGGCTGGATCGGCGCGCGTCTGGCCACGCACCTCGGCAAGAGCAAGAAAGCGCTGAACTGGATCTTCGCAGTGATCGTGGCCTTGACCGCGATCTACATGCTGTACCGGAACCTTGCCGCGTTCCATCTGTGAGCACGCGCGGCGCACGCGGCGCGCTGCTGGCGCTGGCCGCGTTGACGCTGATCTGGAGCTACAACTGGATCGTGATGAAGCAGGCCCTGGCGTATTCGGGTCCGTTCACGTTTTCGGCGTTGCGCTACGTCGGCGGCACGGCGGTGCTGTTTGTGTTGCTGCTCGCGCGGCGCGAATCGCTGGCACCGCCGCCATTTTGGCCGACGCTGGGCATCGGCATGGCACAGACCGCAGGTTTCCAGGCACTGGTGCAGTGGGCGCTGGTCAGCGGCGGTGCCGGCAAGACCGCACTGCTGGCCTATACCATGCCGTTCTGGGCGATCGCGCTGGCATGGCCGCTGCTCGGCTCGCGCCCGGGCGGACGCCAATGGTGGAGCATCGCAGTGGCCGCCTGCGGGTTGTTGCTGGTGATCGCGCCGTGGCAGGGCGTGGGCAGCACCCGCGGCGTGCTGCTGGCGCTGGCCGGCGGATTGAGTTGGGCTGTGGGCACGGTACTGGCCAAGCGCCTGTTCGTGCGCCATCCCGATGTCGCGCTACTCAGCGTCAGCGCCTGGCAGATGCTGTACGGCACGCTGTTGCTGGTCCTGCTGGCCTTGCTGATTCCGCAGCCCGTGGTGCAGTGGACGCCGCCGTTCATCGCTGCGGTGGCCTACAACGTGCTGCTGGCCTCGGGTCTCGGTTGGGCGCTGTGGCTGCTGGTGGTGCAGCGTTTGCCGGCGCAGGTGGCCAGCCTGACCAGCCTGGCGATTCCGCTGATGGGCGTGCTGCTGGCCTGGCTGATCCTGCACGAGCGTCCCGGTATCTGGGAAGTCGCCGGCATGGCGCTGATCGCCATGGCGCTGCTGAGCTTGCGGCGCACGTCGATGCGCTAGCAGCCTGCCTGTTAGCATCGGCGCGCGCCGTCGCGTCGCGCAGGGCGCAGTGGGAGTCCGATGCTCAACCGCCTCTGGCTGGGTTTCTTTCTGGCGGCCGCGCTGGCCGCGCTGGCGCGCTGGTCGTTCGGTGACGCTGCGGTCTTCGCCGCGATGGTCGACAGCCTGTTCGCCATGGCCAAGCTGTCGGTCGAGGTGATGGTGCTGCTGTTTGGCACGCTCACCTTGTGGCTGGGGCTGCTGCGCATCGCCGAGCGCGCGGGGCTGGTTGAGGTGCTGGCGCGGGCGCTCGGGCCGCTGTTCAAGCGGCTGATGCCCGAGGTGCCCGAGGGGCATCCCGCCATCGGCCTGATCACCCTGAACTTCGCCGCCAATGTGCTGGGGCTGGACAACGCCGCCACGCCCATCGGCCTGCGTGCCATGCGCGAATTGCAGACGCTCAACCCCAGTCAGGACACGGCGAGCAATGCGCAAATCCTGTTCC
>DZBX01000227.1 GCA_022730075.1 Rhodanobacter sp. | reverse complement strand
TCCCGGCAACGCGCGGTGAATCACCACTTCGCGCTTAGCCCATCGCCCTTGGGCGACAGCGGGCTCGCCTGCGGCGTCCAGGTGATGACCGGGCGAACCGGCGGCAGCGCAGCGCCGACAGTGGCCCACGACGCCACACGTCCGCCTGGGATGGCTGGCACGACAACGCCAGCCTTCCCGAACACCTTCTCCCCATAAGCCACTCCCACAGGACTGTGGAGCTTGCCGGTGTTGTACGCCGACAAGGTAGCGCGCAGATTGCCCGAGCGCTTCCACCCCTCCATCAGAACAGTCTGCGCGGCGCGCAGATTTCCGCAAGGATCGAGAACCTGATCAACGCCCAGCCCCAGCCGGGGCAGGTTCCTGCTGTTGATCTGCGCCAGGCCGATGTCCACCGAGTGACCCGATGCGACCAGTTCGCGCGCGATGCGCGCAGCTTCCGCCACGCTCGTAGGTCGATAGGTCTTGCCGCTGGTGTTGTCATGCAATGCCAGCGGATCGCCGCCGCTCTCCTGTTGCACGATCGCTGCCAGAGTCACTGGCGCGATCTGGGGTGCGCATTGCTGCATCAACGCAAGCGCGCTCATGGCCTAGACGGCGATGAGGTGACGGCCGTCGGCGTTGGGACGATCATCCGTGGATCGGGCGCACCCGTCACGCCTGTCCCGCCGACTTCTCCACCTCCGCAACCGGACAGGACCACCCCGCAGAGGACGGCGGCGGCAACGAGTTTCAGAGCGCGAGTTTTCATGGCTGACGCTCCGCGATGGGGCACTCAAACCGGACCACATGCGAACCGATGGGCAGCAGCCTGTGCTCCACATGCGCGGCCACCGCATTGCGCAAGGCGGCCGCCTCGAACTGAGCGCCATGCGACTTCAGTGCCGCCAGCGACTGCGCCGGATCGACGGCGAACGCCTGCTGGCAGATGATCGGGCCTTCGTCGAGCGCATCCGTCACATAGTGCGCCGTGGCCCCCATGACCCGCACGCCGCGCTCCAGCGCCCGCTCGTAGGTGTTGGCCCCGATGAATGCGGGTAGCAGCGCGTGATGCACGTTGATGATGCGGTGAGGGAACCGGGCCACCCTATCCGGCGGCAGAATGCGCATGTAGCGCGCCAGAACAATGAGGTCTGGCGCGATTCCGACAGAGTCGAAAAAATCAGGCGCATGCAGGCGCTGCTCGCCGCCCACGAAAAAGGGCACGCCATACGCCTCGGCCAGCGGCTCCAGAGCGGCGTTGGTGGAAAACATGCCGCAGACGCGCGCCTTGTCCGGGTTGGCCCTGCACCAATCCAGTACCGCCTTTGGAGATTCCTCTTGCTGGGTGACGAACAGGGCGATCTTCAGCGCGGGTGATTGTGCCGCGATCGCGCGTGTGGCGATCAAGGGCGCGCGGCATTCGTGCAGCGCTTGGCGCACCTCTTCAAACCTGGCCTGCGACATGCGTGCACGCCAGGCGATGCTGCGGCTGGCCGCGTGAGACACCAGCGCCCCAGGGTCTGCGCCGACCAGCGCCCCGATGTGCAGATCGGGCTCACCAGGGCGAGGCTGCGCAATGGCCGCCAGAACGATCTGTTGCGCGTCCCCGTAAAAGCTGTAGTCGGAACCTTCATAAAAGGAATAGCTGGCCGCGTCGTAGCCGTTCATTGTTTGATCTCGGTCGTCTGTGGAACGCCAACCCCATCACCGGGGCCTTTTGCGAACTGATGGGTAGCAGGCTGTGCGACCTGCGACGCCTTGGGCCACAGAGCCAGCATGATGAGTACCGCGACGCCAAAGAGGATGGCAAAGATTCCAAAAACGATGACAGACATGTCGAGTGGCGTCATAGCAGCGTCCATTCAGGGTTGCGGCGCCAGACATTGGCGCCTGACCCTGACTCTGCCGACGGGGGACAAGCGCCTCATGTCCCCACCCCGAAGAGTCTTCAGAGAACCATCACCCTTCCTGGAGACACACCATGCGCCTCATCATTGCCGAAAAACCCTCCGTCGCCCAAGCCATCGCGGGTGTCATCGGCGGCGCGAAGCGAAACGATGGCTACATCGATTGCCCGCAGGCCAAGACCCGCGTCACCTGGTGCTTCGGCCACCTTCTTGAACAGGCCAGGCCCGAGGACTATGTGGACGGCGGCAAGGTGCTCGCTTCACATCTGCCGGTTCTCCCCACGGACTGGAAGCTCTCGCCGCGCGATGGCGGGGCCGGCAAGCAGGTCAAGGTGATCCGTGATCTGCTCAAAGACGCATCGGAAGTCGTCAACGCAGGCGACGCCGACCGCGAGGGGCAGCTTTTGGTCGATGAGGTCTTGCTGTTCCTGAACTGGAAGGGCAAGACCTCCCGCCTGTGGCTGTCCAGCCTGGACGACGAAAGCGTCCAGCGCGCCCTGGTCACCATCAAGCCCAACGCCGCCCTGCGCCCGCTCTTTGATTCCGCTCTGGCGCGTCAGCGGGCTGACTGGCTCATGGGCATGAACTGCTCCAT
>DZBX01000074.1 GCA_022730075.1 Rhodanobacter sp. | reverse complement strand
CGGGGCGCGGGGCGTCGTTCATCGGGTCACCTTATAGCTCATGCAAGCTCTCCGCCGGTTCGGCGCGTGCGGCGCGACGCGCGGGGAAGTGTGCCACCAGGAACACCGCCAGCAGCAGCACGGCCAGCGCGATCCACGTCGCCGCGCCGAACGGCGCCACCTGGGCGCCGGAGAGCAGGGCGAACTGCTGCGCCAACCAGGGTGTGAACAACAGAGCCAGCACGGCGCCAGCCCCGCCCAGCAACACGGTGCCGACCACCACTCCGGTGTACAGGCGGCGCGGGCTCGCGCCCAGCGCCTGGCGGATCGCATCCACCCGCTTGCGCAGCGCCAGAAACAGCCGCAGGAACACGAGCAGCCCGACCAGCGCGATCAGCAGGGCGAAACCCGCCACCACACCGAAGATGGTCGCCAGGATCCGCTGGGGACGATTGAGCCGACTGAGCTGCCGGGTGCTCGACCGCACTCCGGCAACCTCGATCGTTGGCGCATCCGCAGCGCAGTAATCGGGACATGCCCACCGCTGCGCTTCCAGCGCCTCGGGCCGAAACGGGCTAAGCCACGCTGCCGTACTCGCCATACCCATCCGAGAGTCCCTGCGCAAGTCGTCGTGCAGCGCCAGTTAACGCATTCACTCGGCTACATAGCCACCTGTCGCAGCCATACGTTTGCGTAAGGCCGATGAGGCAGTCCGCCAACTGCACGCGACCAGCAGCTCATGCAGGCTCTCCGCCGGATCGGCGCGCGCGGCTCGGCGCGCGGGAAAGTGCGCCACCAGGAACACCGCCAGCAGCAACACGGCCAGCGCGATCCGCGTGACCAATCCAAACGGCGAAACCTGCGCGCCGGACAGCAGGGCGAATGCTGTGCCAGTCAAGGCGTGAACAGCACGGCCAGGCGCTCCACGTCGCACCGGCAACGGCATCGGGTCGATGCGCGTGACCGTACCGAGTCGACGTAACGCCGAGCCGCGCAGGCAGGCCGGGCTGCACGGCGGCGATGGCACCGGCCGGGGGCAGCGCGTCGAACGCTGGGCGCGCGGGCGAGACGGACGCGACCGCCCTATTTCGGTTTGCCGCCCATGTCGATCGGCTTGCCGTTGGACAGGAACGTGAGGTAACTCGTCAGGTCGGTCAGTGCCTGGCTGCCGTAGGCGGGCGGCTTGCCGCCGAGGGCGCCCGCGATGCAGGCGCGGATCTGGTCCTGCAGGGTGATGACCTTGCCCGCGCGTGGGCTGTAGCGCGGGAAAATCGCGGCGGCGTTGGCCAGACTCGGAATTTTGCCACCGCCGGCGACCTGTCCGGCGATTTTGCCGCCGCCCGAATGGCAGCTCTGGCAAGTCATGCCGTGGCCGCCGAACGTATCGGTCGCAAACAGATGCGCGCCGCGCTGGACCGCTGCTTGCAGCGGATCCGGTGCCTTGGCCCAGGCGGCGGGCAAGCACAGTCCGAACAGCAGGACGCCGGCGATCAGGTGCATGGCGATGGCCATTGGCTGCTTTGCATTCATGGTGAAAATCCTCCGATCATGGACTCCGATACATGCGACGCGACGACAGGCAGACAGCCAGGGACGGAGTGAACGGACATCACGCCGGCTTGCGCTGCAGCGCAACCCAGGCCGCGTAGGCATCCAGGAATTTCTGCATGAAGCCGCGCGTGGCTTCGTTGGCGATATGGCCCTGCGCGTCGAACAGGCTGCCAGCGCCGCCGAGATAGGCCTCGGGCTGCGCCATGGTCGGCACGTCGAGGAACACCAGCGACTGGCGCAGGTGGTGATTGGCGCCGAAGCCGCCGATGGCGCCGGGCGACACGCTGATCACGGCGCCGGGCTTGCCGCCCCAGACGCTGTGGCCGTAAGGGCGCGAGCCGACATCCAGCGCGTTCTTGAGCACGCCGGGCACCCCGCGGTTGTATTCGGGGGTGACGAACAGCAGCGCGTCGCAAGCCTTCACCGCATCGCGAAACGCGGTCCATTCGGGGGGCGGCGTGGCATCGAGATCCTGGTTGTACAGCGGCAGCGCGCCGATCCCGATCAGCTGCAGATCCAGCGTGCCGCGCGCCATCTCCGCGAGCGCCAGCGCCATGCGCCGGTTGAAGGATTCCTTGCGCAGACTGCCGACGAGCACCGCCACGTTTGCTGTACTGCTCATGCGTGCATTCTCCTGATGGGCATGCGTCGCATCATCGCGACGCAGCGGCGCTCATCATCCGCCGCTGCGTCGCCCAGCGCTAGAGCACGCGCTGCCCCTGCGCGATGTCGGCGTGCAGTTTCCGCTCGCCGGCTTGCGCCTGCCGCTCGAGGTGGTCGAACACGGCGTACTCCGCCTGCGTCGGCCGGTCGTAGCTGAGGTCGATGTCGGCGGCGAGGTACGCGAGATGGCTGCGCAGTTTCGTCTCGTGCAGCAGGCTGCCCTCGCTGGACTGGATCTGCAGCGCGACCAAGTCGGCGATGTCGGCATCGAGCGCGTTCAGCGCTGGCTGCGCCCTGGTCTTGGTCAGGGTGCCCGCGGCGACCGCGCCGTCGAGCTGGTCACGCAGGGCGATGGCCTGGTTGAGGGTGCGATCCAGCGTGTCCAGCGCGGCGTGGATCTTCAGCCCCAGCGCGAGGCGCGCGGCCAATGCGCCGGGCGCCGGGTGCAGGCGTGGATCGAGCGCCACGGTGAAGGCCTGCTCGGACTTCTTGCCGCCGAAGTCGAGCACCGCGGTGTAGCGCCCGGGCACGACGACCGGGCCTTCCACGGTGTCATCGAGTCCGCCGGCGGCGATCGGCGCCTGGAAGCCGGTGACTTCGGTGGCATCAGGCCAGCGCAGGTTCCACTGCAGGCGGTTCATGCCGGGCGCGATCGCGGTGAGTTTGGCGGCCGCGGCCTGCTTGGCCTGGATCGGCGTCCAGTTGTCGCTCACGGTGGCGGCCGGCTTGGGCGCCGTGGCCTTGAGGTGCAAGTCAAAGCGGCGCACCACCTGCCCCTGCGCATCGACGAAGCTCAGTGTCACCGGCGCCTTGCCGTCGTAGTCCGCCGGGATGTGGAAGTACACATTCGCGCCGAACGGCGGATTGGCACCGGCGTCGGTCACGAACTTGGCATACGGGCTGGCACCATAAGCGTGGGTCAGCCACGCGGTTTCGGGCGCGAACACCTGCGCGACATCGGCGGCGACCGTCGGCTGCCGGGTCATCTGCTCCAGCAGGGCCAGGTTGTCCAGCACCCAGAACGAGCGCCCGTGCGTGGCGGCGACCAGATCGCCCTGACGCACGTTGACGGCGAGATCGCGCACCTGCACCTTGGGCAGGTTCAGCGCCAGCGGATGCCAGTACAGACCGCCGTCGTAGCTGGCGTACACCGTGTTCTTGGTGCCGAGGAACAGCAGCCGCGCGTCGTTCGGATCCTGGCGCACGACAAAGGCGTACTGGTCGGCGGGCAGGCCCGTGGTGATCGGCGTCCAGTGCGCGCCGTAATCGGTGGTCTCGAACACGTAGGGATGGAAGTCGTCCCACATGTAGCGCGAGGCGGTCAGGTACGCCGTGCCCCTGGCCACGTGGGAAGGTTCAATCGAGCTGATCTGCGCCCAGCCGGGGATGCCTTTGGGCGTGACCAGCTTCCAGCTCTTGCCGCCATCGGTGGTGACGTGGACGAGGCCGTCGGCCGAACCGGCCCAGACGATGCCGGCATCCAGCGGCGAAGGCGCCAGCGCCGAGATGTCGGGGAAGATTTCCGCGCCCGACTGGTCGAGATCGACCGGGCCGCCGCTGGGCCGTTCGGTGGCGGGATCGTTGCGCGTCAGGTCGGGGCTGATGCGCGTCCAGGTCTCGCCGCCGTCGGTGCTCTTCAGCACATACTGCGAAGCCAGCAGCAGTTCGCCTGGCTTGGCTGCGGAAAACAGGATCGGGTGCGTCCAGCCGAAGCGGTACTTGAGCTGGTTGGACGCGGCGCCTTCCTGGTACTCCGGCCATGGGCTGACCTCGCGGAACTGGCCGGTGGCCATGTCATAACGCAACTGGATGCTGAAGTAACCGCTGCCGTAGGTGATGTTGGGGTTGCCCGGCTGCGGTGCGACGAAGGTGGCTTCGCCGTAGGCCACGCGATGCCAAGCGCCCAGCGGAATCATGCCGGCGCTGGCGGCACTGGGGCCCTCGAAGGAACCCTCATCCTGCTGCGCGCCATAGATGTGGAATGGAAACTGGTCGTCCAGTGCCACGTGATAGAACTGTCCGGTCGGCTGGTTGTGATCACCGCTCCAGGTCAGGCCGCCGTCGGTGGACACGGTCGCGCCACCGTCGTTGCCTTCGAGCAACAACTTCGGATCGTGGGGGTTGATCCAGACGATGTGGTTGTCGCCGTGCGGCGTGTGCAGCTTGGCGAACGCCTTGCCGCCGTCATGCGAGACCCACAGCGCATCGACCTCGGGCACGTACACCGTATTGGCGTCGGTCGGGTCGGCGTAGATGCTCATGTAATAGAACGCGCGCTGGCGCAGGCTCCAGTTGGCGCTCACCCGCGTCCACGTCGCACCGGCGTCGTTCGAGCGGAACACGCCGCCGCCCCGGGCCTGCACGATCGCGTAGACCACGGCCGGATCGCTGGCCGCGACGCTGACGCCGATGCGCCCCAGCACGCCCTGCGGAAAGCCCGTGTTGCGCGAGATCTCGCTCCAGTGCGCGCCGCCGTCCGTGCTCTTGTACAGGCCGCTGCCGGGGCCGCCGTCCTGCAGCGTCCACGGTCGGCGGTAGGCCTGCCACATCGCGGCGTAGAGCACGTCCGGGTTTTTCGGGTCCATCACCAGATCGATGGCGCCGGTCCTGGCATCGACGTAGAGGATCTTGCTCCAGGTCTTGCCGCCGTCGACCGACTTGAACACGCCGCGCTCGCCGTTGGGCTTGAACACGTGACCCATGGATGACGCGTAGACCACGTCGGGGTTTTTCGGATCTACCACGATCGCGCTGATGGTGTGGGTGTCGGCCAGACCCGCCGCGCGCCAGGTCTTGCCGGCGTCGTCCGAGCGGAACACACCGTCACCGGTGATCATGTCGCCGCGAATGTCGCTCTCGCCGGTGCCGGCGTAGATCACCTTGGGATTCGACGGCGCCACCGCGATCGCGCCGATGCTGTTGCTGGAGCCGGGCAGCGTGCCGTCGGTGAGATTGACCCACTTGACGCCGTAGTCGGTGCTGCGCCACACGCCGCCGTCGACCCCGCCCATGTAGAACAGGTCGCGCTCGCTGGGCACGCCGGCGACCGCGACCACGCGTCCGCCGATGTAAGGGCCGATGCTGCGCCACTTCATCAGCGCGTTCAGCGGTGTTGGTGCCGACTCGGTGCCGGCGCGCGCGTTGCCCGCGGCCAGCGCCAGGCACAGCACGAGTGTGCACAAGCCGGCGAACGCGAGGGTCGTGCGAGAAACACGTGAATCCATGACCAATCTCCGCATGCCGGAACCATGCCCGGCTTACGGAAACCTAATCAGATTGCATGGCTGCCGCAAAGCAAATCCACACATCGATATCATACGATGATGGCTTTAAACCGTAATATTTACGTGATACATGCTTGGCACAGTCGTGGCGCCCGTCTGCTGTCACCCGCCACGCTGGCTGTAGCGCGTGGCGACGTAGTCCTCGAGGATGCCGATGAACTCATCGGCGATACCCGCGCCACGCAAGGTGACGGTTTTCTGGCCATCGACGAACACCGGCGCGGCCGGCGTCTCGCCGGTGCCGGGCAGCGAAATGCCAAGGTTGGCGTGGCGCGATTCGCCGGGGCCGTTGACCACGCAGCCCATCACCGCCAAGGTCAGATTTTCCACACCGTCGTATTGCAGGCGCCATTCGGGCATGCGCGCGCGCACGTGTTCCTGCACGCGCTGCGCCAGTTCCTGGAAGAAGCTGCTGGTGGTGCGCCCACAGCCAGGGCACGCGGTGACCAGCGGCGTGAACGCGCGCAGACCCATCGTCTGCAGCAGCTCCTGCGCGACGATCACCTCGCGCGTGCGCGCCTCGCCCGGCGCCGGCGTCAGCGAAATGCGGATGGTGTCGCCGATGCCTTCCTGCAGCAGCACAGCAAGCGCCGCGCTCGAGGCGACGATGCCCTTGCTGCCCATGCCGGCTTCGGTGAGACCCAGATGCAGGGCGTAATCGCTGCGTGCGGCCAGGTCACGGTAGACCGCGATCAGCTCCTGCACGCCGGACACCTTGCACGACAGGATGATGTGATCGCGCGCCATGCCCAGTTCCTCGGCGCGCGCGGCGGAATCGAGCGCCGAGCGGATCAGCGCCTCGCGACCCACCGCTGCGGCATCCCATGGACTCTCGCGTGCATGATTCTCGTCCATCAGCCGCGCCAGCAGCGACTGGTCGAGCGAACCCCAGTTGACGCCGATGCGCACCGGCTTGTCGTGACGCAGCGCGGTCTCGATGATCGCGGAGAACTGCGTATCGCGTTTTCTGCCAAAGCCGACATTGCCCGGGTTGATGCGGTATTTGGCCAGCGCCACGGCGCAGGCCGGCTCGGCGGCCAGCAACTGGTGACCGTTGTAATGGAAATCGCCGATCAGCGGCACCTCGACGCCCATCATGTCCAGGCGTTCGCGGATGCGCGGCACGGCGGCCGCGGCCTCGGGGGTGTTGACGGTAATGCGCACCAGCTCCGAACCGGCGCGCGCCAGCTCGGCCACCTGTTGGGCGGTGCCGGCGACATCGGCGGTGTCGGTGTTGGTCATCGACTGCACCACGACCGGCGCCGTGCCGCCGATGCGCACGCGCCCGATGCGCACCGCGCGCGTGACATGTCGCGGCGCAGCGCTGCCGACCGGCGCGACGACGCTCATGCCTCGGCTCCAGCCGCGGCGTTCGCCGGCACGGGCCGCGACGCGGCGCTGACGCGCAGGCGCTGGTAAGCCGGACTGAGCGCCTCGCTGGACTCGATCTGCGCCATGCGCACCGATGGCAACGGCTGCCAGTCGCGCGGATCCTCGGGCATGCTCACCTCAAGCGCGGCGGGCATGGCCTCGCTCCGGGTGGCCAGCAGCAACAGTTCGTGATCGCCCTGGTGCAGCAACAGCGCGCGCACCGCATCGCGCAGCTGACCGCGCGCATCGGGAAAACGCACCGCCGCCGGCAGCGCCTGTCTGGACAGCAGCTCGACACCGGTATCCAGTTGCCCGGACGCCTCGATGCGCAACCAGCGCACGACGCCGACCATCCAGTCCTGCCCGTCACCGCGCTCGCTGGGCGGCGCCAGACCCACGATCTCGCCGACGCGGATGCGCATGCCGACCTCGGCATGCCACAACAGACGATAGCCACCAAGACTTTGGTCGAGTACCTGCACGCGTTGCACGGCGATGCCGCCGCCATCGGTCGCCGCCGCCCAGGCCGGGCTCTGTGACTGCGCGCCGATGCTGATGCCGGCGCCACGCAGGCCGCTGAGGAAGGTCTGGAATTGCTGCCCCCCGGCCAGCAGCATGTGCAGCGCATGCAGGCCGATGACGGCTTCGAGTGGGTGCCCGGCCTGCAAACGCGCATGGCCGCGCTCGGCGCTGCCGCTCCACGTCGATTGCAGGCGTTCGAGGAAGGCGTGGCTGACTTCCAGGGTCTTGCCGTCGGGCAACCGATAACTGGCGTGTGCGATAGCGCCGGGCTGCATCTGGCGATCGGCCGCCAAGGCCGCGCGCGCGGGTTCGGCGTCGAAATCGTGCAGGCCGGGCGCGGCGGCACGACGCTCCTCGGGCAGATAGCCGGGCCCGGTGTCGGCGGCCAGATCGAGCGCGATGGCGCCGCTGCCGCCGGCGTGCAGTTGGCAGCGCATGGCAAACACGCCCGTGACATCGCAGGCATCGGACAGCTCGCGCGTCGAGAAGCGGTACGGGTTGGACAGCGCCAGCAACAGCGCATGTTTGTAGATCGTGCTCGGCGACAGACGCTGCGCCGCATCCAGCGTCACGGGCTGATCGGCGACTCCGCTCTCCAGCGCAAATGCATAAGCCGCATGCAGGCGCAGCCAGGCACCCGCAGGCGGATTGCGATACAGGCGGTAGTCCCACAGCAGGCTCTGGCTGCCATGCCGCAGCGCGCGCGCAAGGGCCTGCGCAACGGTCTTGCCGCGCAGCCAGGCGACCTTGCCGGACGGCGCGCACAGCTCGTACACGGCCAGCGCGTAGCCTTCGGCCAGTTCCCGCTGGAAACCGCCGACGGTTTCCGCCAGCGCCAACTTGGCCGCAGGCAGCGGAAAGCTCTCGCTGGCCAGCTGGCGTTCGAAGCCATCGGACAATTGCGCGACGCTGGCTGCAAGCGCATCCAGCGCTGCCAGCCGCTGGCCACCCGGCCACACCGTCGTCAGCATGCGCGCGAGCAGTTGCGTGAGCTCGCGCGCCGCCACCGTGGGATTGGCCATCGGCAATTGCGCGATGTGCTGCTGCATGTGCCGGGCACTGGCGGGTGTGGCCCCGCTGGCCGGCACGCGCGCCGGCATGCCTGCGATCAGGCGCGTGTAAGCCTCGCTCATCCATTTCCCCAGTGACGGTATCCGGTGCGCATGCGGTGATGATCCTCGACCGTGCAGGCTAGCGCCATTTTAGCCCCAGCCGCCACGCAGCCCCAGCACGGGCATCGAAACCGCATCCGCCGACATGATCCGGACACGCCATGCGGATGTGCCTGCGCCGCGTCCTACACTGCACGGCATGAACCCGGCACACCCCGCCACCGCCCCGCATGCCGCAACTCCTGCCCTGCGCCTGATCGCCGGACAGGTGCTGAGCCGCGCGGCCGGCGCGCCGCTGATCACCGGCAACCGCGTGCAATTGCTGATCGACGGCGCGCAGCACTTCGAGGCGTGGGCGGCCATGATCGAATCGGCACGCGATTACGTGCTGCTGGAGAACTACATCATCGCCGACGATCACGTGGGGCGGCGCTTCCGCGACTTGCTGATCGCACGCGCGCGCGCCGGTGTGCAAGTAGCGCTGATCCACGACTGGTTCGGCACCTTCGGCAATGCCAAGCGCGCGTTCTTCGAACCGCTGCGTGCGGCCGGCATCGCCGTGCGCGCGTTCAATCCGCCGCGCCTGGACAGTCCGCTGGGCTGGATCGGCCGCGATCATCGCAAGTTGCTGGTGGTGGATGGGCGCATCGGCTCGCTGTCCGGGGTGTGCGTGGCGGCCAAGTGGCTGGGTGACGCGGCGCACGGCATACCGCCCTGGCGCGACACCGGGCTGCTGATCGAAGGCCCGGCCGTAGCCGATCTGGAAGCCGCGTTCCGCGAAAGCTGGGGCGGCATGGGGCCGGCGCTGGAGTTCGCCGCGGCACCGGTTCCCGCGGCACAAGGTGAAGTCGCATTGCGCGTGATCGCCACGGTGCCGGCGCAGGCCGCCATGTACCAGCTTGAACAACTGATCGCCGCCATGGCCACGCGCACGCTGTGGATCTCCGATGCCTATTTCGTCGGCGTGCCCACTTACGTGCGCGGCCTGGCCGCGGCCGCGGCCGATGGTGTCGATGTGCGCCTGCTGGTGCCGGGCAACAACAACCTGCCCGCAGTTGCAGCGTTGTCGCGCGCGGGTTTCCGGCCGCTGCTGGAAGCCGGCATCCGCGTATTCGAATGGAACGGCAGCATGATGCACGCCAAGACCGCGGTGGCTGACGGGCGCTGGGCGCGCGTGGGTTCATCGAATCTCAACCTGTCGAGCTGGCTGGCCAACTGCGAACTCGATGCCGCGATCGAAGACATCGGCATCGCCGAACAGATGCAGGAGCACTACCTGCGCGACCTGGACAACGCCACCGAACTGCTGCTGGCCGGCCGGCGCCCGCGCCCGCAGGGCGAGCGCCGCCGCAGTGCGCGCGGCGGCAGTTCATCGCGCGCGGCAGCCACCGCCTTGCGCCTGGCCAACACCGTGGGCGCGGCCATCGCCAATCGCCGCGTGCTGGCCGATTCCGAGCGCGGCGTGCTGTCGCTGGCCGGGATCGCCCTGCTGCTGCTGGCCGCGCTGGGCGCGTGGTGGCCGCGTGTGCTGGCCTGGCCGCTGGCCTTGTTTGCCGCGTGGCTGGGTGCCAGCCTGCTGTGGAAACGCATCCTGCGCCAGCGCGAGGCACGGCGGCGCGCCGCTGCCGCAACGCGCGTGCCCGGAAAATAGTGCAGCGAACCTTGACGCAGGCTGGCGGAATGCTTTCACTGCTGACTCGCATATTCCTAATGTGCGATTTGCGAATGCGGCACACCGGCGCGAGGAGCCCATCATGGTCACATCTGTCATGCGTTTACGGTCTGTTTTGAGCATTGCTGTCGTTGCGCTGCTGCTGCTGGGCTTGAATCAAGCCCATGCCGCCGAGCGGCTCAAACCGTTCGAGCTCGCCTACACCACCAGCGGCGACATGGCGCAGGTCGTCACCCGGGTCGAGAAACAACTCACCGATCACGGATTCAGCATCGTCGGCAGCTACGCGCCCTACTCCGATGCCGCCTTTCCGGCAGGCGAAACGGTATCGGCCGAGGTGATCGGCGTCACCAACCCCGCGTTGCTGGCCGCCGCCGCGGAAACCAAGTTCGGCGGTTATGCCGTCGTGCAGCGCGTCAGCGTCACCCGCGTGGTCAGCAAAGGCGCCACGCAAATCCAGGTGGCCTATACCAATCCGAGTTACATGGCCAATGCCTATCGCCTGAAAAGCGATCTGCGCGGCGTGGCGGCGGATCTCGGCAAGGCGCTGGGCGCGCAGCAGGCCTATGGCTCCAAAAAAGGCCTGACGGCAGCGGACCTGCGGGACTACCACTACAAGTTCCTGATGCCGTACTTCGACGATGCCCACCACCTCGCCAAGTACGACAGCTACGCGCAGGCGCTGAGCGCGGTGAAGGCCGGCCTGGCCGCGCACAATGGCGGTGCCAGCGAGGTTTACGAGGTCGCCATCCCCGGCAAGGAGCAGACATTGTTCGGGGTGGCACTGGCCGGCATCACCGGCAACAAGTGCAGCGGCGATGAGTACATCATGAGCCGCATCGACTTCAGGGCGCTCAAGTCGACCGGTCAGCTGCCCTACGACATTCTCGTGTCCGGCGACCGGGTTTATGCACTGGCGGTGAAATTTCGCATCGCCATCAACTTTCCCGACCTCAGCATGATGGGCTCGAACAGCTTCATGAGCATCATGTGCGCGCCGGATTCCATCGAGAAGGCACTGAAGGCCGTGGCGCGCGGAAGCACTGCGTCAACATCCGACCCGCAGACCTGATACAAAATTACGATCGGATACCGGCGATGACCAGACTGTCATTCCCGCGCAGGTCAGCTCGTCATCCCCGCGCAGGTCAGCTCGTCATCCCCGCGCAGGTCAGCTCGTCATCCCCGCGCAGGCGGGGATCCAGTGACTCCAGGACGCGATGGATAACCAGCTCCGCTGTCGTGAAGCGACTCCCGCCCCTGCCTTCGCGGGGGCAGGCTCTGCGCGGGAATGACGACGGGTGGTGCGCGGCAATGACCTTGTCTCTCGTCATTGGCCGTTCGCGCGAAGAACCTTGTCTTGTCGAATGCACATTGATGATGTGAGTCACGCGCGATCTCGTGCTGGCGCCCGGCAACGCGCCAGCCAAGGTCCGCGAGGTCGGCTGCGCGACTCAGCGTGCGCCGAGGTAGTCGCCCTTGCCGATCGCGACGCCGTTGTGGCGCAG
>DZBX01000073.1:1324-11700 GCA_022730075.1 Rhodanobacter sp. | reverse complement strand
GGTGTGGCTGTACATCGAAATCCTCAGCCTGCTGGGCAAGCTGCAGCGGCGCTGATGCGACCCTGCCGCCAGGCGCCGCGCTCTTGCCGGTCGCCTGGCGCGCATCAATCCGCGGAGTGGATCGTGTGCGCGCACTGCGCGCGGTGACACGCGAGGCTTGCGAGTCAATGCGGGACAGCGCATCGCGATGCAGTTGCAACCACGGTGCAGGCAGCATTTGAATTCAGCGTCTCTCAAGCCACCAGCGCCGCCGCGTGGCGCAGCGGCAGCGCGGCGTCCCAGTCGGCGGGTGATGGCATGCCGGCCAAATCCTGCAGTAACGCGCTGAATTGTGCGCGCGGCAGTTCGATGGCACCCAGCGCCCGTGTGTGCGCGTTGGCCACCTGCGCATCCAGCAGCGGCATGCCCCACGCCGCCAATGCGCGGCAGGCAAGGTACAGCGCGACCTTGGAGCCACCGCTGCGCGCGCTGAACATCGATTCGCCCGAAAACATCCCGCCGCTGGCGACGCCGTAGAGGCCGCCGACCAATTCGCTGCCGTCCCAGACTTCGAATGAATGCGCGTGGCCGAGCTGGTGCAGCCGCGTGTAGGCGCGGCGCATGGCCGGGGTGATCCAGGTGCCGTCCTGGCCGGGTCGCGGCGCAGCGCAGGCGCCGAGCACGTCGGCGAAGGCGCGATCGGCGCTGAGCGTCCAGTCCAGCTTGCGCAGCGTGCGCGCGTAGCGCCGCTGCGGACGCGTGCTTGCCGTGTCGAACACGCAGCGCGGATCGGGCGACCACCACAGCAGCGGTTCGCCCGCGCTGTACCAGGGAAAGATGCCTTGCGCATACGCCGCGCGCAGGCGTTCGGGCCGCAGATCGCCGCCGATGGCCAGCAGCCCGGATGCATGCGCGCGCGCGACCGGCGGGAAGTGCGTGTCATCGGGTGCCAGCAGGTAGGGGCGGGCGCTGCTCATGTGGACATCGTAGGGCCGGCGCGGGCGGATCGTGATGCGTGGGCGATCAGCGCCCGCGCGGTTTCATTGTGCGTAAGGCGAATGCGTCAGCAACTGCTCGCGCCAGTCTTGCACCTGCGCCTGTTCGGCTTCGAGATAGTGCGCCACGGCGTGGCGCAGCCCGGCATGCGCGATGGCGTGGCGCGAGTGGGTGAGCGTGGGCAGGAAGCCGCGCGCCAGCTTGTGCTCGCCCTGCGCGCCGGGCTCGAAGCGCTGCAGGCCGGCACGCAGGCAATGTTCGATGCCCTGGTAGTAGCACAGCTCGAAATGCAGGCCCGGCATCTGCACGCGGCTGCCCCAGTAGCGTCCGTACAGCGTGCTCGAAGAACCGAGGAACAGCGCCATCGCCACGATGTCATCACCGGAGCGCGCCAGCGCCAGCCACACCTGGCCGGGCAGGGTGGCGCCGAGGTGGGCGAAGAAATCGGCGCTGAGCGCGGCATGGTTGCCGTGCGCGTCGAAAGTGTCCAGGTACAGCGCATGCACCGCGCGCCATTCACTCGCGTCGAGGCTGGCGCCCGCGCGCCATTCAATGCGCAGACCGGATGCGGCGACCTGCGCGCGTTCGGCGCGGATGTTCTTGCGTTTCTTGTGCTTGAGCGCGGCCAGGAAATCCTCGAACGTGTGCCAGTCGCGGTTGCTCCAGTGGAACTGCACGTCGCTGCGCGCCAGCCAGTGCGCGTCGTCGCGCGCGCAGGCGGCGAGATCGGCGGCGTCGAGAAAGAGCAGATGCGTGGAACTGACGCGTGCGCTTTGCATCAGCTCGCGCAGGCCAGCCAGCAGCGCGGCGCGGCGTGCATCCGCATGCGCGTCCACGCCGGCCAGCAGGCGTGGCCCCACCACGGGCGAGTACGGCACCGCGCACAGCAGCTTGGGATAGTAGTCGCCGCCGGCGCGCTGCAGCGCTTGCGCCCAGGCGTGGTCGAACACGAACTCGCCGTGCGAGTTGAACTTCAGATACAGCGGCGCGACGGCCAGCAGTCGCGCGTCCTCGAACAAACCCAGATGCTGCGCCTGCCAGCCCCACTCGGCGCGTAGACAACCGTCTCGCTCCAGTCCGGCGAGGAACGCGTGGCTGAGAAACGGATTGTCGTCGGGGCGCAGCGCATCCCAGTCGGCGGCGGCAATCGCGTCCAGCCGCTCGATGATGCGCAGCGCCAGCGTCATCGCATGCTGCCGCTCAGTGTCCCAGGTCGTCGAGGTATTTCTCGGCGTCCAGCGCGGCCATGCAGCCGGTGCCGGCGCTGGTGACCGCCTGGCGGTAAACCGAGTCGGCCACGTCGCCGGCGGCGAACACGCCGGGGATGCTGGTCTGCGTGGCATTGCCCTCCAGCCCGCCGCGCACCACCAGGTAGCCGCCTTCGCGCATGGCCAGTTCGTCCTTGAAGATGGCGGTGTTGGGGCTGTGGCCGATGGCGATGAACACGCCGTGCACGGCGATCTCGCGCGTGCTGCCGTCGCGCGTGCTCTTCAGGCGCAGGCCGGTGACGCCGCTGGCATCGCCCAGTACCTCGTCCACGCCGCTGTTCCAGATGATCTCGATCTTGCCGGCGCGCTGCTTCTCGAACAGTTTGTCCTGCATGATTTTTTCCGCGCGCAGGCTGTCGCGGCGATGCACCAGGGTGACCTTGTCGCAGATATTGGCCAGATACAGCGCCTCCTCGACCGCGGTGTTGCCGCCGCCGATCACCGCCACGTCCTTGCCGCGATAGAAAAATCCGTCGCAGGTGGCGCACGCCGACACGCCCTTGCCGGCGAACGCCTGCTCGGAGGGCAGGCCCAGGTATTTGGCGCTGGCGCCGGTGGCGATGATCAGCGCGTCGCAGGTGTATTCGCCGCTGTCGCCGACGAGGCGGAACGGGCGCACATCGAGCTTCGCGGTGTGGATGTGGTCGAACACGACCTCGGTATCGAAGCGTGCGGCATGTTGCTGCATGCGCTCCATCAGCTGCGGGCCCTGCACGCCCTGCACGTCGCCGGGCCAGTTGTCGACATCGGTGGTGGTGGTGAGCTGGCCGCCGGCCTGCAGCCCGGTGATCAGCAGCGGTTTGAGGTTGGCGCGCGCGGCATACACCGCGGCGCTGTAGCCGGCGGGGCCGGAACCAAGGATCAACAGCCGACTGTGGCGCGGGGGGCTCATGTACAATTTCCCGTTGGTTGCGGCGAAAACGCGGCCTGCCGCGCGTGCTGGACGCGCCCATCGCGACAGGCCTGAAGTGCCGCAGCATGGGGACGGCGGATGCCTGAATCAAGCCGCGCGACGATGTTTCCCCATTTCCCTGCGAGGTTTTTCCCATGCGTATCGGCATTCCTTCAGAAACCAAGACGCTCGAAGGCCGTGTGGCCCTGGTGCCCGCCGCCTGCGCCGATCTGCTGCGCCATGGTCACGAGGTTTTCGTGCAGTCCGGCGCCGGCCTGAAGAGCGGCTTCAGCGACGACGCCTACACCCGCATCGGCGTGAAGATCGTCCCCGACGCGGCCGCGCTGTACGAGAAGGGCGAGCTGATCGTCAAGGTCAAGGAGCCCATTGCCGGCGACCTCGCGCTGCTGAAGAAGCATCACCTGCTGTTCTGCTACCTGCACCTCGCCGCCGAGCCGCAATTGACGCGCGAGTTGCTGGCCATCGGCCTGACCGGCGTGGCCTTCGAGTCGGTCGAGGACCACGGCGGCCTGCCGCTGCTGCACCCGATGTCGGTGATCGCCGGGCGCATCGCCACGCAGATGGGCACGACCCTGCTGCACCAGCCGCAAGGCGGCAAGGGCAAGCTGCTCGGCGGCATGGCATCCACGCCGCGCGGCAAGGTCGTGGTGCTGGGCGCTGGCGCCGCCGGTGGCAATGCCGCCGCGCTGGCCGCCGCCGCCGGCGCCAATGTGGTGGTGTTCGACAAGCGCCCGGATCGCATGGCCGAGATGATGGCGCTGGGGCCCAACGTCACCGCGCTGTACGCCTACGAATCCCTGGTGGCCGAGGAAGTAGCGGGTGCCGACATCGTCGTCGGTGCGGTGCTGATCCCCAGCGCCAAGGCGCCGCGCGTGGTCACCGAGGCCATGGTCAAGTCGATGGAGAAGGGCAGCGTGCTGGTGGACATCTCGATCGACCAGGGCGGCTGCTTCGAGACCTCGCGTCCGACCACCTGGAAGGATCCCACCTACAGCGTGCACGGGGTGACGCATTTCGCCGTCACCAACATGCCCGGCGCGGTGCCGCAGACCTCCTCGCTCGCCATCTGCGCGGCGATCCTGCCCTACGTGCAGCGTCTGGCCGCCGATGGCGACTGGCGCCAGTTCGAGCCGCTGCGCAAGGGCATCAATGTCGAGGCCGGCAAGATCGTGCATCCGGCGCTGCAGGGCATGGTCTGAGGCCGCGCGTGCGCAGCGGCCGGCACCGTCTCCGCGCGGACCCGCGCGTCACCAACTTGCGCTGCCGGCGCGGGCGCGGGCTGGTGTAATCTGCCGCAGGATTTCGGCAAGCAGGATGACGGTGGCGGCCAACGGCAAGACGAGCGGCACGAACGGCAGGATCGCGCTCAGCGAGGGCGCGCGGCGTCTGCTGCGCGAGGCGGGCGCACTGCTGCTTTTCCCGGTCGCGCTTTACGTGCTGGTATGCCTGCTCACGCACAACCGCAACGACCCGTCCTGGTCGCACTCCGGGCCGCAACTGGGCGTGGCCAACTGGGGCGGTCTGATCGGCGCGTACCTGTCGGACGCGTTGCTGTGGTTTTTCGGCATCACCGCGTACGCGTTTCCGGTGTTGCTGGCGGTGCTGGCCTTGTATGTGCTGCGTGAGCGCGCGCGCCTGCCGCGCTCGCCACTGGAGCCCACGCTGCGCCTGATTGGTTTTGTCGGCTTCGTCGCCAGCGGCGCGGCGCTGGCAACGCTGCGTCTGGGCACGGCGACTAGTCTGGCGGCGGGTTACGGCGGCATCCTCGGGCGTCTGATCGGGCATCCGCTGCAAGGTGGCTTCGGCTTGCCCGGTGCCACGCTGCTGCTGTTCGCGGTATTTCTGGTCAGCGTGACCCTGGCCACGAGCCTGTCCTGGTTCGCGGTGATGGATCGCACCGGGCGCCTGACGCTGCTCCTTGGCGATTGGCTGCGCGCGCACCTCAAGCGCACGCCCGAGGTGCTGGCCGCGCGCAGCCAGCGCATCGAGCGCGAAGAAGTGCGCCGCGTCGAAAGCAAACGCAAGTCCGAGCGTGAACCGGTGCGCATCGAGCCGCCGCCGCTGCCCATGGTCGAGAAGAGCGATCGTGCCGCGCGCGAAAACCAGATCCCGCTGTTCGTGGGTCCGGCCGTGCCCGGGCAATTGCCGCCGCTGTCCCTGCTGGACGAGGCCAAGCCGACGCTCAACAAGGGCTGGTCGCAGGAAATGCTCAAGGTGCTGTCCGAGCAGCTCACCGCCAAGCTGCGCGATTTCCGCATCGAGGCCAGTGTGGTCGCCGTGTTTCCCGGACCGGTGATCACGCGTTTCGAGATGGAACCCGCCGCCGGCGTGCGCGGCAGCCAGATCAGCAGCCTCGACAAGGACATCGCGCGCGGCTTGTCGGTGCAGAGCGTGCGCGTGGTCGACGTGATCCCCGGCAAGAGCGTGATCGGCATCGAGATCCCCAACGCGCACCGCGAGATCGTCTATCTGTCGGAGATCCTGCGCTCCAAGGAATACGACGCGCAGAAGTCGCCGCTGGCGCTGGCGCTGGGCAAGGACATCGGTGGTCGGCCCGCGGTGGTGGACCTCGGCAAGATGCCGCACCTGCTGGTCGCCGGCACCACCGGCTCGGGCAAGTCGGTGGCGCTGAACGCGATGGTGCTGAGCCTGCTGTACAAGGCCGCGCCCGCCGAAGTGCGCATGATCATGATCGACCCGAAGATGCTCGAGCTGTCGGTCTACCAGAATATCCCGCACCTGCTGGCGCCGGTGGTCACCGACATGAAGGAAGCCGCCAACGCGCTGCGCTGGTGCGTGGCCGAGATGGAGCGGCGCTACAAGCTGATGTCGGCGCTGGGCGTGCGCAATCTGGCCGGTTTCAACAAGAAGGTGCGCGAGGCGCAGGCGGCCGGGCAACCGCTGCTGGACCCGCTGTTCAAGCCCGATGCCAGCGCGCCCAACGCGCCGCCGCCGCAACTGCAGACGCTGTACTCGATCGTGGTGATCATCGACGAATTCGCCGACATGATGATGATCGTCGGCAAGAAGGTCGAGGAACTCATCGCGCGCCTGGCGCAGAAGGCACGCGCCGCCGGCGTGCACCTGGTGCTGGCCACGCAGCGGCCTTCGGTGGACGTCATCACCGGCCTGATCAAGGCCAACATTCCGACGCGCATCGCGTTTCAGGTGTCCAGCAAGATCGACTCGCGCACCATCCTCGACCAGTCCGGCGCCGAGACCCTGCTCGGCCACGGCGACATGCTGTACCTGCCGCCGGGCACCGCCACCCCGGAGCGCGTGCATGGCGCCTTCGTCGATGACGCCGAGGTGCACCGCGTGGTCGAATGGCTGCGCGCGCAGGGCCGCCCTGATTTCATCACCGGTGTGCTGGAGGAAGTGCAGACGCTGGGCGATGGCAAGGTGATCGGCGAGTCCGGCCTGCCCGAGGATGCCGAAGGCGAGGACGGCAGCGACAATGCGCTGTTCGACAAGGCCGTGGACATCGTCGTGCGCAGCCGGCGCGCCTCGATCTCGGGCGTTCAGCGCCACCTGCGCATCGGCTACAACCGCGCCGCGCGGCTGATCGAGATGATGGAGCAGCAGGGCATCGTCAGCCCGCCCGAGCACAACGGCAATCGCGTCGTGCTGGCGCCACCGCCGCGTGAGTACTGATCCCCTGAACCCGACCCAGCAGGACCGCCGCGATGGCGCCGAATGGCGCATTGCGCGCCGCTGGACCGTAGCGCGGCGAACACCGGTGCGCACGCTGCATGGCGCGTCATTTCATCGCGATGCAGCCACCGGGCGGCATGCTATGCGACGTTTTCCCACTGTCTGCCAATGGCCAGCATGAATATCCAGAATCCCCATGTCGCGCATTTCGCCGGTGTCCGTGGCGCCCTTGTGATGTTGTGCGCGCTGGGCCTGGCATTGCCCGCGCTGGCGCAGGCTGCAGGCACTGCGCGCGCGCAGCTCGATGCCTTCGCGTCAGGTCTGCAATCGGTCAGCGCGCACTTCAGCCAGATCAGCGTGGACGCCAACGGCAATGCCGGGCGCGGCGCCAGCGGCACGCTGCAACTGGCCGCACCGCGGCTGTTCCGCTGGCAGGTCGACAAGCCCTACCACCAGCTCATCGTCGCCGACGGCAAGCGCGTCTGGGTGTATGACCCCGACCTGCAGCAGGTGACGGTGCGCGCGCAGAACAGCGCCGAGGCGCACAGTCCGCTCAATGTGCTCACCGACCTCAAACTGCTCGACCGCCAGTTCAAGGTGAACGAGGAGGGCACGCACGACGGCGAGGCGTGGCTGAAGCTGCGCCCGAACAATGACCACGCCGAGTTCAAGTACGCCGAGCTGGGCTTCGCCGACAACCAGTTGCGCACGATGGTGTTCGAGGATCTGCTGGGCGATCGCACCACGATCCGTTTCAGCGACTGGCGACGCAACGTGAAACTTCCGGCCGACACGTTCCGTTTCACCCCGCCGCCCGGTGCCGACGTGATCGGCGACGCGCCGACGGCCGAGGCCTATCCGTTGAAGAACTGAAACACGGCGCGGCCGTATCATCCGCGCATGCCGCGCAAACCCGCCAACGCCACGCCCTCGCTGCTGCCCGAGTCCACCGCGCTGCAGCCGCTGGCCGAACGCATGCGCCCGCAGCGCTTGCAGCAAATGGTCGGCCAGCGTCGGCTGCTGGCGCCCGACGCGCCGCTGCGCATGGCGCTGGAGGCGGGCAAGGTGTACTCGATGGTGCTGTGGGGGCCGCCCGGCTGCGGCAAGACCACGCTGGCGCGGCTGGTGGCGCATTACGCCGATGCCGAGTTCGTGGCGATTTCCGCGGTGCTGTCCGGCGTGGCCGAGGTGCGCGCCGCGCTGGCGCTGGCCGAGGCGCGCTATGCGCAGGGTTTGCGCAGCGTGCTGTTCGTGGACGAGGTGCACCGTTTCAACAAGGCGCAGCAGGATGCATTCCTGCCCGCGATCGAGCGCGGCATCATCGTGTTCATCGGCGCCACCACCGAGAACCCGTCGTTCGAGCTGAACTCGGCGCTGCTCTCGCGCTGCCGCGTGCATGTGCTGGAGGCGATCTCGGCCGAGGACATCGTGGTCGCGCTGCAACAGGCGCTGGACGATGACCAACGCGGCCTCGGCGCGTTGCAGCTCAAGCTGCAGGACGACGCGCTGCACTCGATTGCGCAGGCCGCCGATGGCGACGTGCGCCGTGCGCTGACCTTCCTGGAAATCGCCAGCGAACTGGCGCGCGACGGGGTGATCGATCGCGACACGCTGACGCGCGTGCTGGCCGAACGCACGCGCCGCTTCGACAAGGGCGGCGAGCAGTTCTACGACCAGATCTCGGCGCTGCACAAATCGGTGCGCAGCTCCGATCCCGACGCCGCGCTGTACTGGCTGACGCGCATGCTCGATGGCGGCTGCGATCCGCTGTACCTGGCGCGACGCATGTTGCGCATGACGGTCGAGGACATCGGCCTGGCCGATCCGCGTGCGTGGCGCATGGCGCTGGATGCCTGGGATACCTACGAGCGCCTGGGCAGTCCCGAGGGTGAGCTGGGCCTGGCCGAGCTGGTGGTGTATCTGGCCGTGGCGCCGAAGAGCAACGCGGTCTATCGCGCGCTGGGCGAGGCGCGGCGCGTGGTCGCCGCAACCGGCACGCTGGAGGTGCCGATGCACCTGCGCAACGCGCCGACCAGGTTGATGAAAGAGCTGGGTTACAGCAAGGGCTACCAGTACGACCACGACGTGCAAGGCGGCGTGGCGCTGGATCAGCGCTGCCTGCCCGATGCGCTGGACGACCTGCAACTGTACGCACCGGTCGAGCGCGGTCTGGAATCGCGCATCAAGGAAAAACTCGATGCCCTGCGCGCGGCGCGCGCGCAGGCGCGTGGCAAGAGCAAGGCATGAGGAAGTTGCTGCGCGCGTTGCCGCGCACGGTGCTGCTGCTGAGCCTGATCAGCCTGTTCAACGACAGCGCTGGCGAGTTGGTGTATCCGCTGGTGCCGTTGTACCTGGCCACCGTGCTGATGGCCGGGCCGCGCGCGCTGGGCCTGATCGAGGGCGTGGCCGAGGCGGTCAGCAGCCTGGTCAAGCTGGTCGCCGGCGTGCTGGCCGACCGCATGCGGCGCATGCGCATCTGGGTCGTCGGCGGCTACAGCCTGGGCGCCATCGCGCGCCCGCTGCTGGGCCTCGCTACGAGCTGGCCCGGCGTGCTGGTACTGCGCTTTGCCGATCGCATGGGCAAGGGCCTGCGCAGCGCGCCGCGCGATGCTTTGCTCAATGCCAGCGTGGCGCCGGGGCAGCGCGGGCTGGCGTTCGGTTTTCATCGTGCCATGGACAATCTGGGTGCGGTGATCGGTCCGCTGGCTGCGGCCGGGCTGCTGGCCGTGGGCATGCCGATCGCGCATATTTTCTATCTGGCCATCATCCCCGCGCTGGTGGTGATCGCGCTGGCGCTGGCGATCCCGGAACCGGAGGTGACCCCGGCGCTCAAGTCGGTGCCGTTCGACTGGCGCCTGCGCGAGCAAAGCCCGGCGCTGCGCCGGTATCTGGTGGTGCTGGCGCTGTTCACGCTGGGCAATTCATCCAACATGTTTCTGCTGCTGCGCGCGCACGATCTGGGTGTCAGCGACGTGCAGATCCCGCTGCTGTGGGCGCTGATGTCGGGCGTGGCGGCGTTGTTCTCCACGCATCTGTCCAGCCTGTCCGACCGCCTGGGTCGCACGCGCGTGATCACCGCGGGCTGGGTGATCTACGCGCTATTTTATCTGCTGTTCGGTTTGCTGCCCGCGCAGGTGGCGCTGCTGTGGCCGATGTTCGCGTTCTATGGCTTGTTTCTGGCAGCGACCGAGGGTGCCGAGAAGGCGCTGGTGGGCGATCTGGCGCAGCGCGAGCGTGGCGGCACCGCCTATGGCTGGTACAACCTGGTGGTCGGGCTGATGCTGCTGCCCGCGTCGGTACTGTTCGGCTGGCTGTGGCAGCACCTGGCGCCGCTGGTGGCGTTCGGCTTCAGCTCCGGCTGCGCGCTGCTGGCCGCGCTGCTGCTGCTGTTCTGGGTGCGCCCGCTGCGTCCCGCGACGATTTGAGGTTTGCGCCGCGCCGGTGATGCTCGCGATAATCCGGACAAGAGGTCTGCAGCCGTCATTCCCGCGCAGCGCCAGCGTTCTGATCCGGAGATTCCATGCTTGATCCCGTTCTGCTGCGCACGCAGCTCGAGGTGGTTGCGG
>DZBX01000073.1:0-1224 GCA_022730075.1 Rhodanobacter sp. | reverse complement strand
TGATCCCCACCGCCGAAGTCGCGCTGACCAATCTGCTGCGCGAGTCGATTCTCGAGGCCGCTGCCCTGCCGCTGCGCATGGTCGCGCACACGCCGTGTTTCCGCGCCGAGGCCGGCAGCGGCGGGCGCGACCTGCGCGGCATGATCCGCCAGCACCAGTTCGAGAAGGTCGAACTCGTCAGCATCGTCCGGCCGGTCGACAGCGCCGCCGAGCACGAGCGCATGACGCGCTGCGCCGAAGTGGTGCTGGAGCAACTTGGGTTGCCCTATCGGCGCCTGCTGCTGTGCACGGGCGACATGGGCTTTGCGGCGGCGAAAACCTACGATCTGGAAGTATGGCTGCCCTCGCAGAATACCTACCGCGAGATCAGCTCGTGCTCCAACTGCACCGACTTCCAGGCGCGGCGCATGCAGGCGCGCTGGCGCAATCCCGACAGCGGCAAGCCCGAACTCGTGCATACGCTCAACGGTTCCGGCGTGGCCGTGGGCCGCGCGCTGGTCGCGGTGATGGAGAACTATCAGAACAGCGATGGCAGCGTCACTGTGCCCGAGGTGCTGCGCCCCTACATGGGCGGCTGCGAAAAAGTGTGAGCGCCCGGCCTGCGTCCGCATCCGCCGCACATCTGGCGATCGGCTTGTTCACCGCTGTGGTGATTTCGGCTTGGGCCGGATTTTTTCTCGGCATCGGCATGATCGGATGGTTGCCGTGGTGGCATGGGCCGCTGTTCCTGGCGGGCATGCTGCTGTTGCTGGGCATGGCGTGGTATTGGCGCCGCCGCCTGCTGCCGCAGGCCCTGCTGCTGCTGCTGACGGTGGCCTATCCGGTGGCCGCGGCCAGTGTGCGCAGTCCGCAGGTACTGGTGTTCGGTCTGGGCATGTTGCTGCCGCTGTTGCTGGTGCTGGTCGTGGTGGTGGTGTCGGTGAAGCTGGGCAAACCTGCCAAACCGCCGCGTTGAGCCGCCGCCGGCACACCGACCATTCCATGACGCCGGCGGCGTGCGGCTAGAATGCCGACTGGATCAGGCTGCTGCAGCGCAGCCCGCCATCGAAATCAACGGAAGCGTGGCCGAGTGGTTGAAGGCACCGGTCTTGAAAACCGGCAACGGGCAACCGTTCGCGAGTTCGAATCTCGCCGCTTCCGCCAATACTCAAGCCACTGTTATGCCTCCACGCTGTAATGCTGAAACGCAACAGTACCTTCTGACTTCTCGCCCTTATTTGTGGG
>DZBX01000072.1 GCA_022730075.1 Rhodanobacter sp. | reverse complement strand
GGATGCCGCCACGCCATGCACGCGCACCGCGAAGATGCCCTGGATCGGACTCACGCGCCGCCCGAGCCGGATATTGGCGGTGGGATAGCCGAGCGTACGGCCCAATTGCTGGCCGCGCAGCACGCGTCCGCCGATGCAGAACGGCTGACCCAGCAATGCGGCGGCCGCGGCAAAATCGTCCGCCGTCAGCGCGGCGCGGATCGCGCTGCTGGAAATGCGCGCGCCATCGTGCAGATGCGTTTCCAATGCATGCGCGGCAAAACCCAGCTCGGCGCCCATGCGCTGCAGCAATGCCAGATCGCCGCGGCGCTGGTGGCCGAAACGGAAATCCGCGCCCACCCAGACCTCGCGCGCACCGGCGCGCGCAAGCAGCACGCGATGCACGAAATCCTCGGCGGGCATCGCCGCCAACGCGGCATCGAAACGCAGCAACAACAGCCGCTGCATGCCGGCCTGCGCCAGACCCTCGATCTTGTCGCGCACCGAGCCCAGCCGCGGCAGCGGTACCTTCGAAAAATACGCGCGCGGCAGCGGCTCGAAGCTGATCGCCAGCGGCAGCAAGCGCAGCGCAACGGCGCGCTCGCGCACGCGCGCCAGCAACGCCTGATGGCCGCGATGCAAACCATCCAGCGCACCCACGGCCAGCACGCTGCCATGCGGCGCGAGGCAAGGCCCCGCCACGTCTCGGGCAAGATGCATCATCGCAGCAGTATGGTGCAGCGCCACAGGGCGCTCAAGCCTCGCGCAGCTCGCGCAGGCGGAAGCCGAGCGCGAACAGCACCGCCAGATAGGTCAACCCGCCCGCGGCCAGCAGCGCCAGCAAACGCCACAGTCGCACCAGCGCCGGCGGCGTGGTCCAGTCCGGCCACAACAGCAGGCGCCCCAGCAGCAGGACCACCGCCATCACCGCGCAGGCCAGAAACGTGCGCCCCAGATGCCGCAGCCAGCCCGGCTGCGCCTGATACACACCCTGCCGCCGCAGCGCCAGCCACAGTTGCGTGAGGTTGAGATAGCCGGCCAATGCGCTGGCCATGCCCAGCGCCATGTGCAGCCCCGGCGTGTGCGCCAGCGTGTCCAGCACGCCGCTGCGGCGCAGCTCGGGCGCGGCCCAGGACCAGGCCAGCGCGCCCACCAGGATCACGTTCAGCAGCATGTTCACCACCATCGCCACGACCGCCGCGCGTACCGGCGTGCGCGTGTCCTGGCGTGCGTAGAACGCGGGCGCCAGCACCTTGACCAGGGCGAACGCGGGCAAGCCGCAACTCAACGTGGTCAGCGACAGCGTGGCCATGTCCGTGTCGAAGGCGTTGTAGCGGCCATGCTGGAACAGGGTCGCGATCATCGGCTTGGCCAGCAACACCAGCGCCACCGCGGCCGGCAGCGCGATCAGCAGCGCGGTGCGCAGGCCCCAGTCCAGCGCGCGTTGAAAGCCCGCGCGATCGGTACTCAGATGATGCCGCGCCAGCGTCGGCAGGATCACCGTGCCCAGCGCCACGCCGAACACGCCCAGCGGAAACTCCATCAGACGATCGGACAAGGCCAGCCAGGTCTGCGAACCGACGAACAGGAACGAGGCGATCACCGTGTCCAGCAGCAGATTGATCTGCGCCACCGACGAGCCGAACAGCGTCGGCAGCATCAGCCGCATGATCTTGCGCACGTCCGGGTGCGTCGCGCCCCAGCGCGGCCACGACAACACCCCCAGCCTGCGCAGCGCCGGCAACTGGATGGCCAGTTGCAGCACGCCCGCCAGCAGGATGGCCCAGGCCAGCGCGCTGATCGGAATGCGCAGGTGCGGCGCCAGCCACAGCGCCGCGGCGATCATGCACAAGTTCAGAATGACCGGGGTGAACGCCGCCAGCGCGAATTTGGAGTAGGCATTGAGCACGCCCGCCGCCAGCGCGGTCAGCGACACCAGCAGCAGAAACGGAAAGGTGATGCGCAGCAGGTCGGCGGTCAGTGCCAGGCGCGCCGGATCCTCGGCCAGACCCGGCGCGAACACGTGCACCAGCCCGCGCGCGCCCCAGATGCCCAGCGCCGTCACCACCAGCAACACGCCACCCAGGGTGCCCGCGGTGCGCGCCACGAAGGTCTTCAGCGCGGCCTCGTCGCCACGTGCGCGGACCTCGGCGAACACCGGCACGAACGCCAGCGAGAACGCGCCCTCGGCAAACAGCCGGCGCATGAAGTTGGGAATCCGGAACGCGACCCAGAATGCGTCCGTCGCCGCATTGGCGCCAAACACAGCGGCGATCACCGTTTCGCGCAGCAGGCCCAGCAGGCGCGACAGGAACGTCATGCTGCTGAACGCGGCCACGCCGCGCAGCAGGCTGGGGCGCGGAGCGGTCATGCAGCGATCCCGGCGCGCCGGCGCCCGCGACCCGCAGCGCGGAACGGGGGTCGCCTCCGGCAAATGCGCAGACGCGCGCCGGCACGACGGCTGCGATTGACCGCGGCTGTCGGCTCCAGCATAATTTCGCTCTTTTCCATCACACCCGCGTCTGGAGTCACCCCTTGGCCAATATCAAGTCCGCGAAAAAGCGCGCGCGCCAGTCCGAGCAGCGCCGCATGCGCAACGTCAGCGCCCGCTCCATGGTGCGCACGGCGATCAAGAAAGTCGTCCTCGCCATCGAGGCCAAGGACAAGGCCGCGGCCGTGGCCGCCTACGCCGCCGCCGAGCCGGTCATGGATCGTCACGCCTCGCGTGGCCTGATCCACAAGAACAAGGCCAATCGCCACAAGAGCCGCCTCACCGCGCACATCAAGGCGCTGGGTTGAATCGATCCATGTCGAGCCCGGGCGGATCATTTCCGCGCGTGCTCGCCTGACACGAAGGCCGGCTGATGCCGGCCTTTTTGCTGTGCCGACATCACGCGCCGGCCTCATCCCCAGGCGCCGCAAAACGCAGGTCCACGGCTGCGGCCGCGGCCTCTTCGCGCGCCTTGCGCTCGGCGTCAAAAAAACGCTGCACGGCCAGACAAACATCCCAGGTGCCATCGCGCACCGCCGCCGAGATCGGGAACCACGGCTCCGTCCAGCCCAGGTCTGCCACGATGCGCGCAGCCATCCGCGCGCGTTGCTCCTGCGGCACGAGGTCGATCTTGTTCAGCAGCAGCCAGCGCGGACGCTGCAGCAGGCGCGCATCGAACTGCTCCAGTTCGGCCTCGATCGCGCGCACTTGTTGCACCGGATCACTGTCATCCTGCGGCGCCATGTCGACCACGTGCAACAACAGGTGCGTGCGCGAAAGGTGCTTGAGGAACTGGATGCCGAGCCCGGCGCCCTCCGCCGCGCCCTCGATCAGGCCCGGGATGTCGGCCACGACGAAACTCTTGTCGGTTTCGATGCGCACGACGCCCAGGTGCGGATGCAGCGTGGTGAAGGGGTAATCAGCGACACGCGGTGTGGCCGCGGAAACCGCGCGGATGAAGGTGCTCTTGCCGGCATTGGGAAAGCCCAGCAGGCCGACATCGGCCAGCAGCTTGAGCTCCAGACGCAACTCGCGCGCGTCGCCCTCGCGGCCCGGCGTGGCGCGCCGCGGCGCACGATTGACCGAGCTTTTGAAGTGCACGTTGCCACGCCCGCCCTCGCCACCCGCCGCCACGCGCAGGCGCTGACCGTGCGCGGTGAGATCGCCCAGCGACTCCGCGGTCTCGGTGCCGACCACCTCGGTGCCCACCGGCACGCGGATGACGCAATCCTCGCCGCCGCGGCCGCTCATCTGGCGACCCATGCCGTTCTGCCCGCGCTGCGCGCGAAACACGCGCTGGTGGCGGAAATCGACCAGCGTGTTGAGGTTCTCATCGGCCACCAGCCACACCGAGCCGCCAGCGCCGCCATCGCCGCCGTCGGGGCCACCGAAGGGGATGAACTTCTCGCGCCGGAAACTCACGCAGCCGTTGCCGCCATTGCCGGCGTGCACGTGGATCAGGGCTTCATCGACGAATTTCATGGCGCAAGAATAGCCCAGTGGCAGTGCGGCAAAGTCCCATAAACACAAAGCCCCGCACGCGGCGGGGCTGGGTGCGCGACGCGGGTACGAATCAGGCCGAGACGACGCTGATCATGCGACGCTTCTTGGGGCCTTTCACCGAAAACTGCACCTTGCCCTCGGTCAGCGCGAACAGAGTGTAATCGCGACCGCAGCCGACACCGGCACCGGGATGGAACTGGGTGCCGCGCTGGCGCAGGATGATGTTGCCCGGCGCGACGGACTCGCCGCCATAAATCTTGACGCCGAGGTATTTCGGGTTGGAATCGCGGCCGTTGCGGCTGGAACCGACGCCCTTTTTATGTGCCATGACGGATGCTCCTTCGCTCAGCCGGCCTGGATGCCGGTGATTTCGACTTCGGTGTAATGCTGCCGGTGACCCATCTGCTTGCGATGGTGCTTGCGGCGGCGGAATTTGACGATGCGGATCTTGTCGGCGCGGCCGTGCGTGCGCACCTTGGCGCTGACGCTGGCTCCGCTGACGGTTGGCGCGCCGACCTTGACGGCCTCGCCCTCGCCCACCATCAGCACCTGGTCGAACTGGACGGTGCTGTCCACGGCGGCTTGCAGCAGTTCCACGCGCAGGATCTCGCCCTGCATCACGCGGTATTGCTTGCCGCCAGTCACGATGACTGCGTACATGATTGGCCTCGAATGTAGTTCTTCTGGGAGGTAAAGCAGCGGAATTCTAGCGGCGGCGCGGGGTTACCGTCAATTACGCCGCGCCCCAGGACACCCGGGCCCGCGGCGCATGCGCGCGGACCCGGGCAGGGTTCACCCGCCTGCCGCCGGCTTGGCTGCAGGCGACACCGGGCACTGCCCTTCGGCGTTGAGCTTGCCCGCGGTCTCCAGCTGACTGATGCGCTGCGTGAACTGCTGGCGACCGAACTGCTCGCCGGCCAGCATCGACTCGCGCATGATCGCCGGCTGCACTTTCAGCATCTTCTGCCCCAGCGGCGAGCGGTAGAACGCCAGCAACTCGCGCACATCCTGCTCGGTGAAGTTGCGCTGGTAGATCGGCACGACCAGGTCGATCATCTGCCGCGTGGCCTGCGGGGTGGTCAGTACCGATGACACTTCGCCTGGCGCCAGGCATGGCAGGCGCTGCTTGACCATCGCATCGAGCTGCTGGGCCATCTGCTGCATCACCTGCTGCATCATCGTGGTGGCATGGGTGGCAACCAGCAACTCGTGCACGCTGGCGCTGCTGGCCTGCGGTTGCGCCGGCGGCGCATCCGCCGCCGTGGCCGTGCCAAGGCCAAGAGCAAGCAGGACGGCGCCTGCGGCGATCCATGGACGCATGGTTTTCTCCTTGATCGGGAACATGGGAATGCTGCCTGCTGGCAGCGCCGCCGATCTTAGCGTGCAGACGCCTGCTGCATGCTGCTCGACACCCACACGCAGTGACTTTCGCGGCTTTCGCCGAAATGCCCAGGCGCCCGCGGACGCATTGCCGAGTCAGCGGTCGCGCGCGCATGCGCCCGGCACACCCAGCGGTTTATAGTCCCGCACTTGCCTCCGGAATCCCGCCATGGACTCGATCCGCATCCGCGGCGCGCGCACGCACAACCTCAAGAATTTCGACCTCACCCTGCCGCGCGAGCGCCTGATCGTGATCACCGGGCTGTCCGGCTCGGGCAAGAGTTCACTGGCCTTCGACACCTTGTACGCCGAGGGTCAGCGCCGCTATGTCGAATCGCTGTCCTCGTACGCGCGGCAGTTCCTGTCGATGATGGAAAAGCCCGACGTGGACGCCATCGAGGGTCTGTCGCCGGCGATCTCGATCGAGCAGAAATCCACCTCGCACAACCCGCGTTCGACCGTCGGCACGATCACCGAGATCCACGATTACCTGCGCCTGCTCTACGCGCGCGCCGGCACGCCGCGCTGCCCCGAGCACGGCATCCCGCTGGCCGCGCAAACGGTCAGCCAGATGGTCGACGCGGCGCTGGCACTGGATCCGCAGCGGCGCTGGATGCTGCTGGCGCCGGTGGTGCGCGAGCGCAAGGGCGAGCATGTCCAGGTGTTCGAAGCCCTGCGCGCGCAGGGCTTCGTGCGTGCGCGCGTCGATGGCGCCGTGGTGGATCTGGATGCGGTGCCGGCGCTGACCCTGCGCCAGAAGCACAGCATCGAGGCCGTGGTCGATCGCTTCCGGCCCAAACCCGAGTTGGCGCAACGCCTGGCCGAATCGTTCGAGACCGCGCTGCGCCTGGGCGAAGGCCTGGCTGTCGTGGCTGATCTGGATGATCCGCAAGCACCCACGCAGATTTTCTCCTCGCGCTACTCGTGTCCGCTGTGCGACTACTCGCTGCCCGAGCTGGAGCCGCGCCTGTTTTCGTTCAACTCGCCGATCGGCGCCTGCCCGCGCTGCGACGGCCTCGGCACCACCGAATTCTTCGATCCGGCGCGCGTGGTGCTGCATCCGGAGCTGTCGCTGGCCGGTGGCGCCGTGCGCGGCTGGGACCGGCGCAACCCGCATTACTTCCAGATGATCCAGTCGCTGGGCAAGCACTACGACTTTGATGTGGAAACGCCATGGCAGGACCTGCCGCGCGCGGTGCATGAGGCCGTGCTGCACGGCTCGGGCGAGGAGGAAATCGTCTTCCGCGACCTCGGCCAGGGCGGGCGCAGCGTGGCGCGCAAGCGGCGCTTCGAGGGCATCGTGCCCAATCTCGAGCGCCGCTACCGCGAGACCGACTCGATCGCCGTGCGCGAGGAGCTGCGCAAGTACATCAGCGTGCGCGCCTGTCCCGACTGCGGCGGCGTGCGCCTGAATCGCTCCGCGCGCAGCGTGTCGGTGGGGGAGCGCACCCTGCCGGAGATTTCCGCGCTGTCGGTGCGCGCGGCGCTGGAGTTTGCCGATACGCTGAGCCTGCCCGGCTGGCGCGGCGAGATCGCCGCCCGGATCATCAAGGAGATCCGCGAGCGCCTGCGTTTTTTGGTCGACGTGGGTCTGGATTACCTCACCCTGGAACGCACCGCCGACACGCTCTCCGGTGGCGAGGCGCAGCGCATCCGCCTGGCCAGCCAGATCGGCGCCGGTCTGGTCGGCGTGATGTACGTGCTGGACGAGCCTTCGATCGGCCTGCACCAGCGCGACAACGCGCGCCTGCTGGCCACGCTCAAGCGCCTGCGCGACCTGGGCAACACGGTGATCGTGGTCGAGCACGACGAGGATGCCATCCGCGCCGCCGACTACATCGTCGACATGGGCCCCGGTGCCGGCGTGCATGGCGGCGAAATCGTGGCCGAGGGCGGCATCGAGGATGTACTGGCGGCGCCGCGCTCGCTCACCGGGCAGTACCTGTCGGGTGCGCGCCGCATCGAGGTGCCGGAGCAGCGCCGCGCGCCGAGCGGCGCGCGCTGGATCGAGCTGGACGGCGCATGCGGCAACAATCTGCGCGATGTGCGTCTGCGCGTTCCCGTCGGGCTGTTCACCTGCGTCACCGGCGTGTCCGGATCGGGCAAGTCCACGCTGATCAACGACACGCTGCTGGCGCATGCCGCCAGCGTGCTCAACGGCGCCGGCACGCAGGCCGCGCCGTTCGCCGCGGTGCGCGGACTTGAGCACCTCGACAAGGTGGTGGACATCGACCAGTCGCCCATCGGCCGTACGCCGCGCTCCAACCCAGCCACTTACACCGGGCTGTTCACGCCGCTGCGCGAGCTGTTCGCGCAGGTGCCCGAGGCGCGCGCGCGCGGTTACGAGGCCGGACGCTTCAGCTTCAACGTGCGCGGCGGCCGCTGCGAGGCCTGCGAGGGCGACGGCATGATCAAGGTGGAAATGCACTTCCTGCCCGACATGTACGTGCCTTGCGACGCGTGCCACGGCAAGCGCTACAACCGCGAGACGCTGGAGATCCACTACAAGGGCCACACCATCAGCGACGTGCTGGAGATGACCGTCGAGGACGCGCTCGCCCTGTTCCAGCCGGTGCCGGCCATCGCGCGCAAGTTGGAAACATTGATGTCGGTGGGCCTCGGCTACATCCGCCTCGGCCAGGCGGCGACCACGCTGTCCGGCGGCGAGGCGCAGCGCGTGAAGCTGTCCAGGGAGCTCTCGCGCCGCGATACCGGCAACACGCTGTACGTGCTGGATGAGCCGACCACCGGCCTGCATTTCCATGACATCGAGCAACTGCTGGACGTGCTGCACCAGCTGGTCGAGCAGGGCAACACGGTGCTCGTCATCGAGCACAACCTCGACGTGATCAAGACCGCCGACTGGGTCGTCGACCTCGGCCCCGAAGGTGGCGCCGGAGGCGGCCAGGTGATCGCCGAGGGCACGCCCGAGCAGGTCGCCGCCACGCCCGGCTCGTACACCGGCACCTACCTGGCGCCGCTGCTGCCCGCGCGCCACGGCACGACGCCCTTCCCCAAGACCAGGAGACGCAAGGCATGACCCGTTCCGATCCCGGCAAGCCACGCGGGGCGCGCAGCCGCTCCGACAAGACACTGACCACCGCGGCCGCCGCAGCTGCGGCGCCAGCCCGAGGCGCGGACGTGGACAACACGTCGGCGCTGTTCACCGCCGCCCTCTCCGTGCGCTGGCGCGATCTGGATGCATTCAACCACGTCAACAACTCGGTGTTCCTCACCTACCTCGAGGAAGCGCGCCTGCAGTGGCTGAAGGACGTGCCAGGGCCCTGGTTCGATGCGCACGCCATGCCGGTACTGGCGGCCAGTACGCTCAATTACCGACGTCCCATCGAGTGGCCCGCCAATCTGCATGTCGAGTTGCGCGCAACGCGCGTTGGCGGCAGCTCGCTGACGCTGGCGCATCGCATCGTCGATGCCGCCGAGGCCGCCTGTCTGTACTGCGATGGCGAGGTGACCCTGGTGTGGATGGATCCCGCGACGGGGCGCAGCGTGGCGCTGCCCGCAGCCATCCGCAGCGCCTGTGCCGGCTGAATCGCCGCGCTTGGCAACCACTGCGCAACGCGCCGTCCTGCCATAAGATGGCTGCGAATCCCGCCGGAGCAAGGACGATGCGCAAGATGCTGATCGTGCCGTGGATCGTGTGCCTGTCGGCATTCGCGGGCGCGGCCTCGGCGCAAACCGCAGCGGGCGACCGCGTGCAACTGACCCTGTATCCGGTCGACGGCGATCTGTTCACGCCCGGCCGCCATGACGGCAGCGGTGGTTACGCCATCGTGCACGAGATGCGACGCTACGCGCTGGCTGCCGGCACGCAATCGCTGCAACTGCGCGGACTGGCCGAACGCATCGACCCCAGCGGCCTGCTGCTGCGGTTTGCGCCGGACAGCGGCGTGCGCATCGAGGCTCTGCGCTACGCCGCGCCCGTGCATGGCGCCATGGCGGCGCTGCAGCAGGCCATCGGCCAGACCGTGCAGGTGCGCAGCGACGGCGGCACCCTGCTGGCCAGCGGCACGCTGCGCGCCATCGACGGCAAGCACCTGCTGATCGAGGACGCGCAGGGCTCGCTGCAGCTCGTCAGCGGCAACGTGAGCCTGCCCGCGACACTGCACCTCGCGCGCCCCGGCCAGCAGGTCAGCGTCACCCTCGACGCGCCACGCGCCGGCAGCTATGCGGCGCAACTGGTCTATCCCAGCGCCGGGCTGGGCTGGCGCGCCGGCTACACGCTGCTGCTGCGCGCGGGCAGCACCTGCGCCGGCACGCTGGATGCGCAAGCCACGCTGGCCAACCACAGCGGCACCGACTTCAAGGCAGCGCAGGTCACCCTGCTTGCCGGAGCCATCCGCGCCCCCGCATCCGTCGCGCCGGTGGCGGACGTGCGCATGATGGCCGCGGCCGCGCCGGCCCTGCCCAAGCAGGCGGGCAGCGCCGATTACCGCAGCTACCGCCTGAGCGCACCGCTGGATCTCGCCGACGGCGACGTGGTGCAGGTGCCGCTGTACGCGCCGCAGCCGGTGTCCTGCGCGCGCAACTATGTCTGGGGCAACGTTGCAGCGCCGGGCTGGATGCCGCAACAACCCGACTTCAACCCGACCGCGCAGGAAGCCGCGCAAGGCTCGCCGCGCATCGAGATCACCTTTGCCGCGCCGCAGAATCTGCCGGCCGGCGAGGTGCGCACCTACCAGCCGGACGCCAGCGGCAGCCTGCAGTTCACCGGCGCCGCCGGCATCGCCAATCTGCGCAAGGACGACACCGTGGCGCTGGTGCCTGGCGACGCCTACGACCTCGCGGTCGTGCGCAGCCGCACGCAGTGGCAGCTCGAGGGCAAGGTATTGACCGAGGGTCTGCGCTACACGCTCAGCAACACCGGTCACGCGGCGCGCACCGTCACCGTTTACACGCACCCGCGGCGCTGGCGCGCGTGGACGCTGCTGCACAGCGTGCCGCAGCCCGCCGAGCACGGGGTCGATACGCTGATGTGGCGCGTGCGCGTGCCCGCCGCAGGCAGTGCCGAGATCAATTACACGCTGCGCTACGATGCCACCGGCGCAAGTGCGCCGCGTTGAGTCAGTCTCCCCATGTTGCATGTCGCCGATCACCCCCATGGCATCCGCGAGCTGCGTCTGGCGCGGCCGCCGGTCAACGCGCTCGACGCCGGACTGATCCGCGCTCTGCGCGCAGCAATCAGCGATGCGCCCGCGCAGGGTGCGCAGGCACTGATGATTTCCGGCAGTCCCGGTCTGTTCTCGGCCGGACTGGACGTGCCCGCGCTGCTGGCGCTGGACGCAGCGGCGCTGCGCGACTGCTTCGAGGATTTCTTCGGCATGGCTGCCGCGCTGGCGCAAAGTCCCATTCCCGTCGCCGCGGCGATCACCGGCCACAGTCCGGCCGGCGGCGCGGTGATCGCGCTGTTCTGTGATTACCGCGTCATGGCCGAGGGTCCGTTCAAGATCGGCCTCAACGAAGTGCAGGTGGGTCTGAGCGTGCCCAGCGTCATCCGCGACGCACTGGCGCGTCTGGTCGGGACATACCGCGCCGAACGCTTGCTGGTCAGTGGCGCCATGCTCGAAGCCGACGCCGCCCTGCGCGTCGGCCTAGTCGATGAACTTGCCGCTGTCGACCAGGTGCCACAGCACGCCCATCTCTGGTTGCAGGCGCTGTTGGCCCTGCCGCGCCAGGCCATGCTGGAAACCCGCGCCGTGGCGCGCGCCGATCTGATCGTCGCGACCCGGCACGAGCATCTGCCCAGCGCCCGGTTCGCGGCCATCTGGCAACGCGAAGAAACCCAGGCCACGTTGCACGCACTGGTGGCCAAGCTCAAGGCCGGCAAGGCCGGTTGACGCGCGGGCACCGGCGCATCCTGACCCGCAGTGTAGGCATCGCCGCACACTGCATGGCGGCGCGCGCCGCTGCCGCGGCCGCATGCGGCGACTCTAGCCTTGGGCCTCGCCACGACGGGGCACGCAGGCATGCGCGGACAAACGGGTTGGACGCTGATCGAGCTGATGCTGGTCATGACGCTGATCGCCGTGCTCGTCGTCGTGGCGGTGCCATCGCTGGGTGGCGCCATCGCGCGCCAGCGCGTGCTGGGCGCAGGCAACGAGTTCGTCGGCGCACTGCATTACGCACGTGCCGCAGCGGTATCCGCTGGCGCGCGCGTCATCGCGTGTCCCAGCAGCGATGGCAGCCATTGCGCGCCCGCCACACGCTGGGACGGTGGCTGGCTGGTCGCCGTGGACCGGGATCGCGACGACCAACCCGATGCCGCGCCGCTGCTGCGCGGCGGCGGTGATGCCGCGTTGCGCATCCAGTCCACGCGCGGGCGCACGCGGCTGGTGTTCCAGCCCAGCGGCGGCGCG
>DZBX01000071.1:3671-11731 GCA_022730075.1 Rhodanobacter sp. | reverse complement strand
GTGATGACGAGTGGGGCGCAGAAGCGGGTGCTGTGGCAAGAGCGGTTGGCGGATCAGTCCGGTACCGTTATGCCCTCCGAAAGTTACATGCAAACGCGCTGCACCGAGTGCGCCGTTGTGGTGATCAGCGCGTCGGCGCCAGCGGCATGACAGGCTTGCGCGAAGGCCACCGCGGAGCCGGCTTCAGGCAATTGCGCCAGCACGTGCGCGGGTGGCACGCCACGCCGCAGTTCGGCGATCAGCGCGGCGGCGCGCGGTGTGATGCGAATGCTGAAGGATGTTTGCGCGGCGTGTGGCGCCGGCGCGGCAGCCAGCATGCCCAGCATCAGTATGGCGAGGAGGCTGCGCCGAGCGCACACGCTGCGCGGATGGATTGGTCTTTGCATGGCACGCATGCTCGACCTGCGCGACTCGCATTACCGTGTGCCGCGAACCAGGTCGCGCGCCGCATTGCAAGGTTTTGTGGCGTTGTGAACTGGCGCACCATGCAGCGTTCAACGCGGCGTGGACACGGATGGAGCCTTGTGCTGCGCGTCCTCGGTGGCCATGCCCAGCGTCGCCGCCACGGGACGATGCCGCAGCGGATGCCACAGCACGCCGCGCCGGTTCGCGGCACTGACACTCGCGCACAAGGCTGCCGGCAGTGTCGAGTCCTGGTCGTGGGTCGTGCAGTGATCGCAGACAACGATCACGCCCGTGCGGACGTGGCGCTCGCGCAGGCGGCCCACCGCGATATCCACATACAGAGGCACGATGTCGGCGTCAACGACGTCCAGCACGATCGTGGTGGTGTCGGCACCGACGCGGCGCTCGGCATCCTCGATCAGTCCGCCGAGCGCGGCACCGAGCGCATCCACCCCGATCGCAGCCAGATCGCGGGTTGCCGGACACGCGATGCGCAACACCGCGCCGTCATAGCCCGGCGCAGCCAAGGTTTCCAGATTGAATCCAGCCACTGTGTCAGGGCTGCCCGAATCCACTGTATCGACATGCTCATCTGGTGCCATGCGTCACCCGTTCGCGCGCTTCATCCAAGCGCTTGCGGCGCGATCCTAATTCGATGCGCATCCGGTTTCTGCAACATTTCTTCAAGATGTGCGTCGATGCACACATTGCAATCGCGAGACCGAAACGCGAGCAGTAGTGCATCTCGAGAATCGCTCGGGCGAATCGGCGCACCGGCACGGACACACCATCTTCGCCGCGCGATAGCCAGGTCGAATCAGGGGCCGAGATGATCGCGGAACCGCCCTGCTTCGTCGCAGGCCCACGCAGTGCCCAAGCGACACCAGCGGCGATGCGCTATCACGGTATTGACGACCAGGGCTGCAAGCATCACCACGCCCAGCACGAGGGCATCGCGCGTATCCGTGGCCCGCAGAATCAGCACCGGCAGCCCCAGCAAGAGCAGAATCGCTCCTTGCCCATGCAGATAGCGATCAACCAGTGCGCTGCATGAGTGCTGCAACTGATCCATGGATTGCCTCCTCGGTCGACGTCGGACCCGCCGAGGAAACAGTAGACACGGTCGGCAGTCCGAAGACCGAGCGCCCGCACATCGTTTTGCGCTTGTTGACAAATACATGGGTGGAATGTGATGCACAGAACGCATCGCCATCCCATGCCACACGGCACGATGTCGTTCAACCCGATCAACCCAAAAGCAAAAGCCCCGCGCAAGCGGGGCCTTGTGTCTGGCTGGGAGACTAGGATTCGAACCTAGATAAACGGAGTCAGAGTCCGTTGTCCTACCGTTGGACGATCTCCCAAAAGCGGGAAATCAGCGCTTGGAGAACTGCGTCGCGCGCCGTGCCTTGTGCAGACCAACCTTCTTGCGTTCGACTTCGCGGGCATCACGGGTCATGAACCCGGCCTTGCGCAGCGGCGTCTTCAGGGTTTCATCGTACTCGACCAGCGCGCGCGAAATGCCGAGACGGATGGCGCCGGCCTGGCCAGTGACGCCGCCGCCTTCGACTGTGACCATGATGTCGAATTTCTCGGTCATCTGGGTCAGCTCCAGCGGCTGGCGCACGATCATGCGCGAGGTCTCGCGGCCGAAGAACGTGTCAAGAGGCTTGCCATTCACGGTGATAGCGCCGCCGCCTTTGCGCAGGAACACGCGGGCTGCTGAGCTCTTGCGACGGCCGGTGCCGTAGTTCTGTTGCAGGGTGGCCATGGGTGTCCTCAGAAGTTCAGCGGTTGCGGCTGCTGGGCGGTATGCGGGTGCTCGGCGCCGCTGTACACCTTGAGCTTGCGGTACATCGCACGCCCCAACGGGTTCTTGGGCAGCATGCCCTTGACGCCGATCTCGATCACACGCTCGGGATGCTTGGCCAGCATGTCCTTGAGAGAAATGGTCTTGAGGTTGCCGACATAGCCGGTGAAGCGGTGATAGTTCTTGTCCTCGAGCTTGTTGCCGGTGACGGCAATCTTCTCGGCGTTGACCACCACGATGTAGTCGCCAGTATCCACGTGCGGCGTGAAAACGGGCTTGTGCTTGCCGCGCAGGCGCGAGGCAACTTCGGAACAGAGGCGGCCGAGGGTCTTGTTGGTGGCATCAACCACGAACCAGTCACGCTGCACGCTCTCGGCTTTGGCGCTGAAAGTCTTCATGAAAAACATCCCGTGAGGCACAGGTTTCGACGAAACAGAAGCGGAATTCTAGCCGCGCGCCTGTCTCCGGCGCAAGCCGAAGCCGGGGCGGGCTCGAACCTCGCAAGATAGCACGCTCGCGCGGCTTGTAAACCCGACTCACGACCCAGCCAGTGCGCCAACCCGTGTCGACGCCGGACGCGATCCGGTGCACGGACTTATGATGCCGCACCGTGGCGGCTTTGCCAGCCTGCCGAATCGAAACTCCACAGGGCCCGACATGTTCGATGCGCATTACACCCCACTGGATCGCGCACTGATCGCATTGAACAACGCGCTGGACGCATTGGGCAGTGGTGCCGCCGCGCGGCGCCCCAGCCCGGCCGCAGGACTGGAGTCCGCGCCCATGAGCGAGTCCGAGCGCCGCGATGTCGCCGGGCTGATGCGCATCAACCATACCGGCGAGGTGTGCGCGCAAGCCCTGTATCTGGGTCAGGCCGCGCTGGCGCGCAATGCGCAGACACGTGCGCATCTGCTGCATGCGGCCGACGAAGAGGCCGACCACCTGGCCTGGTGCGCGGCGCGCCTGCACACGTTGCGGAGCCGACCGAGCCTGTTCAACCCGCTGTGGTATGCCGGCAGTTATGCGCTGGGCGCGCTGGCGGCATGCGCAGGTGACGGTCCCAGCCTGGGTTTCGTCGCCGAAACCGAGCACCAGGTCGAGGCGCACCTGCAGTCGCATCTCGAACGACTGCCGGATGCGGACACCGCTTCGCGCGCCATTCTCGAGCAGATGAAGCAGGACGAAGCGCGCCATGCACGGCAAGCCATCGATCGCGGCGGCACATCTCTGCCGTGGCCGATACCCGGGCTCATGCGCCTCAGCGCGAATCTGATGAAGGCCGTGGCTTACCGCATTTGAGCCGTGTGGTTCGTTGCCAAGCCGATCAGCGCCACGGCGTCGAATGCGGCGACACCTTGATGATGCGCGGCGCCGGGGTGGTTCCGCGCCACGCTCACATCAGATTGCGGCCGTGGAACAGCTCCTCGATCTCGCGCTTGAGCAACACCTCGATGCGCTGCCGGTCCTTGAAGGAAAGGTCCGACGCGTTGGCCTCGAACAGATAGGTATCGAGGTCGAAGTCCTTGATGTGCATCTTGGTGTGGAAAATGTTTTCCTGGTACACGTTGACGTCGAACATCTCGTATTTCTGCTGGATGTGCTTGGCGAGATAATCCTGGATCGAGTTGATCTTGTGGTCGATGAAGTGCTTCTTGCCCTTCACGTCGCGGGTGAAACCACGCACGCGGTAATCCGTGGTGACGATGTCCGACTCGAAGCTGTCGATGAGGAAATTCAACGCCTTCAGCGGCGAGATCACGCCACAGGTGGAAACATCGATATCCGCGCGGAAGGTCGCGATGCCGTTGTGCGGATGCGTTTCCGGATAGGTGTGCACGGTAATGTGGCTTTTGTCCATGTGCGCGACCACGGCACCGGAAATCACGTCGCGGCCCAGCTTCTCGACCACCGGATATTCGGAGATCAGCATGGTCACCGAGGCGCCCTGCGGGTCGTAATCCTGACGCGCGACATTGAGGATGTTGGCACCAATGATCTCGGCGACGTCGCTGAGGATCTGGGTCAGGCGGTCGGCGTCGTACTGCTCGTCGATGTACTCGATGTAGCGCTGGCGCTGTTCCTCGGACACCGCGTAGCAGATGTCGTAGATGTTGAAGCTCAGCGACTTGGTCAGGTTGTTGAAGCCCTGCAAGCGCAGGCGCGGCAGCGGTATGACCACGGCGTATTCCTCGATGAGATGTTCAACGCGTGCCGCGCGACGCGGTAGCGAGCGTGCCGCGACGCATCGGCTGCAGCGTTCGACAGCCTTATAGTATCGCCTCGGCGGCAGGAGTTTGAACAGATGCCGCCTGCTTTTCTTTGCTGTCAGAATGCGGCACAGTGATGCATGGCCGTGCACCCATTCAGGGAATTCGCGTGAGTCTCAAATACCTGTTGCAGGAAAACTTTCGCCGCAGTCAGGCGCCCGCCGCGCTGGCCCCCGATCCTGAATCGATGGAGCGCTTCCTGGCGCAGTGCCATCTGCGACGCTATCCGCCGAAGACCGCGATCATTCGTCCGGGCGATGCGCCCACCACGCTGTTTTACGTGGTCGAGGGTTCGGTCACCGTGCTCACCGAGGACGATGAAGGACGCGAGTTGATCGTGGCCTACATCAATCGCGGCGAGTTCATCGGTGAAACCGGTTTGTTTTTCCAGCCCAGCCAGCGCGAAACCACGGTGCGCACCCGCAGCCACTGCGAGCTGGCCGAAATCAGCTACGAGCGCCTGTTCCAGCTCTTCGCCAGCAGTCTGCACGCGGAATGCCCGAAGCTGCTGTTCCTGATCGGCACGCAACTCAGCTCACGCCTGCTGCGCGCCTCGCGTCAGGCCAGTCGCCTGGCTTTCATGGACGTGTCCAACCGCATCAGCCGCACGCTGCTGGACCTGTGCCTCGAGCCGGATGCGCTGACCCATCCCGATGGCACCCAGATCCGCATCTCGCGGCAGGAGCTGTCACGCATCGTCGGCTGCTCGCGCGAGATGGCGGGGCGCGTGCTCAAGCAACTCGAAGAGCGCGGCATGATCCGCGTCTCCGGCAAGACCGTGGTGGTGCTGGGCACGCGCTGAGCGTGCCTTGACGCAAGCGCACGCACGCTGCGGTGGCCACGCAGGACCACCACGCAGGGCCACGAATTCGTAATCGGCGCGGATTGCGCATGCGAGGCCAGCGCAACAAATCCGTCAACGCCAGCGGGTTAGCCTGCTCCGGCCCAACCACCGGATAGCGGCGATGACCTCGATTGCACGACAACCTGATGTGCTGGATTCCCTCAACGATGCGCCCGTAAGCTTTTTCCACCTGCGCGCAGCCTTCACCGCGGGCATGGGGTTTTTCACCGATGCCTATGACCTGTTCATCATCGGCTCGGCGCTGATCTACCTCAAGCCGCAGTGGCATCTGTCCAGTCATGAGATCGCCCTGCTTGGCAGCATTTCGCTGATCGCGGCATTCCTCGGCGCCTTCGTCTTCGGCCGTCTCGCGGACCTGATCGGCCGCAAGCGCATCTATGGCCTGGAAGCACTGCTGATGGTCATCGGAGCGCTGGCGTGCGCGTTCGCGCCAGGTTTCATCTGGCTGCTGGTATTCCGCGTCGTGCTGGGCATCGGCATCGGCGGCGACTATCCGATGAGCGCGGTGCTGATGTCCGAGTACGCCAATGCACGCAAGCGCGGCGCACTCACCTCGCTGGTGTTCGGCATGCAGGGGCTGGGGCTCGCGTTCGGCCCGGTCGTGGCGCTGACGCTGGAAGCCTCCGGCATACCCGGCGAGATGATCTGGCGCATCATGCTGGGACTCGGAGCATTGCCACCGCTGGCCGTGCTCTATCTGCGCCGGACCATGCCCGAATCGCCACGGTACAAGGCACTCGTGCTCGGCCAGGGCGCGGAGGCCGCCAGTGACCTGCAGGCCTTCTCCAACGGACAACTGCGCGCCGGCGCCGCTACGAACCCGCCGCCACGGCGCCTGCGACTGCTCGACATGCTGCGCGATCGGCGCCTGCTGCTGTTGGTCCTGGGTACCGGCGGCGCCTGGTTCCTCAACGACTACGCGTTCTACGGCAACGCCATCTCCACACCCGAAATCATGCATCTGCTGGCGCCGCATGCTTCGATCCTCGCCGCCAGCGCCTGGGCGCTGATCACCTTCGCCGTGTTCGCGATACCGGGCTACCTTGCCTCGATCCTGTTCATGGACGCCATCGGTCACCGGCGCCTGCAGGTGATCGGATTCGCGGCCATGGCCGCGTGCTTCGCCGCGATGGCTTTGATCCCGGGTATCACGCACTCGGTGGTGCCGTTTCTGCTGCTGTACGGATTGAGCTTCTTCTTCATCCAGTTCGGCCCCAACTGCACGACCTTCGTGATTCCGGCCGAGGTATTCCCCACCAGTGTGCGCACCACCGGACACGGTTTCGCGGCTGGCATCGGCAAGTTCGGCGCGTTCATCGGCACCTTCGTGTTCCCGTTCGTCGCCGCGGTCGGCGGCATCAAGGGCTCGATGCTGTTCGCCGCCGGAGCATCGGTTCTGGGCGTCGTGCTGACACTGGCCACCCTGCCTGAACCCAGTGGCAAGACGCTGGAAGAAATCAGCGGCGAGACCCCGCCGCGCACGGCCGCGGCCAAACTCACCGAGGCGCTGCCGCTGACAGCTGCATGAAGCACATGGCCGCGCGTGGCACTGCCCGCGCGCGGCGCCTGGCTTCATCCCCAGTCGGCTTCGGCGTAGCGCTCGCCCAGATGCGCCTGCATGCGCGCGCGCAGCGCCGCGTCCGGATTGACCAGTACCGCCGACTCCGCAGACGCCAGCATCGGCAGGTCGGCGCCGGCATCGCTGTAGGCGCATGCCCAAGGTGGCCGAACGCCGCGCAAGGCCAGCTGGCGCAACTTCTCGCCACCCACGTTGTGCACTTCCGACATCATGCCGAATGCACCTTTGCGCAAGCGCGACGCCACCAGCTCGATGCCATCGAGACCCACCGCATCGAGCAGCGCACGCGCCAGATGTTCCTCGCAGCCGGTGACGATGAGCACGCGGTCGCCACGCAGCAGATGTCTGCGCAGTGCGCTGACCGCATCGCGGATGAAGCAGCCACGACGCAGCGCGCGCACGCGCGCGTGCGACTCGGCCAGAGCCCGGTAACGCGCTTCGCCCATGCCCAGCAGCATCACGCCGACCGCGAGCCGCAGCAGCAGATGCCGCCCCTTGCGGTGCATGCCCGCCGGTACCAGTGGCAGCAACAGCGGCAGCAACGCGATGCGCCATGGCTGACGCCGCGCGCGCTCGCGCAGGAACAGGCTGAAGCTGTCGCCGCGCACCAGCACGCCATCGAAGTCGAACAGGATGATGCGCGCCGCAGGAGCTGCGGCCGGCTCCGCCTGCAGTGCGCTCACGCGCCCCCCGTGGCGAACAGGCGCGCCAGTTCGGCGCCCGGATCGGGCGCGCGCATGAAGGCCTCGCCGACGAGAAAGGCCTGCACGCCGGCGGCGCGCAATCGCGCCACGTCGTCCGGGGTGTGGATCCCGCTCTCGCTGACCAGCAGGCGCCCGGCCGGCACGCGCGAACGCAGTAGCAGCGTGGTGTCCAGGCGTGTTTCGAAGCTGCGCAAATCGCGATTGTTGACACCGATCAGACGCACCGGCAAGTCCAGCGCGCGCTCCAGTTCGGCGCCGTCATGCACCTCGGCCAGCACATCCAGGCCCAGCTCGCTGGCCAGCAGGCTCAGTTCCAGCAACGCGCCGTCGCCCAGCGCCGCGACGATGAGCAGGATGCAATCGGCACCCAGTGCGCGCGCCTCGTAGACCTGCCACGGATCGATGACGAAATCCTTGCGCAGCACCGGCA
>DZBX01000071.1:0-3571 GCA_022730075.1 Rhodanobacter sp. | reverse complement strand
AATCCGCGCGCATGATCCCGGCGCTGGGACTGGCTTTCTTGACCTCGGCGATGACCGCCGCGGCGCCTGTGGCGGCGCGCACCTGCAGCGCCTCGGTGAAGCCGCGCGCAGCGGGCAAGTCATGGCAGCGCGCCGCGAGCTCGTGCAACGGCGCCAAGGCGCTGCGCGCAGCGACCTCCTCGGCCTTGCGCGCGAGGATGCGGCCCAGGATACCGCTCACGCGGCACCTTCGAGGCGTCGGGTCGCGGCCACGAAAGCATCCACGCGCGCACGTGCCGCGCCGCTGTCGATGGCAGCGCGTGCACACGCGATGCCATCGACCAGATCGCCGGCGAGACCCGCCACGTACAATGCCGCGCCGGCATTCAACTGCACCACGTCGCGCGCGATGGCGTGACGGTTTTCCAGCGCCGCCAGCAGCAGCTCGCGCGAGGCCTGCGCATCGTCCACGCGCAGGTTGCGGCTGGATGCCATGCTGAAACCGAAATCCTCGGGCTCCAGCTCGTACTCGTGCACCGCGCCGTCGCGCAGCTCACCCACCAGGGTCGCGCCGCCGAGGGAAATTTCGTCCAGCCCATCCTTGCCGTACACCACCATGGCGCGCTGCACGCCAAGCTGCTGCAGCACGCGCACCTGGATGCCAACCAGGTCGGGATGGAACACGCCCATCAGTATGTTCGGCGCAGCCGCCGGATTGGTCAGCGGGCCGAGGATGTTGAAGATGGTGCGCACGCCCAGCTCGCGCCGCACCGGCGCGACCGCTTTCATCGCCGGATGATGATTGGGCGCGAACATGAAGCCGATGCCGGTTTCATCCAGACACTGCGCGACCTGCCGCGGCGCCAGGTCGATGCGCGCACCCAGTGCCTCAAGCACATCGGCGCTGCCCGACTTCGAGGACACGCCGCGGTTGCCGTGCTTGGCCACGCGCGCGCCCGCAGCGGCCGCCACGAACATGCTGGCGGTGGAGATGTTGAAGCTGTGCGCGCCATCGCCGCCGGTACCCACGATGTCGATGAAGTGCGCATACGCCGGGGTCGGCACGCGTACCGCCAGCTCGCGCATCACGCGCGCCGCGCCGGTGATCTCGCCCACGGTTTCCTTCTTCACGCGCAAGCCGACGACGATGGCTGCGGTCAGCGCCGGCGGCACCTCGCCGCGCATGATCTGGCGCATCAGGTCGATCATCTCGTCGTGAAAGATCTCGCGATGCTCGATGGTGCGCTGCAGCGCCTCGTGCGGTGTGATGGTGACGGACTTCATCGCATCAACTCGTCAGGAAATTGCGCAGCAGCGCATGGCCGTGCTGCGTGGCGATGGATTCGGGATGAAACTGCACGCCCTGGATCGGCAGCGTCTTGTGGCGCAGGCCCATGATCGCCTCGCGCGTGCCGTCGGGATATTCGCTCCACGCGCTCACCTCCAGAGACGCGGGCAGCGATTCCGGCGCCACCACCAGCGAGTGGTAGCGCGTCGCGGTGAAACCGTCTGGCAGACCGGCGAACACGCCCGTGCCGGCATGACGGATGCGCGAGGTCTTGCCGTGCATGATGTGGGCCGCACGCACCACCTGGCCACCGAAAGCCTGGCCGATGGCCTGGTGGCCCAGGCACACGCCGAGGATCGGCACGCGCGGCGCATCGGCGCGCGCGGCATCCCGCAGCAGCGCCAGCGAAACGCCCGCCTCCGACGGCGTGCAGGGCCCCGGCGAGATCACGATGCGCGCCGGCGCCAGCGCGCGGATGCCGGCGACGTCGATGGCATCGTTGCGCAGCACCTTCACCTCCACGCCCAGCTCGCCGAAGTACTGCGCCAGGTTCCAGGTGAAGCTGTCGTAGTTGTCGATCAGCAGCAGCACGTCACAGCCCCTGCGCGGCTTGCGCCACGGCACGGAACAGCGCGCGGCCCTTGTTCATGGTTTCTTCCCACTCGGCGGCGGGATCGGAGTCGTAGACGATGCCGGCGCCGGCCTGCACGTGCAGCTGACCGTCCTGGATCACCGCCGTGCGGATGGCGATGGCGGTATCGGCATCGCCCCACCAGCCGATCCAGCCCACCGCCCCGGAATAGATGTTGCGCTTGAACGGCTCCAGCTCCTGGATGATTTCCAGCGCGCGGATCTTGGGCGCGCCACTGAGCGTGCCGGCGGGAAACGCTGCCTTCAGCACATCCATGTAGGCAAGGCCCGGCCGCAGCGTGCCCTGCACCTGCGAGACGATGTGCATGACGTGCGAGTAGCGCTCGATGGCGAACGAATCGGTCACCCGCACGCTGCCGATCTCGCTGATGCGGCCGACATCATTGCGGCCCAGATCGATCAGCATCAAATGCTCGGCGCGCTCCTTGGGATCGGCCAGCAGCTCCTCGGCCAGCGCGGCGTCCTCCGCCGGCGTGGCGCCGCGTCGGCGCGTGCCCGCCAGCGGACGCACCACCACTTCGCCGTCCTTCAGGCGCGCCAGGATCTCCGGCGAGGAACCGACGATCTGGGTGGCACCCAGATCCACGAAATACATGTAGGGCGATGGGTTCAGCGCGCGCAACGCGCGGTACACGTCCACCGGACGGCCATCGAACGCTACGCTCAGCCGCTGCGAGGGCACGACCTGAAAAATGTCGCCGGCGCGGATGTAATCCTTGGCGCGCTCGACCATCGCCTCGAACTCGGCGCGCGTGAAACTGGAGCGGAAATCGTCCTCGCCCAGCGGCTTGGCACGCTGCGTTTCCGGATAGGCAGATCCCGCGTGGCGCAGACGAAACGCCAGCTCATCCAGGCGCCGCACGGCGCGGCGCCAGGCCTGCGGCAACGCCGGGTCGGCGTGCACGATCAGGAACAGGCGCCCGCGCAGGTTGTCGAACACGGCCACTTCCTCGGCCAGCATCAACAACGCGTCGGGCGTGCCCAGCAAGTCGGGCATGTCGGTGCGCAGCAGGCGCGGCTCGATGTAGCCGATGCACTCGAAGCCGAAGTAGCCCACCAGCCCGCCGGTGAACGCCGGCAGGCCCGGCAGGCGTGGCACCTTGAAGCCAGCGCGCAACTGCTCGATGGCGGCCAGCGGGTCGGCCGGCGTGTCGCGCGCGATGACCTCGCCCAGCTCGCTGGTTTCCAGCACGCCCTCGCGCAGCGTGTACACGCGCCGCGCCGGCAGACCAATGATCGAATAGCGCCCCCAGGACTCGCCACCCTCGACCGACTCGAAGAGGAACGTGTGCGGCCCGTCGGCCAGCTTCAGATACACCGACAGCGGCGTATCCAGATCGGAAAACACCTCGCGCACCACGGGAATGCGGGTATGGCCCTGCGCGGCGAGGGCGTCGAACTCGGCTGAGGTGATCACGGCGTGCGATGGACCCGAAGCGAACGCAGCACGATAGCAGCGCCGTCGCGTGGCGTCAGCAGCAGCGGGCAGCTTCCAGACCAGCTCCCGCCTCGCCACTGCGATCCGGTCAAGCCTCGCATACGACGCGTGGTCACCTCTGGCGACTTGACAACCGATAAACCACTATATAAATTGGTTACACTAACAACCATCGGAGACAGCCATGGCCGAGCAAATTCGCATCTCGTCGCAAA
>DZBX01000226.1 GCA_022730075.1 Rhodanobacter sp. | reverse complement strand
GCGATCTGGCGTTTTGACTCGTTTTGACTGATCCTGAGCGCCGCCAGGGGCGGCTCGCCGGCCTGCCCCATCTGGACGCGCAGCCGGGCTGCTCACCCCTTGGCCAACCGTTGCCCGATTTCCTGGTCGACCGCTACAGCGAGTGCAAGGAAAGCGCAGCCGTCTTGAGCGCCCGAGTCGATCAGGGCCGAATTTGATCGGTGGCCTTATCGTCGATGCATACGGTGAGTGCTGGGATCGCCAGACACAATTCGCGACACCTTCCTCCGCATCTTTTTGGCTCCTGATGCGTCAACTCTCCATGAGACGCCGATCTACGGTGGCTCGATCAAACCCCAACTCAGGAGCCATCAACATGACAACCCCAGCCCTCCCCTCAGCCCAAGACCTGCTGGCCAAAATGCGCGCCGGCATGGGCCGTGTGCCTGCCGCGATCGAAAAATCCACCGTGGTCGATGACGGCCTGATTCAGGAGCACATGCGCTCGCGCATGTACGCCATGCCGCCGGAAGGGGCGCTGGACGAGCCGACCCGCACGCTCATCTACCTGGCTGCTGCGCTGGCCGGTTCCAGCCTGGCCTGTGTGCGCGCCATGGCCGACAAAGTGGTGCAGCAGGGCATTCCCAAGGCCAAAGTGCTGGAAACCGTGCATATCGCCCGCTTCGCCATGGCCACCAAGATGATCGGCGACGCCGAGCCCGTATTCGACGCGCTGGTTGGCGCAGAGAAATAATCCAACGATTCAAGGAGTTTCACCATGAACGGTATTTCAAGCCCAATGGTTTCCATGCACGCCAACGCTCTGGCGCATCCCTGGTCTGCCGAAGCCCTGCGCGGGATCGACGGCGCCATCTCTCTGTACGCCGAATTGCGCGTGACCGGCGCGCAGCACACCGCCCTGCTCGCCGCCATCGATGCCCTGGGTGTGGCTCTGCGCGGCAAGCCGGGCTTCGTGCAGCTCGCGCTCAAGCAGATGAGCGGCGATTCGACCATGGTGAAGAACTACCCCGAGACCTACAAAGGCGTGCTGGCGACGGCCTATCTCGAAGGAGCCGAAGCCGGGGTGCAGCCTTACTTCTACACCCTGTTCATCCGCTTCGCCGACGCGGCCAGCGCCACTGCTGCCGATCTCGAAGCCGACTTCGCCGCGCGCCTGCAACCCCTGCTGCATGCCGGCACCGCGCCGCAGTCGCCGGAAATGGCGGCCTACCGCGCGGTGTATCAAACCGTGGGCGCAGGCGATCGCCAAGGCATCTACACCTCGGCGCAGCAGATCGAAGCCTTTTTGCGCACCCCACTCGACCGGCCCGAACGCGACACCGTCACCGTGGAAAACCACGTGATGATCAACGACACCGACCGCGCGACCTGGGAGCCCAAGGTCATGGCCCTGCTCGAAGTGGCGCAAAACACCTTCGAGCCGCAGAACGACCCGGCGGGCGTGGGCCAGCCCGGCACGCGCGACAACCGCCTCTATCGCAAGGCGCTGTCCACCGAGATCCTGCGCAACGCCCATGCCGATGGCGGCCTGCGCGCCTACATCATGCACGGGCTATGGGAGTCGGTGTGGGATCACGAGAACTCGCACCTCGACACGCGCTTCCTTGCGGCCGCCGGGCCGGTGGGCGCCGCCGCCGTGGTCGGCCCGGTGGAGCCGTTCTACCTCACCCGTCATCTCGCACTGGCTGGCTGAATGAGCCCGCAGGCCGCCGTCGATTCCGCCCCGAGCGCCTGGGAGCGCCTGGGGCGCCCCATGCTGGCGGAGTTTCTCGGCACCTCCGTGTTGCTCATCGCCGTGGTCGGCTCGGGCATCATGGCGGCGCAGCTTTCGCCGACCAACACCGGCGTGGCGCTATTGGCCAACGCCATTGCCACGGCCAGCGCGCTGTATGTGCTGATCACAGTCTTCGGCCCGCGTTCGGGCGCGCATTTCAACCCGGTGGTGACCGGCGTGTTCTGGCTGAAGCGCGAAATCAGCGGATCGCTCGCACTGGGCTACATCCTGGCGCAACTGCTGGGCGCCGTGGTGGGGGTGTGCCTGGCCAATGCCATGTTCGATCTGCCCGTGCTGCAGGTCTCGACCCATCTGCGCGGTGGCGGCGGCCAGTGGCTGGGCGAAGTCATCGCCACATTCGGCCTCATCCTCACCATCCTCGGCGGCAAACGCCAGACACCCGGACAAGTGCCGGTGCTGGTGGCCGCCTGGATTGCCGGAGCCTACTGGTTTACCTCGTCCACCAGCTTTGCCAACCCTGCAGTGACCTTGGCCCGCACCCTCACCGACACGTTTGCCGGCATTGCCCCGGCCAGCGCGCCCGGCTTCATCGTGGCGCAGATCATCGGCGCGCTGCTGGCCTTGCTCATTCTGCCGCGCCTGTTCTACGGCACCTGGCTGGGCATGGACAAACCGCCGCGCGAACCCTGATCGCGGCGCCCCCTGACTTCACCGAACTCTGGAAAAACCACCATGACTTCCTTTGCCGCATTTCCTGCCGCCCATGAGTTCCACATGAGCCTGCGCGTCGCCGATCTGGA
>DZBX01000225.1 GCA_022730075.1 Rhodanobacter sp. | reverse complement strand
AAGGGGTTGTCGCTCTGGCCGCCGGGCATGTGCAGGTAACTTTCGGCCAGATGCCCGGGCATGATGCCGAAGCGCTCGGAGGCGCCGAAGGCGGGGGCTTGCACGCGTGGCATGTTGCTGTCGCCGGGCAGTTGCGCGCGCGGTTGGTCGATCAACCAGCGCAGCGGCACGGGCAGCGCCGCGGACAGCGGGTGGTCGATGCGCGTGGTGTTGCGCCGGCCCCAGGTTTGCGCGGCGATGCCGCCCGGTGCCTTGGCGAAATCCTCGGCGACCTGCTGCGCGCAGTCGGCGAGCAGCGCGTCCCAGCTTGCGTAACGGCGATCGAGCAGCCACAGCGGGCGCTGCGTCACCAGCGTCCACACGGCATATTCGCGGGTGTCGCCGCTGGGCCAGACGAAGTGTGGGTAACGCGCCTTGACGCGCGCCACGAAGGGCGCCAGCACGGCCTCGATGACCTTCTCGCGGAAGGCGCGCGCGGCGTGGTAGGCCACGCTGTCGATGCTGGCGCGGCCGCTCCAGGTCTGCGTGGCGGCGGCCAGCGCGCGCAGCGGAGGCTGCTGCGGATTCTGCGTGAGCGTGTCGCGCAGCAGGCCGTACCAGTGCTGCATGAACACGGCGCGGTCGTCGAGCTGGATGTCGAGCATGTCCTGCGGGGTGTAGCGCTGGCGCGCGTTCAAGTCATCGCGCAGTTGCTGCGCGCGCGCGCCGAGGTCGTAGCCGCCGTTGCCTTCCAGCGCCAGCGCGGCGCCGCCGAGCACGCGATTGTTGGCGGTCCACAAGCGGCCATCGGGCGGATCGACGATGCGCGGATAGTCGGCCGGCGCCAGCCAGCCCGTCCAGCCCACGCCGGGCTGCGAGAAATCGGCGGGCAGGTTCGCATCAAAACCCCGCCGCAGCGGGATCGCGTCGCCGGCGAGGGTCCAGCCGATGTGGCCCTGCGCGTCGCCGACGATGAAGTTCTGCGGCGGGATGCCCAGCGTCGGCGCGATGGCCAGCGCCTGATCGACGCTGGTCGCGGTCTCCAGCGCCAGCAGGTTGAGATTGACCGCGCGCGGATGCAGCGCGATCCAGTCCATGGCCAGCGGCGTGCCGTGCGGGCCATGCGCCATGATCGGTCCCCAGATCGTGTCGCGCACGCTCAGTGGCACCGGCTTGGCGCCGGCCACCTCGATCACCTCGTGATGCACGCGCAGCGTGGCCCAGCCGCCGGGCACGCGGTAGCGCGCGGGATCGGCGGGATCGCGCCGCACGCGCACCCAGTCGCGCCACTTGCCGTAGCTGTCGGTGAAGCCCCAGGCGATATGGCCATTGGTGCCGGCCACCAGCAGCGGCGCGCCGGGCAGGGTGACGCCGTCGAGCGTGATTTCGCGCGCGCGATCGGCGGGGTCGGGATAGCGCAACTCGGCGCGATACCAGATGTTGGGCACGCCCAGGCCCAGGTGCATGTCGTTGGCCACGATGGCCGCGCCGCTGGCGGTGAGCTGGCCGCTGACGGCGAAACTGTTGCTGCCGATCACCGCGGGCTCATGCAAGGCCGTGGCCAGCGCGGCGGTTTGCAGCGCGGGCATCGGCGGCGCGCTGCGCAGATCGAACACGCTGGCGTCGGGCAAGGGCACCGGCGTCGACGGCATGCCTTGCAGCGGGGCTTCCCAGCGCGGGTCAGGCGCGGTCAGGAACGCGACCAGTGGCTTCGGCAGCACGGCCTCCATGCGCGCGCGCTGCACCGCATTGAAGCGCGGCGTGGCCAGGTCCAGATACATGGCGTCGACGACGAGGATGCTGTCCGCCGGCGTCCACGGTCGCGGTTTCTTGCGCAGCAACAGATATTCCCAGGGCCGCACGTCCAGCGCGTCGAGTCCGGCGTTGACGCCGCGCGCGTAGGCATCGAGCAGGCCGCGCTGGTCCGCCGGCAGTTGCGCGACGATGCGCTGCGCCAGCGCGCGGAAGCGGTAAGCACGGTTGACCTGATCGAGCTTCAGCGCCGCCGGACCGACCAGCGCGGACAGCTCGCCGGCGGCGGCGCGGCGCATCAGGTCCATCTCGAAAAAGCGTTCCTGACCGTGCACGAAGCCCAGCGCATAGGCGAGATCGGTGCGGTTTTGCGCGCTGATGCGCGCGACGCCCAGCGCATCGCGTTGCACTTGCACCGGCGCGGCCAGGCCGGGCAGCACCTGGCGCCCATCCAGGCGCGGGCGGCTGCCGGCCAGCAGCAGCCACGCCGCGGCGAACGCCAGCAACAGCAGCACCAGCAGCGCGGCGGCACTCCAACCGAGGCGCCAGCGCCAGCGCGCGCGTGCTGTGGTGTTTGCCGTGGCGTTCATGTGGATGGAGTTCCCGTGCACTGCGCGCAAGTGTGTCATGCGCATTCTGCCGGCGTGGTTGCGCTGCAACGATGGGGACTTCGCGTGCCAGTGGCCTGACCGTTGGCGCGCATCCGGCGCGAACGATGCTTGTGTGCGTTGCGTGGCAGGTCGCCCTGTTCCATGTTGCTGCCGCGAACTCTTGTCATCCTGAGCATCGCGAAGGATCTGGCTCTGGCTCTGGCGC
>DZBX01000224.1 GCA_022730075.1 Rhodanobacter sp. | reverse complement strand
GCTCAGGTGTCCTCGCCGGCGGCGAACACGCGCGTGGCCAGCCAGGTCAGCACGATGATGAAACCCAGCAGCACCGCCAGCGACAGCAGCGGCGGGTAGGCGTAGCGGTCGAGGATGGCGCCGCGCATCAGGTCCACCGCATAGGCCACCGGATCGATGTGCGCCAGCCAGCGCAGCCAGGTGGGCGCGCTGTCCAGCGGGTACAGCGCGCCGGACAAGAAGAACATCGGCAGCAGCACCGCGTTGGAGATGATCGGGAACACCGTGGTCGAGCGGAAGCGCGCGGCGGTGGCCACGCCCAGCGCGGAGAACGTGACCGCGGCCAGGATCATGGTGCCGATCAGTTCCAGCAGCGCGAGCAGCGACAGATCCATGCCCAGCAGCGGCAGCAGCAGCAGCAGGATCGTCGCCGGCACCAGCGCCTGGATGGCGCCCGAAAGCACCTTGCCCAGCGCGATCGCCACGCGCGGCACCGGCGCCACCAGCACCGCCTTGAGAAAGCCGATCTGGCGGTCGAACACGATCAGCATCGCCGCGAACACCGAGGAGAACAGCAGCGACAGGCCGAGCACGCCGGGGTAGATGTAGTGCAGATAGCCGCTGCCGCCCATTTTGGAGCTGGCGCCCAGACCCGAGCCCAGCACGAACAGGTACAGCAGCGGCTGGATCAGGCTGGAGACCAGGCGCACGCGGTCCACCCACAGGCGCTTGAGGTCCAGCATGATCACCGCGAACAGGCCCCTCATGGCTGGCCTCCCTGCGCGCGCGGTGCGGGCTTGCCGTTGCCATCCTCGAGCGCGCGCCCGGTGAGCTTGAGGAACACGTCCTCGAGGCTGGGCTCGTGCACCTCCGCGCGGCGCGTGCGCACCGGCAGATGCGCCAGCACCTCGGGCAACACCGCCGCCGGCTCGGGCTCGACCAGCAGCACGCCGCGCGCGCTGACTTCGGGGTGGTGGCCGTGTTCGCGCAGCCATGCGGCGGCCTGCGCGTCGTCATCGGTAGCCAGCAGCAACACGCCGCCGCCGACGCGGTTCTTGAGTTCCTGCGGACTGCCCAGGGCGATGATCTGGCCGTGATCGATCAACGCGATGCGGTCGGCGGGCTCGGCCTCGTCCATGTAGTGCGTGGTCAGGAACACCGTGCCGCCGGCGCCCACGTAACGGCGCACCTCGGCCCAGAACAGGCGCCGCGCATCGACATCCAGGCCCAGCGTGGCCTCATCCAGAAACAGCACCTCGGGCGTGGCCACCAGCGCCCGCGCCAGCTCGACGCGGCGCTTCTGACCACCGGAGAGTTTCTGCGCCTCGCGCGCGGCGACATCCTCCAGTCCCAGCGTCACCAGCAGTTCCGCGCTGCGCGTCCTGGCCGCGCGCGACGACAGGCCGTAGAACAAACCCATCAGATGCAGGTTGTCGCGCACGCTGAGCTTGCCCTCGAGCGCCGGTTCCTGGAACACGATGCCCATGCGCCGGCGCACCGCCACGCGCTCGCGCACGCTATCGAAGCCGAGCACGCGCGCCGTGCCCTCGCTGGGCTTGAGCAGCGTGGCGAAAATCGAGAACAGCGTGGTCTTGCCGGCGCCATTGGGGCCCAGCAGCGCGAACATCTCGCCGCGCCACACGGCGAGGTCGATGCCGCGCAGCGCGTGCACGGCGCCGTAACGCTTGTGCAGGCCGCGCGCCTCGAGCGCCGGCGCATTGCCCGACACCTCGTCCTCAGCCATGTCGGGCATGCGCATCGGGCGGCAGATACTTGGCGAACCAGGCCAGCGCGCGCACCAGCACGTCGCGCTTGTGCGCCGGGTTGACGAAGCCATGGCCCTCGTTCGGATACACGACGAGTTGCGTGGGCACGCCCATGGCCTTGAGCCCGCGCCACATCTCGAACGATTGCGGCGCCGGGCACTCGGCGTCGAATTCACCCACCACCATCAGCGTCGGCGTTTTGTCGCGCCTGATGAAGTTGATCGCCGAACTGCGCGCATACACGGCCGGATCATCGTAAACGCTGGCGCCGAAGAAAGGCTTCATCCAGGCGTCGATCGAATTCTCGCCGTTGTAGCTCAGCCAGTCCGACAGCCCGGCACCCGCCACCGCGGCGCGGAACACGCGCGTCTGCGTGGGCGCGAACATGCTCATGAAACCGCCGTAGCTCCAGCCGGTGATGCCGACGCGGCGCGGATCGACCGGGAAGCGCGCCTCGACCTGTTTCACCCCGGCGAGGATGTCGCGCAGATCGCCGTAGCCCATGTCGCGACGCACGGCCTTGGCGAAACGCTCGCCCTGGCCGAAGCTGCCGCGCGGGTTGGGAAACAGCACGAAGTAGCCCATCGCCGACAGCGGCGCGCCGCCGTAGTTCACGCCCGGCCAGCGTGGCTGCACCGCCCAGCTCGGGCCGCCGTGCACCGAGACGATCAGCGGGTAGCGCTGGTGCGGATTGTAGTTGGCTGGGTACAGCAGCCAGCCCTGCACGTGGAAGCCCTGGTTGGTCCAGTGCAGCGATACCGACTTGCCCCACAGCGGGCGGATGCCGGCGTTGATCCGCGTGA
>DZBX01000223.1 GCA_022730075.1 Rhodanobacter sp. | reverse complement strand
TCCTCGGCGGTGAAGCTGAGCACCGGCGCCAGCCAGCGCACCATGGCTTCGAGGATGCGGAACATCGCGCTCTGCGCACTGCGCCGGCCGCGACTGTCGCGCGGCATGGTGTACAGACGGTCCTTGGTGATGTCGAGGTACAGCGCGCCCAGCTCGTTGGTGCAGAAGTTCTGCACGCGCTGCACCACTTCGGCGAAAGCGTAGCGGTCGTAAGCCGTGACGATCTGCTGCTGCAGGGCTTCCGCCTGCGCGATGATCCACTGCTCCAGCAGCAGGCAGTCGGCCACCGGCAGCAGATGCCGCGCCGGATCAAACCCGTCGAGGTTGGCCAGCAGGAAGCGGCTGGTGTTGCGCAGGCGCCGATACGTGTCGGACACGCGCTGCAGGATCTGCTCGGACAGCGCCATCTCGTTGCTGTAATCGGCCGAGGCGATCCACAGGCGCAGGATGTCGGCGCCGAGGCGCTTCATCACGTCCTGCGGCTCGATGCCGTTGCCCAGCGACTTGGACATCTTGCGGCCCTGCTCGTCCACGGTGAAACCGTGGGTGAGCACCTGCCGGTAGGGCGCGTGCCCGGTCATCGCCACGCGCGTCAGCAGGGATGACTGGAACCAGCCGCGATGCTGGTCGGAGCCTTCCAGGTACATCACGCGCCAGTCGGCGTGGCCGTCCTGCGCCAGCTCCGGGCGCGCATCGACCACGCACGCGTGGGTGACGCCGGAATCGAACCACACATCCAACACGTCGGTGACCTTGTCGTAGCGCGCGGCCTCGTCACCCAGCAACTCGCGCGCATCCAGTGCGTACCAGGCATCGACGCCACCCTGCGCCACGCGCTGCGCCACCTGCTCCAGCAGTTCGACCGAGCGCGGGTGCGGCGTGCCGCCGGCCTTGTCCACGAACAGCGCGATCGGCACGCCCCAGGTGCGCTGGCGCGAGATGCACCAGTCCGGACGCCCGGCCACCATGCCGGCGATGCGCTCCTCGCCCCAGCCCGGAAACCACTCCACTTCGTTGGCGATGGCGGCCAGCGCGTCGCGGCGCAGGCCGGCCGTGTCCATGCCAATGAACCACTGCGGCGTGGCGCGGAAGATCACCGGCGTGCGGTGCCGCCAGCAGTGCGGATAGCTGTGGTGCACGGAGGCGTGCGCCAGCAGCACGCCGCGCGCGCGCAGGGTCTCGATGACCGTGCTGTTGGCCTTCCACACATGCTGGCCAGCGAAGATCCCGGTATCGGGCAGGAACACGCCCTTGCCATCGACCGGATTGACCACGGCCAGACCGTACAACTGGCCCACGGCGAAGTCCTCCTGGCCGTGGCCTGGCGCGGTGTGCACGGCGCCCGTACCGTCCTCGGCGGAGACATGTCCGCCCAAGATCAGCGGCACCTGGCGATCGTAGAAAGGATGCCGGAGTTGCGTCAGCGCGGCGCCGGGCTGGCCGGTGAGCGTCGCGCCGGCGGCACGGCCCAGCACTTGCGGCGCATCCAGTCCGTAGCGCTGGCCTGCCTTCTCCACCAGCGCGGCAGCCACCACCAGCAGTACTCGCCGCCCGGCGCGCGCCGGACCTTCGACCAGGGCGTAGTCGATCTCGGCATTCAGCGCCACCGCCTGGTTCGCCGGCAGCGTCCACGGCGTGGTGGTCCAGATCGGCACGCTGACGATGGCGTCTCCGGCATCCACACCGAAGCACGCCGCCAGCGCCCTGCCATCGATCGCATCGAAGGCGACATCGATGGCCGGTGAATCCTTGTCCTGGTATTCGATCTCGGCCTCGGCCAGCGCCGAGCCGCAGTCGAAACACCAGTGCACCGGCTTGAAGCCGCGCGTCAGGTGCCCGCGCGCGATGATGCGGGCCAGCGCGCGCAGCATGTCGGCCTCGTAGCTGAAATCCATGGTGCGGTAGGGATGCTCCCAATCGCCCAGCACGCCGAGGCGCTTGAAATCCGCGCGTTGCACGTCGATCTGCTGCGCGGCGTATTCGCGGCATTTCTGGCGGAACGCGGCCGCATCGAGCTTTTCACCAGCCTTGCCGAACTTCTTCTCCACCGCGATTTCGATGGGCAGGCCGTGGCAATCCCAACCCGGCACATAGGGCGCGCGGAATCCCGCCAGCAATCGCGACTTGACCACGATGTCCTTGAGGATCTTGTTGACCGCGTGGCCCAGGTGGATGGCGCCGTTGGCGTAGGGCGGGCCATCGTGCAGCACGAAGGTCCGCGCGCGGTCGGCGCTGACTTGCTGGATCTGCGCGTAACGTCCGACGCGCTCCCACTCGGCCAGCCACGCCGGTTCGCGTTTGGGCAGGTCGCCGCGCATGGGGAAATCGGTCTGCGGCAATTGCAGGGTGTGCTTGTAATCCATGCGGCGAAAACTCAGGAGTTGGTGGAAAGGGGCAGGCCCAGCAGCGCGCGCGCAGCGGCGGCGTCGCGGTGCATCTGCCGGGTCAGATCATCGAGGCTGGCGAATTTTTCCTCGTCGCGCAATTTGCGCACGAACTCGACCGTCAGATGGCGGCCGTACAAATCGCCGTTGAAATCGAACAGGTGCGCTTCGAGCA
>DZBX01000009.1 GCA_022730075.1 Rhodanobacter sp. | reverse complement strand
GCGCCGCGCCAGCAGCACAGGCTGAAACAACACGTCGTCGCGGCGCTGCGCGTCGACAAAGCCAGCCTCGCTCAGCAGCGCTAACAGCCTGGCGATCGTCACGGCATAGTAGCGGCTGGTGAGCACCTGCGTCGCGCAGGCGCCCGTGGGCGATTCAGTGGTCAGGTAAACGCGCAAGTCATACTGATCGCCGTCCCACTCCCAGACCTGCACCGCGAGAAACCGGCTGCCCGCTGCATGGCGCATGCCGTAGGGCCGCACGTCCGGGTTCACGCGCGCGATGCTGGCGTAATCGCGCACCGAGAAAATCGCGACACCGCCCACGCGCAGGCAGCGATGGCAACTGCGCAAGGCTTGCAGCAATTCGGCGTCCGACAGCAGGTGCGGAAGGCTGTTATCGCAGGCGAGCACCGCCGCCATGCTTTCCGATTCGACACCGCGCAGCGTGCGCAGATCATCGACCTGCACGCAGGCGTGCAGGTCACGGTGTGCGAGTTCATCGCGCAGCCGCGCCACCGCGCCCGGCGAAATATCCGAAGCCGTCAGCCGATAGCCGTGCCGCGCCAACCCGATGCTCTGCGTGCCGATGCCGCAGGCGGCATCGAGTATCGGCGCACCCGGTGCGATGCCCTGCGCCGCAAGCAGATCAGACAAGGCATCGCCCTGGCGCGTGATCGCGGCTTCCCAGTCACCGTAGAGCAAGTGATAGTAAGGCGCGAGCCGGTCATAAAACGTCGCGGTCATGCGCTGATCGTGCCACGTCACGCGCTGGTGAGCGACTTCGCCCTGTTGTGCGAGCGCACCGCGTAGCCCGACTCCACATACGTGGCGATGGCGACGACATTGGCTGCCCAGGCCACAGCACGCGTCCACGGGATTACCAGCTTCGCTGTTGGTGAAGCTGGTCATCCAGAAGCCGCATGTCGAAAGGCAAGCTCTAGCCATATTGCAGACAAATTCAGAACTGCCTACTTCGGCTCCAGCGCCGCCGAGATCCGCTGCCGCCGGCAGTACCACTTGCGGCAGCGCTTGCCTCTACAGCGTGCGCCGCAGCCGACATCCATCCCCGTGCATGCGTCGATCGAAGCGAATGGCATGCGGCAATGCCCGATGGATTCAGGCCGGCGCCGCCATCATGCCCAGCATGTGGTCGATGACCTTGTTGTGTTCATCTTGTGGACTGAACAGGATGACCTCGGCGGCATCAACGACCCTCACGCTGTGACCGGGCGGCCAGTAGAAAAGGTCGCCGCCCGTGACCACTTCTTCCTTCTTGTTGGCGTAGCTGACCACGAGCTTGCCCTGCAGCAGGTAGCCCCAGTGCGGGGATTGGCAGAGGTCGCCTTTCAGCCCCTTGAGCAAGGGCGCGATGTCGGCGCCGGCGCCCAGGGAAAAATACTCGCCGCTGAGCTGGCCGCAGCCGGAGGCATCGCCGAAGTCCATCTTTTGGCGAGCCACCGCGCCGGGCGCGTCGATGCGCACCGGGATGTCGTTTTTGGCAATGTGCACGGTTGTTTCCTCTCGCGTGTATGGCGGGCTCAGGGCCGCGCTTCGTAGACCAGATTGAACGGCGTCTCGGTGGCGCGGCGGAAGCGCTTGAAACCGCCGTCGCCGACGACCTTGTGCACGCGCGTCTCGCCGGCCTGCGCGCCCAGGCACAAACCGATCTCCTGTGCGCGCGATGCCGGCGTGCAGACCAGCGTCGACACCGAGTAAAAGACGCGCCCGACCGGGTTGATGTTGTCCTCCAGACGGTCATTGGCAAACGGTTCGACGATCATCCAGGTGCCATCGGGCTTGAGGCTCTCGCGGATATGGCTTGCGGCGCCCACCGGATCGCCCATGTCGTGCAGGCAATCGAACACCGTCACGAAGTCGTAGTCCTTGCCGGGGTAGTCCTTCGCCGTCGCGACTTCGAACTTGACGCGATCGCTGACGCCAGCGCGTTGCGCGGCCTTGCGTGCGCGTTCGATCGACGGCGCGTGGTAGTCGAAGCCGACGAAGCTCGATTTCGGGTACGCCTGCGCCATGATGATGGTCGAGGCGCCGTGTCCACAGCCGATGTCGGCGACCTTGGCGCCGCGCCGCAGCTTGGCCTCCACCCCATCCAGAGCCGGAATCCACTCCTGCACCAAGTGCGCGTTGTAACCCGGCCGGAAGAAACGCTCCGTGCCATGGAACAGGCCGGCGTCATGTTCGTGCCAGCCCAGGCCCTTGCCGTCGTGGAAGCGCTCGATCATGTCCGGCACCGCCCGCAGCGAGGCGGTGGCCAACTCGAACGCGCCTGGGATGTAGGCAGGGCTGTCCTCGTCGGCGAGCGCGAACACCTGCTCCTCGGTCATGCTGAATCGCCGTGTCGCGGCGTCGTACTGCACGTAACCACCCGCCGCCTGCGAGCTCAACCACTCGCGCACATAGCGCTCGTCGGTATCGGTGCGCTGCGCCAGCTCGCCCGCCGTCAGCGGCCCGGCGGCGAGCGCCTTGTACAGTCCGAGCGAGTCGCCGATCACCACCATGCCGGCATGCAGCGTCGCGCCGAGATCGCTCACGAAGTGGCCCATGAATGCATCGAGTCTTGCCATATCGACGGACATCAGTCGTCTCCCGAGTTGCTTCGCCATGCGGAATTGCCGGCAACGTATATCGTTTGTAAGACGTCGAGGCAGGGAGGACAATACGTAAAACCACGTAGCAATCGGGAGCCAGCATGGCCTGCTTGGGCAATCGCGAACAGCGCACTGCGCTCGATATCCTGCATGCGATCGGTGCGGCCTGCGTCAACGGCAGAGATTTCGCCCGGCGCGGCATCTTCGAGCGCCCGCGGCCGGCCGCTTCCGGATCCTGCCGGTCGGACTGCTCACTCGACGAGGGCAGCCCCAAGGCCGCGCCCAAGCATCGCGATCCGCCATTGACACGGCGCGAACGCGAAGTGCTCGACTGGGTCGGCGCCGGCAAGTGCAACCGCGACATCGCGGCGATCCTCGGCGCCAGTCCGCGCACGGTGGAGAAGCACCTTGAACACATCTACATCAAACTCGGCGTCGAAACGCGCACGGCGGCGGCGATACGCGGAATGCAGAGGGGCCGCCACGGCTGACGCAGGTGTCGATGGCGACTCGTGATGAACGTCCGGCCGTCGAGACGCATCTCGCCAGCACCGCGCGCTTGCGCCCAGGTTTCCGCCGCGCGCATCAACGCACGACCTAGCCCGCGGTGCTGATGTGATGGCGCGATTCCAATCGATACGATGCGTCCGAATCGCAGGGGCCGCAAAAGACGATGCGACTCCTCGACCAGGCCGACTACGGCAGATCCGAGCACGCGTCGCGGGCATCAACTGCGACGAAAGTCGTGGCATGGCCGGAAGCGATGAATCGCGCCCAGTGCACGCGGTCACGATGTGCTGGCGTGGCGGGCGCGAATACGTGCGGCCACGCCTCGTGATGGATGGCGTTGATTGCGGCGCCGAGCGCGCAGATGGCGTCCAGATCAGCACCCGTTGCATTGCGCACCGCGGGCATATTCGGGTCTGGAGTCGCGCCGGCCATGGGTGTCCTACTTCAGCCCCAGTCCCGCCGCGACGATGTCGCCCTCGCCCGGCAGCACCAGGAATGCCGCGCCGGCCAGCGGCGTGTAGGTGTCGACGCCGACCACCCGCGCCTGCGGCGTGGCGCCGAAGCCGGCCTCGCTGAGCGCGGTGATGACGCCCTCGCCGACGCCGGCGCTGTGGCGACCCTCGTCGACGATGAGGATGCGCCTGGCGCCTTGGGCCTGCGCGGCGATATAGGCCGCATTGAGCGGCACCAGCCAGCGCAAGTCGACCACGCGGATCTTCCAGCCACGCTGCTTTTCAAGCTCGCGCGCGGCGCGCAGGCTCATCGGCACGCCATTGCCGTAGGTGATGATCAGCAGATCATCGCCCGCGCCCCCGTTTGCCGGCGGATAGACCCTGCCCTCGCCCAGCGCCATGGCCTGATCGGGCGCGGGATAGGCGAACTGCCACGCGCCATCGCCGGGCGCGTACAAATCCTTGGTCATGTACAGCGCGATCGGCTCCAGGAACACACTGACGCGGCCATCGACCTTGGCCAGCGCCATCAGCGTGCGCAGCATGCTGGCGGCATCGTCGCCGCGCGCGGGGCAGCCGACGACCAGACCGGGAATGTCGCGCAGCGCGGTGATCGAGTTGTCGTTGTGGAAGTGCCCGCCGAAGCCGCGCTGGTAGCCCAGGCCGGCGATGCGCACCACCATCGGATTGCGGTACTGGCCGTTGCTGAAAAACTGCAGGCTGGCGGCCTCGCCGCGGATCTGGTCGCAGGCGTTGTGAAAGTAGGCCAGGTACTGGATCTCGGGGATCGGCAGCAGGCCCATGTTGGCGTAGCCCTGCGCCAGGCCGAGGATCATGGTTTCATCGAGCAGGGTGTTGAACACGCGCTTGCCGCTGAACGCCTTGAACAGGCCCTTGGTCACCGTGTACACGCCGCCCTTCTGCGCCACGTCCTCGCCGAACAGCAGCGCCTCGGGATATTTGATCAGCAGGTCGTGCAGCGTGGCATTGATCTGCAGCGCCAGATGGCGCGGCGGCAGCGTTTCGGGCAGTTTGTCGGCGCCGCCGAACACGGCGAGGCGCTGCGCGGCGTCGGGCGCGCGCGCGGCTTCCGCGGCCACGGCGGCGGGCGTGTACGGCGCCAGCGGCGCGATCACCTCGGCCAGCGAGTCGAGCTTGGGACGGCGGTCGGCCTCCTCGGCGGCGGCGAAGCAGCGCTTGCGCGTGGTTTCGTACAACTCCAGCAGCGACTGCGGCGTGTACACGCCGGATTCCAGCGCGATCGCGGCGCTGCGCAGCAGTGGATCGCTGGCCTCCACCGCCACCAGCTCCTCGACGCTGCGCCATTCGATCTCGAAATCGGTGCCGGCGTGGCCCATCACGCGCGTGGTGCGCAAATGCAGGAAGGTGGGCCGGCGCGTGCGCCGGCAGTGCTCGACGGCGCGCGCGACATCGGCGTAGCCGGCGGCGAGGTCGAGACCATCCGCGTAGAAATAGTCCAGGTCGCGGCGCCCGCTGTAGTTGGCGCCAATCCAGTCCAGCGGCGTTTTCACCGAGATGCCGATGCCGTTGTCCTCGCACACGAACAACACCGGCGCCGGCAGCTTCTGGTAGGCCGTCCACGCGGCGGCGTTGAACGCGGTCTGCGCGCTGGCGTGGTTGCTCGAGGCATCGCCGAACGAGCAGATCGCGATGCTGTCCGCGGGGATCGGCAGCGCGTGCCGGACGCGCCGCGCCTGCTCGATGGCGATGGCCGTGCCCAGCGCCTTGGGCAGGTGGCTGGCGATGGTCGAGGTCTGCGGCAGCACCCACAGCGGCTTGCTGCCCCAGACCTTGTGGCGCCCGCCCGAGGCCGGGTCGTCCTTGCTGGCGGCGAAACTCAGCGCCGAGTCCATCACCGGGTCGAGCCGGTTCGCATGCGCCGCGGGCAGTTGGCGGAAGCGCTCGGCCATGAACGCGCCGGAGCGGTAATGCAGGAAGGCCGGATCGGTATGCCGCGTCAACCGCGCCAGCATCGCGTTGCCCTCGTGACCACTCGAGCCGATGGTGTAGAAGACCTTGTTCTGCACCCGCAGCACGCGCGCCATCAGGTCCAGATGCCGCGAGATCAACTGCGACTCGAGCAACTCGCGAAAGCCGTGCGCATCCAGCGTGCTGCCCGGCAGCACCGGCGCATCGGCGCGCGGCGGCTGCGCTGCGCTGCCATGCCAGTTCTGCACGAACTCGGTGAAGTTCTGGTCGACGATCTCGGCGCGATTGAAGCCCTTGTGGCGGGCGGCGATGGGGGGCTGGGCGGACATGGCGATTTCGTGTGAAAGAGGATGTGGGGTGCGCTGGGTGCCTGACTGCTCAGGGTGCGCGGGCAGGCAGCGCCTTGAGCAAGGCCACGCGCTGGAAGTCCTTGGGCCGGGCGAAACTTTGCAGCACGCGGATCTGCTCGGCGATCGTGGGAATGGGCACCGACAGACCGTCAATGTCCACGAACGTGCGCGCACCGATCCGCACCGGCACCCAGCCATCGGCGCCCGACACCTCAAGCCCGCCGATCACTTCCACCGGCAATCCGCCGAAATGGAAGCGCGCGAGGTGCGAGCGAAAGCGCGGGCTGTCGGCCGGCGTGTACTCGAGGTCCCGCTGCGCCTGCCAATGCCCGGCCATGGTCTGCGCATCGCGCACGCTGGTCAGCACGTCGAGATCGGCCACCGTCACCGCGGCGCCGGCCAGGTAGGCGGCCACGCTGCCAATCACGATCCACGGATCGCGGCAGTGCCGATGCAAGTCGGGCACCGTGGCGACCAGGGCAGCGGTCACGGCAGACTGCTGCGGGTCGGGTTCACGCCGGATCACGGGGTCACGCACGTTGCCGCGACAACGCCTGCGCCAACCGCGCGCGGCGGATGTTGCTGGTCAAGAAGCGAGCGGGAAGCACGCGGGTCACGCAAGCCACGCCGCTCAGCGCGCCTTGGGCTGGTAGCTGCAGTACGACTCGACATCCGTGATTTGCGGAATGTCATGGCTGATGCATGACCACTTCACGCTTTCGCCTGCGCGCGTCGGCGTCAGCCAGACGCCGGTCAGGTCCGGGCTGACCGCGCTGGTGAAATGCACCTGCAGCACGCCACCCTTGTGCACGGTGATGCTGCTGATCTCGTTGCTGGTCAGATAATCCGGCTCGCCGACGTGCGCGGCGGCGTTGCTGTCCGGCGCCTTGCCGCGCTTGATGGCGTTCTCGATCGCCATCTTGGTGGCGGCCAGCAACAGCGAGCTGAGCGCGATATGCAACTCCTGCGGGTTGATCTCGGGCCCCTTGATGACGGTGGCGGCTGGTGCCGCCGTCGTGGTGGCGGGCGGCGCGGCCAGCGCGGTGGCGCTGAGCAAGGTCAGCAGGCTGGCGAGCGGCAGAACGAAACGACGCATGGCAGTGTCCTCAGAACGCATTGATGCCGGTGATTTCGCGGCCGACCACGAGCTGGTGCACGGTTTCGGTGCCCTCGTAGGTGATCACCGATTCCAGATTGAGCGCGTGGCGGATGGGTGAATGTTCGGTGGTGATGCCGGCGGCGCCAAGCAGCTCGCGCGCCTCGCGCGCGATGTCCAGCGCCATGCGCACGTTATTCCATTTGGCCAGACTGACCTGGGTCGGATGCAGCGTCCCGGCGTCCTTCATGCGGCCCAGATGCAGGGACAGCAACTGCGCGGTGGTGATGCGCCGCGCCATGTCGGCCAGCTTGAGTTGCACGGCCTGATTGGCGGCCACGGGACGGTCGAACAGGATGCGCTCCCTGGTGTATTCCACCGCCTCGCGGAAACAGGCAATGGCAGCGCCGATCGGTCCCCAGGTGATGCCGTAACGCGCCTGCGTCAGGCAGCCCAGCGGGCCTTTGAGACCCTTCACGCCGGGCAGGCGATTGGCATCGGGCACGCGCACGCCGTCGAAGAACAGCGCGCTGGTCACCGAGGCGCGCAGCGACATCTTGCGGTGGATGTCGCGTGTGTCGAAGCCGCGGGTGCCACGCTCGACCAGGAAACCCTGGATGCCATCGTCGGTCTGCGCCCAGACGATGGCCACGTGCGCGAGGCCACCGTTGGTGATCCACATCTTGGCGCCGTCGATGATCCAGTCGCCACCCTCGCGGCGCGCGCGCGTTTTCATGTTGGCCGGATCGGAGCCGCCATGCGGCTCGGTGAGCCCGAAACAGCCGATGGCCTCACCGCGCGCCATGGCCGGCAGCCAGCGCTGGCGCTGTTCCTCGCTGCCGTAGGCATGAATCGGGTACATGCACAGCGAGGTCTGCACCGACACGAAACTGCGCATGCCGGAATCGCCGCGTTCCAGTTCCTGGCAGATCAGGCCGTAACTGACGGCGTTCATGCCGGCGCAGCCGTACTGCTCGGGGAAGTAGCTGCCCAGCAAACCCAGCTCCGCCATCTCGGCGATGAGTTCATGCGGAAACTCGCCCTTGTCGAAGTACTCGCCGATCACCGGCAGCACGCGTTCGTCGGTGAAGCGCGCCACGGTGTCCTGCACCATGCGCTCCTCGTCGGACAACTGGCTGCGGATGTCGTACAGGTCGTAGGGATCGAGGCGGGTGGCCATGGGGCGAACCGGTGCGGAAAGGTCGTGCATTTTAGCCTGCACGCGCGTGCTCGCGCCGTGCGCGCCGCCAGGTCAGGCGCGCGGCACGTGTCCGGTGGCCACGTGGCGCCGTGCCGAATCGACGTTGGCCTGCGAATCATCGAAGAAAATATCCGCGCCGAAAGCCTGCAGAAACGGTCCCTTGTCGCGTCCGCCCAGAAACAGCGCCTCGTCGATGCGCACGCCCCAGTGGCGCAGGGTCAGGATCACGCGCTTGTGCGCCGGCGCCGAACGCGCCGTGACCAGGGCAATGCGCAGCGGCGAATCCTCGGCTGGAAATGCCGATTGCAGGCGCTGCAACGCGGCCAGGAAACCGCGGAACGGACCGCCTTCCAGCGGCTCGAGTTGGCGCTCGCGTTCGTGCTGGTGGAAGGCCTCCAGGCCCTGCTCGGCGGAGATGCGCTCGCCCTCCTCGCCAAACAGCACGGCGTCGCCGTCGAAGGCGATGCGCAACTGCGGCGACAGTTCGGCCGGCGCCGCCGAAGGCAGGATGGTGGCCGCGGCGACGCCGGCCTTGAGCGCGCGCGCCACGTCCTCGGCGTGCGCCGACAAGAACAGATCAGCGCCGAATGGATGCACATAACCCGCCGTGGGCGCGCCGCTGGTGAAGGCGGCACGCACGATCTCCATGCCGTAATGCTGGATCGAGTTGAAAATGCGCAGCCCGGTATCGCCGGAGTTGCGCGACAGCAGGATCACCTCGACGCGCGGCGCCGTGGGCGCCAGCGTGTTCAATCGCAGCAGCTTCTGTGCCAGCGGAAACGCCACGCCGGGTGCCAGCACCTCGTCCTCGTGCGCGATCTGGAACTGCCGGTAGGCCTCCAGGCCCTCGCGCTCGAACAGCGCGTGGCTCTCGCCCAGGTCGAACAGCGCACGCGATGAAATCGCCACGACAAGGCGGTCATCGGCTGCGGCGTGCGGGTCATGTGCGTTGGGCATGGGCGCTGAAAGGTGAAGCGGACCATGGAAGCCTAACGCGTGGCGCGGGCGGAGCAAGCGCTTTCGCGCGCGATCCGGGTCGATGGCCTACAGGGCAAACTGCTCGTCGAGGATACGCTCGGCCAGCTTGTGTTCGGGATCGAACAGCAGGGTCACGGCGCGCGCGGACTGCGCGCGCACAACGACGCTGCGGATGTCGCGCACTTCATGGAAGTCGGCGGTGACGCTGACCGGACGCAGCACGGGCTCGCGCACCTCGATGCGCACTTCGGTGTCCATCGGCAGCAGCGCGCCGCGCCAGCGCCGCGGGCGGAACGGGCTGATCGGAGTGAGCGCGAGCACGTTGGCATCCAGCGGCAGGATGGGGCCGTGCGCGGACAGGTTGTAGGCGGTGGAGCCGGCCGGCGTGGCCAGCAGCGCGCCGTCGCAGATCAGCTCATCGAGTTTCACCTGGCCGTTGAGCGCGATTTGCAGGTGCGCGGCCTGGTTGGTCTGGCGCAGCAGCGCGACTTCGTTGAAGGCAAGCGCCTCCTCGTCGCCGCCTGCGTGCCGGCGTACACGCATGTGCAACGGCGCCAGCGGCGTGGCGTGCGCGCGCGCCAGGCGCGCGGGCAGATCCTCGGCATGGAACTGGTTCATCAGAAAGCCTACCTTGCCCAGTTTCATGCCGTACACCGGCACCTGCACATCGAGCATGGCGTGCAAGGTGCGCAGCATGAACCCATCGCCACCCAGCGCGACCAGCACTTCGGCCTGCTGCTGCGCCACCTCGCCGTAGCGCGCGACCAATGCCGCGCGCGCGCGTTGCGCCTCGGCCGTTGGATTGGCGAGAAACGCGATGCGCGTGCTCACGTGCGCCGCACCCGCCAGGCCGTGAGGCGCGCCGTGCAAGTCACGCCGCGCCGGCCTGTGCCAGTTGCGCCAGACGCCGTACCGCGACCGAAGCGATCGGATAATCCAGCGGCAGCGCGCGGATCTCGTTGAGCATCGCCAGCGTGTGCCGCAGACCAGCATCGTCGCGCGCCAACCACTGCTCGACGCCCAGACCGCTGCGCAGCACCTGCACCGCGAGCTGGCGATGTTGATGCGCGAGTTCATCGCGCAACGAGCCGCGCGCCTGTGCATGCCAACGGCTTTCCACCGGCAGTTCCTCGATGCGCACGCGCATCCAGTCCAGTTCCAGCGCGGCGCCGAGATCGAAGAACACGTGCGCGACACGCGCGATCGGCTGCTTGCTGTCGTGCGCCACTTCGACCACGTCCAGCCCCAGGCCCAGCGCGGGTAGCGCAGCGAGTTGTTGCGCCAACGCGTCGGGCAGGCAGGCCTGCTGCCAGCGCTGCACCAGCTCGGCGTGCTGCTTGCGTCCAGCCTCCGGCAGGCTGGCCGGAATCGCGCCGCGCACCTCGGCGAAGCCGGCGTCGTAGCGTTGCACCTGCGCGGCGATGTCCAGCGTGGCACCGCGACGATTGAGCAGCCAGCGGGTGAGGCTGCGCACCAGCTCCCACACCGCCAGCACGGCTTCGATCTGCACCGCATCGGTCACGCTGCCATCCAGCGTCTCGATCTCGGCCCACAGTTCGCGTGCCTGCATGACTTCGCGCGCGATGGTGAAGGCCTTGGCCACCGCCGCCGCGCCCTGCCCGGTGTCCTCCTGCATGCGCAGCATGAAGCTGGCGCCCATGCGATTGACCAGGGTGTTGGTGACCGCGGTGGCGATGATCTCGCGCTTCAGCCGGTGACGCTGCATGTGCGCGGCGTAGGGTTCGTGCAGCGGTTCGGGGAAGTAACGCACCAGCTCGCGCGCGAGGTACGCGTCCTCGGGCACGTCGGAATCCAGCAGCTGCTGGTAGATCTTGATCTTGTCGTAGGACAGCAGGATCGCCAGCTCCGGGCGGGTGAGGCCAAGGCCGCGCGTCTTGCGCTCGGCCAGCTCGGCGTCGCTGGGCAGGTACTCGATGCCGCGGTCCAGCGTGCCATCGGCCTCGAGCGTGCGGATCAAGTGTCCGAACGAGCCCAGCCGCTTGACCGCCATGCGCTCCATCAGGCTGATCGCCTGGTTCTGGCGATAGTTGTCCCACAGCACCAGGCGCGCGATCTCGTCGGTCATGCCGGGCAGCAGACTGTTGCGCGCGGCTTCGTCCAGTTCGCCGCGCTGCACGGCGTCGTTGAGCAGGATCTTGATGTTGACTTCGTGGTCGGATGTGTCCACGCCGGCCGAGTTGTCGATGAAATCGGTGTTGAGCTGCACGCCGTGGAAAGCCGCCTCGATGCGTCCGCGCTGGGTCAGACCGAGGTTGCCGCCTTCGCCGACGATCTTGCAGCGCAACTCGTTGCCGTTCAGGCGAATGGCGTTGTTGGCGCGATCGCCGACATCGGCGCTGGTTTCGCTGCTGGCCTTGACGTAAGTACCGATGCCGCCGTTCCACAGCAAGTCCACGGGCGCCCTGAGGATCGAGCGCAGCAGGTCGGTCGGCGCCATGTGCGCGACCTCCTCGCCGATGCCCAGCGCGGCGCGCACTTCGGGCGAGATCGGGATCGACTTGGCGCTGCGCGGCCAGATGCCGCCGCCCTTCGAGATCGTGCTCTTGTCGTAGTCCTGCCAGCTCGAACGTGGCAGCTTGAACATGCGCTCGCGCTCGGCGAACGAACGTGCCGCGTCAGGGCCTGGATCGAGAAAGATGTCGCGATGATCGAACGCGGCCAGCAAGCGGATGTGTCGCGACAGCAGCATGGCGTTGCCGAACACGTCGCCGGACATGTCGCCGATGCCGACGCAGGTGAAATCCTCGCGCTGGCAGTCGCGGCCGAGCGCGCGGAAGTGGCGCTTGATCGACTCCCAGCCGCCGCGCGCGGTGATCGCCATGCCCTTGTGGTCGTAGCCGTGCGAGCCGCCCGAGGCGAACGCATCGCCCAGCCAGTAGTCGTGCTCGATGGAGATGTTGTTGGCGATATCCGAGAACGTCGCCGTGCCCTTGTCGGCAGCCACCACCAGATAGGGATCGTCCTGGTCGTGCCGCACCACGTCCTGCGGCGGCACGATGCGGCCCTCGATGATGTTGTCGGTGATGTCCAGCAGCGCGTTGATGAACAGGCGATAGCAGGCGATGCCCTCGGCCAGTTGCGCCTCGCGATCACCGCCGACGGGCGGGCGCTTGACGAAGAAGCCGCCCTTGGAGCCCACCGGCACGATCACCGTGTTCTTGACCATCTGTGCCTTGACCAGGCCCAGCACCTCGGTGCGGAAATCCTCGCGCCGGTCGGACCAGCGCAGACCGCCGCGCGCCACCGGCCCGAAACGCAGGTGGATGCCTTCGACGCGCGGGCTGTACACGAAGATCTCGCGGTACGGGCGCGGCTTGGGCAGCTCGGGCACCTGCGCGCAATCGAACTTGAAGTTGATGTACTCGCGCTGCGTCCCATCCGGGCGCTGGAAATAACCGGTGCGCAGCGTGGCGCGCACCACGCCGAGGAACAGCCGCAGGATGCGATCGTCGTCGAGGCTTTGCACATCATCCAGCGCGATCTTCAACGCCTGTTCGATGCGCGCGACCTGCTCGGCGCGTGGCAGATCCATGGCTTTGACCAGATCCTCGATCATGCCGGGATTGCGTGCGCGCAGCTCGGCATCGACCAGCGCTTCCAGCTCACCCTTGAACTGCGCCTGCGTGGCGGCGTCGCACTGCTCGCGTCGTGGATCGAAGCGGGCCATGAACAACTCCACCAGCAGGCCGGCGATCAGCGGATAGCGCCCGATCACTTCTTCCATGTAAGGCTGCGAATACGGCAGGCCGACTTGCAGCAGGTACTTGCAATAGCCGCGCAATACGGCCACCTGGCGCCAGTGCAGACGCGCGCCCAGCACCAGGCGGTTGAAGCCGTCGTTCTCGGCCTGACCACGCCAGATCGCAGCGAAGGCCTCGGCGAACGGCTCGGCCACGCTATCCACCGCGAACGCCAGCCCGGCCGGCTCGGCCAGATCGAAATCGTGGATGGTCACCGGGGTGCCATGCATCTCCAGCTCGAGCAGATGCTCGGCGCCGATGCGCACGCCAAGGTTCTCCATCATCGGCAGCACATCCGACAGCGGCAGCGGCGCACCGAAATGGATGACCTTGAAACGCAGCAGACCATCGTCGCCGACGCGGTACAGCGAGATGGCCGCGTCGTCAGCGCCGCGCAAGTCAGCCAGACGCTGCACATCCAGGGCGGCCAGTTCGACGCCGGCGTCCTCGATGTATTCGGTCGGCAGCAAACGGCCAAAGCGGTTGGCCAGGCGCAAGCCCTGCTCCTCGCCATGGTGGCGAATCAGCGCTTCGCGCAAATCATCGTGCCAATTGCGCGACAGCGCGGCAACCGATTGTTCCAGTGCGGCGACATCCACCTGCACTTGCGCGCCGGCACGCGGCCGCACCACGGCATACAGCCGCGCCAGCGGCGATTCGTCCACCAGCACCTGCGAGTCGATGCGGTCACCAGCAAGCGCCTCGCGCAACATGCGCTCCAGGCGTTCACGCACGCCGGCACTGAAGCGCTCGCGCGGCAGGTAGATCAGGCACGAATAGAAACGCCCGTAGCGGTCGGCGCGCAGGAACAGACGCGGGCGCGCGCGCTCGGCCAGACCGAGCACGCCCATGGCGGTGGCCTCCAGCTCATCCGGACTGGCCTGGAACAACTCGTCACGCGGCAAGGTTTCGAGAATGTGGCGCAGCGCCTTGCCCAGGTGCGAGTCGCGTCGCAACCCGGACCGATCCAGAATTGCACTGACACGCCGACGCACCAGCGGAATATCCTGCGGACGCGCGGTGTAGGCCGAGGAAGTGAACAGGCCGAGAAAGCGCTGCTCCATCACCGGCTTGCCTGAGGCGTCAAAACGCAGCACGCCGATGTAATCCATGTAGCCGGCGCGATGCACCGTGGCGCGCGCATTGGTCTTGGTCAGAATCACCGATTGCAGTGCCCCGGACTGCGGCAGCGCGCTGGCAACCAGGCTCTTCAGCGAACGCGGCGCATGCGAGCGCTCGCGCTCGCGCAGGATGCCGAGGCCCGACTGCGCGATCGCGCGCAACACTTCGTCACCCTTCTCGGTGGTTACTTCGTACTCGCGATAACCCAGCATGGTGAAATTGTCGGCCGCGACCCAGCGCAGAAATTCCTGCGCTTCGCCGATGCTGGCCGCGTCCGTGCCCGGATGCTGCGGCAACTGCGTGGCGATCCCCAGCATGCGTTCACGCATCGCGCCCCAGTCGCTCACCGCGGCACGCACATCGGCCAGTGTCGATTCGATGGCGGTCTGCAAGCGCATCACCTCGCTGGCGTCGGCCAGACGATCGATCTCCAGATACATCAACGATTCGGCATTGCCGCCATCGCCCAGTCCCAGCAGGTTGCCGCCCGCGTCACGGCGCACGCTCAACACCGGATGCAGCAGCGTGTGAATGTCGAGCGACTCGGCGCGCACGGCCATGGTCACTGAATCGACCAGGAATGGCATGTCATCAGTGAGGATGCTGATCGCGGTGAACACATTCTCGGAACCATGATCCTCGCCAGCGGGCTTGTGCACGCGCACATGGGTCTGCCCGGCGCGACGTTCGCGCATGAAACCCAGCAGGTGCACGGCCAATGCTGCCCAGTCATCGGCTGGACGCGAGGCCAATTCGCTGTCGGCGATACGCGCGAGCAGCGCCTGCGCAAATGGCTTGCCAACTTGCTTGTGCTGCGCCGCAAGTTTGTCGGCGACCTCCTGGATCAGTGCCGCCTGCGAATTCGAGTGATCACTTTGGGCTAGCGCGTTCATGGCGATTCCATAGACAGTATCGGGATGGCACAACAGACCTGTGCCCAGCTTGAAAGTTTAACGCGCGGGCAGTCCGATCTGGCAGCGGCATGGTCGCGAGCGCGTAGTCCTACGCCTACATCATGACGCGCAAGCGTCCGACTGACAGGATGCCGCATCACGCGCAGACTCCTCTGCGTCACCGCGAGCGCCGCAGGACGCGGCAAGCAGGATGCTCATCGCTGTGTGACTCGTCGGGCCGTGCGCGGGGGCGCAAGGCCCGATTCTTGTTTCATGCGCCGCCGCGCCGGAAACCGTGGCACGGACACGCCAGACTGAATGACCCTTCCGCGGCGCACACCGCCCATTCGAGCGCTCCCGCGTTGATTCTGCGGCGCAACACACTTCATTGCGTTCAGCATGCGTACGCCGGATGCGCTGCCCGTGCGGCACAAACGATGCGATGATGGCCCGCCCTGACCGCCCGCGGCGCAGCCATCGAGGCATTTTTCCTGTGCAATTGCGCGCCATTCCGGCTTTCGCCGACAACTACATCTGGATGCTCGACGATGAGCTCGGCAATGCCCTGGTCGTCGATCCCGGTGCCGCAGAGCCGGTCGAAGCCGCGTTGCAGACGCACGACCTGCGCCTGCGCACGATCCTGATCACGCATCATCATCCTGACCATATCGGCGGACTGCAAAGCCTGGCGGCGCATCACCATCCGCACGTATTCGCGCCGGATGATGCACGCATCGGCGGCGCGTGGCGGCGCGTCCAGCACGGCGAGATGCTGACGCTGGCGGCACCTGCATCGCATGCCGTGGTGCTCGCCCTGCCCGGCCACACACGCAGCCACGTGGCCTATCACCTGGCACCCTGGCTGTTCTGCGGCGACGCCTTGTTCAGCCTCGGCTGCGGGCGCCTGTTCGAGGGCACGCCGATGGATCTGCTGCTGAGCATGCAACGCATTGCCGCACTGCCGCCGGAGACGCTGATCTGTGCAGCGCACGAATACACCCTGGCCAATGCCGCTTTCGCGCTGAGTGTGGAGCCCGACAACGCGGCCCTGCAGGCGCGCCGCGCACAGGTACAGTCGCTGCGCGCGCACGGCCAGCCAAGTCTGCCTGTGGCTCTGGCCGATGAATGCGCCAGCAATCCCTTTTTGCGTTGGGAAGCGCCCGCCGTGCGCGCCTGGTGCGCCGCGCAAGGTGCAGCCCAGGGCTCGGCTGCGGCGTGCCTGGGTGCGCTGCGCGCCGGCAAAGACGGATTCCAGGCATGAGTCGCGTTGGACGTCTACTGGCCGCGGCGTGCCTTGCCATCCTGCTCGCGGGCTGCGCCAGCGCGCCGCCCATTCGCCCAAGGATGCCGGCGCCTGTGGTCGCATTGCCTCCCGTGCCGACGGCCACCCGCAGCGCCAGGCCGCCGATGCCTGTGATTCCGGCGCCGACGCCGCGTGATTTGTGGCAGCGCATGCGCGCCGGCCTGGCCATGCCGGGTTGCGATTCCGATCCGCGCATCGTGCCCTTGGCGCGCAGGCTGGTAGGCAATCCCAAGGTGTTCGAACAGATCCTGTCAACCCTGCGCCCGATGATCGCGCTGGTGCAACAGGCCGTCGAGGCGGCGGGCATTCCCAGCGATTTCAGTCTGCTGCCCATGGTGGAAAGCGGCTATCGGCCGAATGCCGTGGGTCCGGGCAATTTCATCGGCATGTGGCAATTCGATCGCGGCACCGCGCGCGCGGCGGGCATGCCGCTTGTGCCCGGTTATGACGGCCGTCGCGATCCCTGGGTGTCCAGCGTACGCGCAACGCGCATGCTGGCCCGCTACGGCCACGATTTCGGTGACTGGCGTCTGGTCGTCTGGGCGTTCAATCAGGGCGAATGGGGCATGAAGCGCATGCTGGCGCAGCAAGGCAAGCCGCCTGCCAAGCCGGTCGTGCCCAGCTGGCCGGTGCCCGCCTCGGCGCGCGACTATCTGCTGCGGCTGATGGCATATAGCTGCGTGATCCGCGAGCCAGGCCGCTTCGGTCTCCACTTGCCGCCGGCCGTGCCGCCGGCCCAGCTCTGGCTGGCGCGCCTCGATGCCCCTCTGCAACCAGCGCTGGCGGCCCATCTGGCCGGGTTGCCCACGCGCACCGTGCGACTGCTCAACAACGGCTACCTGGGTGATCGGATGCCTGCGCATGCGCCCATGCACCTGCTCCTGCCGCGTGCGGTCCGCCAGCGCTTTCTGGATCGGTACGCGCAACTGCCGCCGCGGCAATGGGCCGAATTCGCGCGCTACCGCGTGCAGCGCAACGACTCGCTGCAGCAACTGTTGTCGCAACTCGGCCGTGCAAGCGTGCAGCGACTGGCCACCATCAATGCCATCGAACCCCACACCGTGCTCGTGCACGGCGCCACACTGTGGTTGCCCAAGGCAACGCATGGGCTCGGACTGGCACGCGTGGGCGGCGCCTCCGGCATGCCGGTGTGGCACCAAGTCAGCGCGGGTCAGAGCCTTTGGTCACTGGCGCGGCGCTATCGCGTCACGGTGCGCGAATTGCGCGCCTGGAACCATCTGCACGGCAACGAACTGCGCGTGGGTCAACTTCTGCGTCTGGATGCGCCTGGCTAGGCGCAGCGCGCGCAGGCGTTACACTTGCGCGCCAGCACGTCACTGCGTGCCGATCATCCGGAGGACACATGGGGTTTCTGCAGGGTAAACGCGCGCTGATCACCGGCGTGCTCAATCACCGCTCGATCGCCTGGGGCATCGCCAGCGCCATGCACCGCGAGGGCGCCGAACTGGCTTTCACTTACGTCAACGACAAGCTCAAGGATCGCGTCGATGAGGCCGCCGCCGCCTTTGGCTCGAACATCGTGCTGCCATGCGATGTCGCCGACGATGCGCAAATCGATGCGCTGTTTCCGGCACTGGCGCGTCAGTGGGACGGCTTGGACATTCTGGTGCACTCGATCGGCTTCGCGCCGCGCGAGGCGCTGGCCGGCGAGTTCCTCGATGGCCTGAATCGCGAGAGCTTCCGCATCGCCCACGACATCTCCAGCTACAGTCTGGCCGCGCTGGCCAAGGCTGCGCGGCCGCTGATGCAGGGTCGCAACGCCGCGATCCTGACGCTGACCTACCTGGGCGCCGAACGCGCGCTGGCCAGCTACAACGTGATGGGCTTGGCCAAGGCCAGCCTCGAATCGAACGTGCGCTACCTCGCCTACAACCTTGGCCCCGAGGGCACCCGTGTCAATGCCATCTCGGCCGGACCGATCCGCACGCTGGCGGCATCCGGCGTGGCCAATCTGCGCAAGATGCTCGACCACGTCGCCGAGAAGGCACCGCTGCGGCGCAATGTCAGCATCGAGGATGTCGGCAATGTCGCGGCCTTCCTGTGCTCCGATTTGGCCTCCGGCGTGACTGGCGAGGTGACCTATGTCGATGCCGGCTACAACACCTTGGGCATGACCGGCTTGTAAGCCCGCACGTCCACGCCCGCGGTCGCACGCAAAAAAAGCCCCGCGAGCGCGGGGCTTTTTCATCGGCGCCAGAGCATCGAGTTACATCCGTTCGGGCGCAGTCTCGATCTTGGTGGCACGCTTCAGCGCATCGAGAAAAGCCTGCACGCTGGCGCCACTCTGCATCTGGCGCAGTTGCGCGGCAATGAACTCACGTTGCTCGGGCGGCAGCTTGGATACATCGCCAGGATGCACCGCGTCGAGCTGCACCAGCGCATAGCTTCCCTTCCCCAGCTCCACCGCCGAGCGCACACTCTTGCCTGGCGCTGGCGCGGCAAGCTTGAACACCGAACTCAGCAATGCTGGAGCCAGGTTGGGCATGCCTGGTGTAGCGGCATGCACGGTCTGCACGCTGGCACCCACCGACTTCGCCAGCGTATCGAGCGTCGCACCCGCCTTGAATTTTGCCATCAGCGCATCGGCCTGCTTGCTGGCGACTGCGGCGACGCTCTGCGCCAGAATCGTGGCCTGGATTCTGGCCGACACCTCTGCCAGTGGCTGCGGTTGGGCTGGTACATGCTGCGCCAGATGCAGCAGGACCAGATGCTCAGCCGAGAGATTGATCGGATCGGAGGTGTTGTTGTCCTTGAGCACCTGTCCGGAAAACGCAGCCTGCGTCACCTTGGGATCAGCGAACAGACCCGTGCCGCCACTACGCGGGAACAGCGGACTGATATGCACTGGTACGTTCAGCGCCTTCGCTGCATCCACCAATGAACCCGGGTTGGAGTCGATCGCGTCGATCAGCTTGCCGGCGATATGGCTGTATTCCTTGCTGCGTGCCTGCTTGATGTAGTCGGCTGCAAGCACATCTTTGACCTCGGCGAAGGGCTTGGTTGCACCTGCGCGCTCGGCCTGCAACTGGATGATGTGGTAACCATCGCTGGTCAACACCGGCGCCGAAATCTGCCCTGGCTTGAGCGCGACCATCGCCGCCTGGAACGCGGGATCCGTATCGCCCAGTCCAAGCCAGCCCAGGCTGCCGCCCTGATTCTTGGAGCCCAGATCATCTGAATACTGCTTGGCCAGCGCGGCGAAATTCGCGCCGGGCGCATGCGCCAGCGCATCGATTTTCTGCGCCTTGCCCAGAGCAGCGGCCTTCTGCACGGCGCTCGCATCCTTGGGCAGCGCGATCAGGATATGCGACACCTCGTACTGGCTGGGCACGACGAAACGCGACTGGTGCTTCGCGTACAGCGCACGCAATTCGTCATCGCTGGGCGCCGGCGGCGGCGGAACAGTGTCCACACTCAAGTCGACATACTGCACGGCGACCTGCTCGGGACTCATGTAATCCTGCGCATGCGCCTTGTAATAGGCAGCGATTTCAGCCGCGCTGACCGTGCCGGGCGTCGCCTTCGGAACCGGCAGATCGACATAGCTGAAATCACGCGTCTGTCCGATCAGTCGCAAATAACCATCCACCTCGGATTGCGTGACGATGCTGCCATCGCCCAGAGCCTGCGGCAGCAACTGCACGCTCAGGTCGCCGCGCTCCATCTCCTGAAACCTCTCCGGCGTGAGGCCATTGGCAGCCAGCACGGCGGTATAGGTCGCGGGATCGAACTTGCCATCGACCTGGAATTGCGGAACCTGGGCGATCTCGCGGCGCAACAGACTGTCGGGCACAACGAGACCCATCTTGTCACCCAGATTGATCAGCAACTGGCGCTGGATCAGGCCTTCAAGCACGTCCTGCTTGAACACGTTGCCATCGAGAAATTTCGGGTCGAGCTGCGGATTGTTCTGCAACTGCTGCTGTCGCGCGCGATTCATTGCATCCTGGAACTCCTGTCCGCCGATCGGATGATCACCCACCTTGGCAACCCACGTGGCATGGCTGGCGACGAAGTAGCCCTCGATGCCGAAGAATGCAAAGACGAATATCAGGATCCCGAACAGAACCTTGGCGAACCAGCCGGAGAGTTTGTCGCGCAACAGGGTAAGCATGCTTGATTTCCGCTGACTTGAATCATTGCGTTCGGTCACCCGCAGCCATGTGTGACGCGGCGGCTGCCGAGGCCAACCGACAGAATCACGCGGGTGCGATCCAGAAAAGCGCAGGGCGCCGATCCGGCGCCCTGCGCTGCACGTCATGGAGTGAACGGCCACCAAGCCGGCGACTCCCGGCGCGACTGGCCGGCATTCTAACCGTCCGCACGCCACTCCGCGATGCTGGTGGGTGCTGAGGGTTTCGAACCCCCGACCCTCGCCTTGTAAGGGCGACGCTCTACCGCTGAGCTAAGCACCCGCGTGCGGGCTATCAGTTGACGGCATCCTTGAGGGCTTTGCCGGCCTTGAACGCGGGGTTCTTCGAAGCCTTGATCTTGATGGTCTGCCCGGTGCGCGGATTACGGCCGGTGCGCGCGTTGCGCTTGCGCACGGTGAACGTGCCAAAACCAACCAAGGCCACGGTGTCGCCCTTCTTCAGGGCTTTCTTCACCGCTTCGACAAACGCATCGATCGCGCGACCGGCGTCGGCCTTGCTGACTTCCGCGCCACTGGCAACGGCTTCGATCAATTCGGATTTGTTCATTTGGATATTCCCTCGTGAGTGTGGATGCTTGCTGCAAGCAATCAGGACTGAGGCTGGGCGCGAACGCCCCGTGCAAAAATTTCGAGCATTCCCGCGACCTTGCTCAGAACTTCACGCAATCGCGGCGCCGCCTTTATACCAGCGCCTCGCACGAGGCCGCAATACAAGGCGCAGCGAGGCTCGGGGTGACTCGCGCAAACTTTTCAATGGCGCTGCGGCCGTGTCGTCGAAGTTGTTCTGGGCACGGCCACCGGCGTCGCCGCAGTGTCAACCAGCTTGCCCGCACCCGGATCGCCGGCGGGCGTGTCCGAGAGGCCGTCCGTTGCGCTGAGCGGATGCTCCAACGCCAGATCCAGCACCTCGTCGATCCACTTGACACAGTGGATTTGCAGCGAGCCGGTGACATTCGCCGGGATCTCGGCGAGATCCTTGCGATTGTCCTCTGGAATCAACACGGTCTGTATGCCACCACGATGTGCGGCGAGAAGTTTTTCCTTGAGCCCGCCGATCGGCAGAACACGGCCGCGCAAGGTGATTTCTCCTGTCATTGCCACATCGGCGCGCACCGCCACGCGCGTCAATGCCGATACCAAAGCGGTGCACATGGCGATGCCCGCGCTGGGACCATCCTTGGGCGTGGCGCCTTCGGGTACGTGCACGTGGATATCGAGTTTCTGGTGAAATTCCGGATCGAGTCCGAGCCGCGCGCTGCGCGCGCGCACGACCGAGAGCGCGGCCTGCACCGACTCCTGCATGACCTCGCCCAACTGCCCCGTATGCAGCAGTTTGCCCTTGCCTGGCACCACGGCGACCTCGATGCTGAGCAGATCGCCACCCACCTGGGTCCAGGCAAGGCCGGTGACTAGGCCGATCTCGTTCTGGCTTTCGGCACGTCCGAAAGCGAACTGCCGCACGCCGAGATAATCGGCGAGGTGCTCGGCATCCACGACCACGCGCTTGACCGCAACACCCGCACCTGCTTTCTTGCCGGCGCGCTTGCGCTTGGTCGGGGCTGGCACGGGTGCGACCTTGGTCTTGTCGACCGTGATGGTTTCAATCTCGATGGCTGCGTCCGCGGTTGGGTCGACATCGGTCGGCGCGGGCGCGGCCAGCGCGATGTCCTTGACGACCCGGCGCGCGATACGCGCGATCTCGCGCTCGAGATTGCGCACCCCCGACTCACGTGTGTAGTAACGCACGATGTCACGAATCGCCTCGGGCTCGATGGCCAATTCCTCGGCCTTGAGGCCGTTGGCGGCCAGCTCCTTGGACAACAGATAATTCTCGGCGATGGCGAGCTTTTCATCCTCGGTATAGCCGGGGATGCGGATCACCTCCATGCGATCGAGCAGCGGCGCCGGGATGTTGAGCGAATTGGCGGTCGCCACCCACATCACCTCGGAGAGGTCGAAGTCCACTTCGAGATAGTGGTCGCTGAAGGCATGATTCTGCTCGGGGTCGAGCACCTCCAGCAACGCCGATGACGGGTCGCCGCGGAAGTCCATCGACATCTTGTCGATCTCGTCGAGGACGAACAACGGATTGCGCGTGCCGGCCTTGGCAAGATTCTGCAGGATGCGCCCCGGCATCGAACCGATATAGGTGCGACGATGGCCGCGAATCTCGGCCTCATCGCGCACGCCGCCCAGGCTCATGCGCACGAACTTGCGGTGCGTGGCCTTGGCGATGGACTGACCCAGCGAGGTCTTGCCCACTCCCGGGGGGCCGACCAGGCACAGGATCGGTCCTTTCATGCGGTCCACGCGCTGCTGTACGGCGAGATACTCGAGGATGCGCTCTTTGACCTTCTCCAGGCCGTAGTGATCTGCATCCAGCACCTGCTGTGCGGCACGCAAATCCTTGCGCACCTTGCTGTGCTTGTTCCACGGCACGTTGACCATCCAGTCCAGATAGTTGCGCACCACGGTCGCCTCGGCCGACATCGGCGACATCTGCTTGAGCTTGGCGAGTTCCTGCCTGGCCTTGGCCATCACCGGTTCGGGCATGCCGGCCTCGTCGATCTTGCGACCAAGCTGCTCGAGCTCGCTGGGCGCGTCCTCGCCCTCACCCAGCTCTTTCTGGATCGCCTTCATCTGCTCGTTGAGGTAGTACTCGCGCTGGCTTTTCTCCATCTGCGACTTGACCCGGCCGCGGATGCGCTTTTCCACCTGCTGCAAGTCGATCTCCGAATCAACCATGCCGATCAACAGTTCCAGGCGCTGCCCGACATCGGCGGTTTCAAGCACCTTCTGCTTGTCGGCAATGCGCACCGACAAATGCGCGGCGATGGTGTCGGCCAGGCGTCCGGCATCATCGATGCCGGACAGCGTGGCAAGCACTTCAGGCGGCAACTTGCGGCTTTGCTTGACCAACTGTTCGAACAGGCTGACCAGGGTTCGCGAGACGACATCCAGCTCGCGTTCCTCGCGTGAATACACCGGATCGAGTTCGCGAAATTCGGCCAGCAGCATGTCGTTTTCGATGCGATATCCGGTGACCTCGGCGCGAAACTTGCCCTCGGCCAGCACCTTCACCGTGCCATCGGGCAGCTTGAGCATCTGCAGCACACTGGCCACGGTACCGGTGCGGAACAGTTCCGCTTCGCCGGGCTCCTCGATGTCCGGACTGGTCTGCGCCACCAGCAGGATCTGGCGCTCGCTCTCCATCGCCGCCTCCAGCGCGCGCATGGATTTTTCGCGCCCGACGAACAGTGGAATGACCATGTGCGGATAGACCACCACGTCGCGCAACGGCAACACCGGCAACGCGGTCGACTTGTCGGAGGTCTTCTCGGCGGTGCGGGCGGGGATCTCGGTCATGATTTCATCCGTACAGACAAGGGCGGACGCACACGGGCACGAGCGTGCGCCGCGTACGCGAACATATCAAGTGAAATGGGGCGCAACGCGGGCGGCACAAGGGCCGCCATCGGTCACGCAGCGCCGCTGGCACCCTCGGCGCCGGGTTTGAGGTTGCCGCGGTAGATCAGGTACGGCTCGGCCTGCCCGTTGATCACGGCCTCATCGACCACGACTTTGCTGACATGTTCCAGCGACGGCAACTCGAACATCGTGTCCAGCAATACCTGCTCGATGATGGTGCGCAAGCCGCGCGCGCCGGTCTTGCGCTTCAGCGCCTTGCGCGCGATCGCGGTCAGCGCCTCGGGGCGGAACTCCAGCTCCACCTGCTCCATGTCGAACAGTTTGCGAAACTGCTTGGTCAACGCGTTCTTGGGTTCGCTGAGAATCTGCACCAGCGCCGCCTCGTCGAGTTCTTCCAGCGTCGCCACGACCGGCAGGCGGCCGACGAACTCGGGGATCAGCCCGAATCGCACCAGGTCTTCCGGCTCGACATCGGCCAGCAGCTTGCCTACATTGGGCCTGTTTTTCTTGCTGCGCACCTCGGCGCTGAAGCCGATGCCGGTCGTATCGGAACGTTGCTGGATGACTTTTTCCAGGCCGGAAAACGCGCCACCGCAAATGAAGAGGATGTTGCGCGTATCGACCTGCAGGAATTCCTGCTGCGGATGCTTGCGCCCACCTTGCGGCGGCACCGAGGCCAGGGTGCCCTCGATCAACTTCAGCAGCGCCTGCTGCACGCCCTCGCCCGAGACATCGCGCGTGATCGAGGGGTTTTCGCTCTTGCGCGAGATCTTGTCGATCTCGTCGATATAGACGATACCCTGCTGCGCCTTCTCGACATCGTAGTCGCACTTCTGCAGCAGCTTCTGGATGATGTTCTCGACGTCTTCGCCGACGTAGCCGGCCTCGGTCAGCGTGGTGGCATCGGCGATGGTGAAAGGCACGTTGAGCAGGCGCGCCAGCGTCTCCGCCAGCAGCGTCTTGCCCGAACCGGTTGGCCCGATCAGAAGGATATTCGACTTGGCAAGCTCGACGTCATCGTTTTTCTGGCGCGACTCCAGGCGCTTGTAGTGGTTGTAAACCGCCACCGCCAGCGTGCGCTTGGCGCGTGTTTGTCCGATCACGTACTGATCGAGGGTATCCATGATCTCGCGCGGGCGCGGCAAGTGGTTGCGCGTGGCCGCGGTTTTTTCCTCGATTTCCTCGCGGATGATGTCGTTGCACAGCTGCACGCATTCATCGCAGATGAACACCGATGGCCCGGCGATCAGCTTGCGGACTTCGTGCTGGCTCTTGCCGCAGAACGAGCAGTAAAGGATCTTGCCACCTTCACCACCACGCCCTTGCCGTTCATCGCTCATGTGTAACCCACCGTGGACCGATACGCTTCGGGTTGACCATAGCATAGGAGCGCACGCCTGACGTCAACGCCATGCCCCATGTGCTCGACCGCTGCCGCCTGCAAGGCCGTGAAACTTTACGGCGTGATCGCGCCGCGCTTCGCACCGGCAACGAGGCAGTTTCAAGCGGGCTTGGCGGGCTCTTCCGCGCGGCGATCGAGCACCGCATCGATCAAACCGTATGCCTTGGCGTCCTCGCCGCTCATGAAGCGGTCGCGCTCCATGTCGCGCTCGATCTGCTCCAGCGGCTGACCGCTGTGCTGCACGTAAATCTGGTTGAGCCGGCCGCGCACATACAGAATTTCACGCGCCTGGATCTCGATGTCCGTGGCCTGACCCTGGGCGCCGCCGGAAGGCTGGTGGATCATGATGCGCGAATTGGGCAGCGCATAGCGCTTGCCCTTGGCGCCCGCCATCAACAGCAGCGATGCCGCACTGGCGGCCTGGCCGATGCACATCGTGCTCACATCGCAGCGGATGAACTGCATGGTGTCGTAGATCGCCAGCCCGGCAGTCACCACGCCACCAGGACTGTTGATGTACAGGTTGATGTCCTTGTCCGGATTCTCCGACTCGAGAAACAGCAATTGCGCGACGATGACATTGGCCATGAAATCGTCGATCGGGCCGACCACGAATACCAGGCGTTCCTTGAGCAGGCGCGAATAAATGTCGTAGGCGCGTTCGCCGCGACTGGTCTGTTCGACCACCATCGGCACCAAGTTGAGGCTCTGCGGCGGTGTGTCGTGCTTGGACATGGGGAGCTCCGATCGGATCGTGCGCCCAGCATGGGGGCTGGGCGCGCAAAGTCAATGCTGTGCCTGGCGGACGGTCAGGTCCGATGCGGCGCGGTTTCAGCCGTTGCGCCCGGGACGCAGCAGTTCGTCGAAGCTCATGGTGCGCACCGTGGTCTGCGCATGCTGCGCGATCCACTCCGCGACCTGGTCCTCGAGCACACGCGTGCGCAGATTGGCCAGCTGTTGCTGGTCGCGCTGATACAGCTCGATCACTTGCTGCGGGTCTTCGTAAGTCGAGGCAATCGATGCCATCAGCGCGGCGACACGTTGCGCATCAGGTTGCAGGCCTTCGCGCCGCGCAGTCTCGCCCATCAATAGCGCAGCGATGACACGGATGCGCGCCGGCGCGCGCACCGACTCGATTCGCTCCGGCGACGGCTGCGCGTCTTGCGCCAGGCCCATACGCGCCAGCGCCTGCGTCTCGGCCTCGAGCATGGCTCTGGGCACGCTGACATCGGGGTGCGCCGCCGCCAGCTTTTCGGCAACTTCGCCTTTCAGGCGTGCGGTGACCGCTGCTCCCAGTTCACGATCGAGGTTGGCGCGCACCTCACGACGGAAATCCGCGATCTCGCCCGAATCGATGCCGAACTGGCGCACGAACTCGGCATCGAGCACCGGCAGTACCGGTTCCTGTACGGTCAGCACGTGCAGGTGCATGCGCGCCAGCTTGCCGGCCAGATGTTCATTGCGAAATTCGGTCGGAAACGCCACGTCCAGTTCGAGCTCGGCGCCGGCCGCCTTGCCCAACAGGGCGGCATCGATCTCGGCCAGCAGCGTCCCGCTGCCTAGAATGCTGCTGCCGCGATCCATGCCTTCCGCGGGCAGACGCAGATCCGCAGTCTGCGTGTAGTACTCGAAACCGACATGGTCGCCGCTCTGCGCGGCACGCTCGACGCGCTGCAGGCGCGTGCGCTGTTTGCGCAGGGTCTCGATCATGTTGTCGATGTCCGCATCGCTGACGCTGGCGTCGATGCGCTCGATGTTCAACGCGCCGGCATCGACCGCGGGCAACTGCGGAAATACCTCGAACGTCGCGGTGTAGGCGATTTCGCCGTTCTCGGCCTGACCGCTGGTGTTGATCGACGGCGCTGCCACAGGGCGCAGTTGCTGTTCGCCCAAGGCCTTTTGCAGCGTGCTCGAAACGATCTCGCTGAACGCCTCGCCGCGAACCTGCGCACCAAAGCGCTGTTCGATGACCTTGCTCGGCACCTTGCCGGGACGAAATCCGTTGAGACGCACATTGCGCCCGAGGTCCAGCATGCGTTCACGCACGCGCCCATCGAGATCGGCCGAAGGAAACTTCACGGTGAGCCTGCGCTCGAGGCCACCGACGTTTTCGAGCGAAACCTGCATGCCTTGGAACTCCTCACCCGCACGCGCGAGGGCTGCGCGTACGATGTTGAATGGTGCGAAAGCCGGGACTCGAACCCGGACGGGGGTACCCGCTGGAACCTAAATCCAGTGCGTCTACCAATTCCGCCACTTTCGCGCGCTAGGGAAATGAGGGAATAGTGTACGGGATCATGTTGGACATGAGGAGAACGGGGTGGTGGGCCGTGAAGGACTTGAACCTTCAACCTACGGATTAAGAGTCCGCTGCTCTACCAATTGAGCTAACGGCCCACGCAAACCTTGCAAACTGGGGTGGACGATGGGATTCGAACCCACGACAACCGGAATCACAATCCGGGACTCTAACCAACTGAGCTACGCCCACCATGAAGCATGAAGCATTGGCGCGCCCGACAGGACTCGAACCTGCAACCGCCGGCTTAGAAGGCCGATGCTCTATCCGATTGAGCTACGGGCGCATGATCACCTGACAGAGCACGCCTTGGTCGGGGTAGAGGGATTCGAACCCCCGACGTCCAGCTCCCAAAGCTGGCGCTCTACCAGACTGAGCTATACCCCGTCGCCGGCAATCCACCTGCAACTGCGAATTTCCAAGCCGCCGAATCTTACGTGGCGGCACCGTGCGCAGTCAACGCGCGCGCAACACCATCCTGCGTCACCCCGCGCCAATGATTGCCCGCCGCGTTGGATTGATGCCGCCCGTCGAAGCGTCTGGGTTAGCATCATCGGCTGACACCCAGCGCAAGGATCGAGCCCATGCATAGCGCATCCGACATCCTGTTGTCGCTGTTCATCGTGTTCGTTGCCGCGCGCATCGGCGATGAACTGGCGCAGCGCATGCGCATGCCGGGCGTGGTCGGCGAGATCGTGGCCGGCGCCTTGCTCGGGCCTTCGCTGCTGAACTGGGTGCATCCAGGCGTGGTGCTGGATGCGCTGGCCGAAGTCGGCGTTGTGTTCCTGCTGTTCGCGGTGGGGCTGGAAACGCGTCTGGCCGATCTCAAGCGCGTCGGCCTGATCGCGTTCCTGGTGGGCACGCTGGGCGTGATCGTGCCCTTCGGCGGTGCGTCGCTGTGGGCGCACCTGGAGGGCTTTGCGTGGAACAAATCGATGTTCATCGCGGCCGCTTTTGTCGCCACCTCGGCCGGCATCACCGCACGCGTACTGCAGGAGATGCGCGCGTTGCAGCGACGCGAAGCGCACGTGATCCTGGGTGCGGCGGTGATTGACGACATCCTCGCCATGCTCTTGCTGGGTGTCGTGGTATCGATGCAGAGCAGCGGCGTGGCAGACCCCGTGCATCTGCTGACGGTGATGGCCGAGGCGATCGGCTTCGTCGTGGTCGTCGGCTGGCTGGGCACGCGCGTGGCGCGCAAGCGTTCGTCGTGGCTGGAGCGGCCACGCATGACCATGTCGGCGCTGAGCATCGTGCTGGCGCTGTGTCTGGGGCTGGCCTGGTTGTCGACGCGCTTCGGGCTGGCGGCGATCATCGGCGCTTTTCTGGCTGGGTTGATCGCATCCGAAACCGAGCAGCGCGAAAGGCTGGAACACCACATGAGGCCACTGCTGACACTGCTGACGCCGTTTTTCTTCGTGATGACCGGCGTCAAGCTGGACGTGCGCGTCTTCTTGATCCCCGAGGCCCTGATCATGCTGGCCATCGCCACGATCCTCGCGGTGGTGAGCAAATGGCTGGGCGCTTATCTGGGCTCGCTCAAACTGGGCCACCGCAGTGCGATGGCCATCGGCATCGGCATGGTGCCGCGTGGCGAAGTCGGCGTGGTGGTGGCAAGTCTTGGCCTGGCCGCGGGAGTTTTCAGCGCCGAGGTTTATGCGGTGATCGTCGCCATGTCGCTGCTGACCTCGATCCTGACGCCACCGCTGCTGGGCTGGGCGCTGCGCCACGCGCCACGCGACGCGGAGGACAAGCTGCCCGCGTCGTGAGCGACCGGACCACGCGATGCGGCGACAGGCTGCGGCGGGCGAGTCAACCCGCGCCACCGCCCGGCTTGCCGTGGATGCCGCCGCGGGTCAGTGCCATCGGGTCCAGCAGCTTGGCCAGTTGCTTGCGCGGCAGGCCGGTGGTTTCCACCGCCACGTCCAGGATCGGGCGCTTCTGCTTGTACGCCAGCTTGGCGGTCGCCGCGCCCTTCTCGTAACCGATCACCGGGTTCAGTGCGGTCACCAGAATGGGGTTCTTGTCCAGTGCCTGCTGGATGTGCGCCTGGTTGACCTTGAACCCGGCAATGGCATCGTCGGCCAGCGCGCGCATGGCATTGCCCAGAATGGCGATGGACTGCAGCAGGTTGTGCGCGATCAGCGGCAGCATCACGTTGAGCTGGAAATTGCCCGCCTGGCCGCCGAGCGTAATCGCCGCGTCGTTGCCGATGACTTGCGCGCAGACCATGACCATCGCCTCGGGAATCACCGGGTTGACCTTGCCGGGCATGATCGAGCTGCCGGGCTGCAGTGCGGGCAGTTCGATCTCGCCGAGGCCGGCCAGCGGCCCGGAGTTCATCCAGCGCAGGTCGTTGCTGATTTTCATCAACGCGCAGGCCAGCGTCTTCAACTGGCCGGAGAGTTCGACCGCATCGTCCTGCGCGGCGATGCCTTCGAAGTAGTTGTCGGCGGCGACGAACTTGCTGCCGCTCATGCGTGTCAGCTCGGCGGCGACGACGCTGCCGAATTTTGGATCGGCGTTGATCCCGGTACCCACAGCGCTGCCGCCCAGCGGCAGACGCTGCATGCGCCTGAGCGCATCGGTGATGCGCGCCTCGGCGCTGTGCAACTGCGCCGACCAGCCGGACAACTCCTGGCCGAAGGTTACCGGCATGGCGTCCATCAGGTGCGTGCGCCCGGTCTTGACCACCTTGGCCAGTTCCCTGGCGCGTTGGTCGATGATCTTGCGCAGATGCGCCAGCGCGGGCAGCAACACTTCGCGTGTTTCCAGCGTGGCGCTGACGTGGATCGCCGTGGGGATCACGTCGTTGGAACTCTGTCCCATGTTGACGTGATCGTTGGGATGCACCTTGAGCTTCGCCGTGGAGGCGACGTGCGCGATGACCTCGTTGGCGTTCATGTTGCTGCTGGTGCCGGAGCCGGTCTGGAACACATCGATCGGAAACTGCGCATCGAACTCACCGCGCGCCACGCGCTCGGATGCGGCGCGCACGGCCTTGGCGGTGGCCTTGGGCAGGTGTCCGAGCCTGGCATTGGCTTCAGCGGCAGCCGACTTGGTCAGCCCCAGCGCACGGATAAAGGCGCGTGGCATGCGCAATCCGGAAATCGGGAAATTCTGCACGGCGCGCTGTGTCTGTGCGCCATAAAGGGCATCGACGGGGACTTTCAGCTCGCCCATGCTGTCATGCTCGATGCGGTAGTGCTGGCTCATCGCGGGTTCCTGGTGCAGGGAGACTGTGTGGCTTGCGAAGCCTGGCATCCTGTGCCGCTTTGCAAGCCATTGAGTATAGCCCCGCGGTGTAAACTTCAGTCTCTTGACACGGCCTCCCGCACGCATGGATCACCCTGCTCTCGTCGCGCTTTCGCCACTGGATGGCCGCTACGCCGGCCAATGCGCGGCCTTGCATCCGGTATTCAGCGAATTCGGTTTGATGCACCGGCGCGTGCGCGTCGAGATTGCCTGGCTGCTGGCGCTGGCCGAACACCCCGACATCCCCGAGTTGCCGGCCTTCGATACCGCCACGCGCGCCGCACTGCTGGCCATCGGCGAGCAATTCAGCGTCGACGACGCCGCCGCGATCAAGCGCATCGAGCGCACCACCAACCACGACGTCAAGGCGGTCGAGTACTTCATCAAGCAGCGCATGGGTGCCCTGCCCGGTGCGGTCGCGGCCACTGAATTCGTGCACTTCGCCTGCACCAGTGAAGACATCAACAACCTTGCCTATGCATTGATGCTCAAGGACGCGCGCGAAAGCGTGCTGCTGCCCGCACTCGATGGCGTCATCGCGCAACTGCGCGCCATGGCGCATGCGCATGCCGACCTGGCAATGCTGGCGCGCACGCACGGCCAGCCGGCTTCGCCGACCACGCTGGGCAAGGAGTCGGCCAATGTCGTTGCGCGTCTGCAGCGCCAGCGCCAGCAGTTCGCAGCCGTCGAAATCCACGGCAAGATCAACGGTGCGGTGGGCAACTTCAACGCGCACGTGGTGGCCTATCCCGAGGTCGACTGGCAGCAACTCGCGCAGGGCTTCGTCGCGGGTCTCGGGCTGCACTGGAATCCATGGACCACGCAGATCGAGCCGCACGACGGCATCGCCGAATACTGCGACGCGGTGCGCCGTGCCAACATCGTCTTGCTCGATCTGACGCGCGACCTGTGGGGCTACATCGCGATGGGCTATTTCAAGCTGGCGCTCAGAGCCGGCGAAGTGGGTTCATCGACCATGCCGCACAAGGTCAATCCAATCGACTTCGAAAACGCCGAAGGCAATCTGGGCCTGGCCAACGCGCTGCTGGGCCACTTCAGCGAAAAACTGCCCGTCAGCCGCTTCCAGCGTGATCTCACCGACTCGACCGTGCTGCGTGCACTGGGCACCGGCTTTGGCCACACCCTGGTCGCGCTGACCGCTTTGGCGCGCGGCCTCGGCAAGCTCGACGCCGATCCGGCGCGCATGGCCACGGATCTGGAGGGCGCATGGGAGGTGCTGGCTGAAGCCGTGCAAACGGTGATGCGCCGCCACGGCTTGCCCGAGCCTTACGAGCAACTCAAGGCGCTGACCCGCGGGCGCGTGATCACGCAAGCCGCACTGGCAGCGTTCATCGAGTCGCTGCAGCTCCCCGAGCCGGTCAAGGCGCGCCTGCATGCCCTCACCCCCGCCAGCTACACCGGCCTCGCGGGCAATTTGGCACGCGACATCTGAGGTCGATCCATGCGCAGAAAAAACACTGACCCGCGCCCCGGAGCCACAAGCCCGGCTCGACCCGCCGCAGCCAGATCGCGGCCGCGCGCGCGGCCCGCCACGCCCGCGCTTGAGGTCAGTGCCAGCCATGGCATGCCGCTGGGCATGCCGCCCTCGCGTTTCCTCACCCGGTATTGGCAAAAGCATCCCTTGCTGGTCCGCGGCGCACTGGCCGGCTGGCAAGTGCCGATCACGCCCGAGGACCTCGCTGGCCTCGCCTGCGAGGAAACCGCGCTGGCGCGCATCGTGCTCCGCGAGCGTAAGCGCGCATCGTGGACACTGCAGCCCGGGCCCTACAGTGAGGCCACGTTCACCAACTTGCCCGAGCGCGACTGGACCCTGCTGGTGCAGGACGTCGACAAGTGGGATGCCGAGGTCGCCGGCCTGCTGGACTTCGTGCGCTTCCTGCCAACCTGGCGCATCGACGACGTGATGGTCAGCTACGCCACCGACGGCGGCGGTGTCGGTCCGCACATCGACCAGTACGATGTGTTTCTGGTGCAAGGGATCGGCAAGCGGCGCTGGAGCATCAGCACCGAACGCAACGCGCCGCGCGAACTGCGCTCCGGCACCGATCTGAAACTGCTGGCCGAGTTCACGCCGACCCACGATTTCGTGCTGGAACCAGGCGACATATTGTACCTGCCCCCTGATATTCCCCACGATGGCGTGGCCGAAGGCACTTGCATGACATTCTCGATCGGCATGCGCGCACCGGCCGAGTCCGAATTGCTGCTGGATCTGGCCGAGCACCTCGCCGAGCAACTGCCCGATACCCGGCGCTACAGCGACCCCGCTCTGCGCCCGGCGCGCGCACCGGGCCTGATTGATTCCGCGGCGCTGGCACGCGTGCGTGCGCAACTGGGGCCTTTCGCGCAGCGCATCAAGGCTGGCGAACTGGCGCTCTGGTTCGGCTGCATGATCACGCGCTATCGCAGCGCCGCGCCGATCGCCGGTGACAGCCCGCCGGCATCACTGGAGCAGGTGCGCACCATGCTGCTCAGTGGTCGCGCGGTGCTGCGCCACCCATTCGCGCGCTTCGCCTGGATCGAGCATGGTGCCGCGGGCGCCTCGCTGTTCGCCGCGGGGCACATCGTGCATTGCCCGCGCGCGCTGGCAGAAGCCCTGTGCGCGAATGCGCGCATCGAGCCTGACGACGCGGTACTGCGCGACAGTGTCGCACTGACGGCATTGCGCGATCTGCTGGCCGTCGGCTGCGTGCAATTCGCCCATGCGCCGCGCAAGCGGGCATGATCAGCGCCGACTTCCACCTCGTTCCGGCGCACTGGCCGACCGATGCTGCGGCCCTGCGCAGCGTGCGCGATGACGTGTTCATCCGCGAGCAACGCATCGCTGCCGAGGACGAGTGGGACGATCTTGATGCCGTTTCACGTCACGTGCTGGCGCTGGCGCTGGACGGCAGCGCGATCGGCTGCGCGCGCCTGACCCCGCAACGACGCATCGGGCGCATGGCCGTGCTGGCCGATTGGCGCGGCCGCGGCGTGGGCATGGCGCTGCTCACCCACCTGATCGCCGAGGCGCGCGCGTTGGGCTGGTCCGAGGTGCAGCTCAGCGCACAACAACACGCAATCGATTTCTATGCACGCGCCGGGTTTATCCCTTATGGCGATACCTATCTCGATGCCGACATCCCGCACCGCATGATGCGACTCGCGCTGGAACCCTTCGCTGCGCGCGCGCCACGCGCGTTGCAGCCAGCGCCCCCGGCCGTACCCCTGCAAGCCGATGACCTCGCCACACTGGTCGCCGCCATGTTGCGCCTGCTGCACGATGCACGACATGGCGTCATGCTGTACGCGCGCGATCTCGAGCCCGGCGTGCTCGAGCAGGCGCCCATACTTGAGGCACTGCGCGTGCTAGCCGTGCGCGGTCGCGGCACGCAACTTCGCGTGCTGGTGCAACAACCCGAGTCGGCATTGCGCGATGGCCATCGCCTGCTGCCGTTGATCCAGCGTCTGCCGAGCGCAATCCTGCTGCGGCAGCCGGTCGAAGATGCCGATCTGCAATACCGATCGGCCTTCCTGCTCAACGATTGCGGCGGCTATCTGTTGCGCACCATGGCCTCGCGCCACGAGGCCCACGGCAATACCTTTGCGCCTGGCCGCAATGCGCAACTCGCCGCCTATTTCGACCAGGTCTGGTCACGCTCGCAAACGCTGCGCGAATTGCAGCCTTTGCAAATTTGATGCGGCGTGAACGACACCACGCAAAGCACACGAATTGTCGCAGCGCCGCATCATGCGGCTTATAATTATCTGGATAAGCCGCCACTGCATGCCCGTCGCAGTATTGCGAGCACCCTCTTTCCCGTCCCGGTGTCACCGTGAGCGCCAACCGCATCCGCGAATTCCTCCTCTCGTCTCCCATCGCTGGCGGCAACGCCACCTATGTCGAAGCCCAATACGAGGCTTGGCTGGCTGACCCAGCCAGCGTCGGCAAGGATTGGGACGGTTATTTCAAAAGTCTGCATGGGCGCGAAGCCGGCGATGTCGCGCATGGCCCGGTCATCGAACGTATCGAGCAGGCGCAGCGACTTGGCGCGCACGGACGCACCGCGCTGGCCGCCGATGACCGCCACGCACGCAAGCAGGGCGCGGTGCTGCGTCTGCTCACGGCATTCCGTTCACGCGGACACCTGGCCGCCGACCTCGATCCACTGGATCGCGCCAGCAAACCGGCGGCCCCGGATCTGGACCCGGCCTACCATGGTCTCGATGCGGATGACATGGATACATCGTTCGACACCGGCAGCTACGCCGGTGGCGAAACGCGCATGCCGCTGGGACGTTTCGTCGAGAAACTGCGGCGCACTTACACCGGCACGATCGGCGCCGAGTTCATGCATATCGCCGATCACGATCAGCGCCGCTGGCTGCAGGAGCGACTGGAGCGTGCCGCGGGCAATTTCCTCAGCGAGCCCGCGCAACGCCTGCGCGTGCTCGATCGCCTGATCGCCGCCGAAGGGCTGGAACGCTATCTGCACACCAAGTACGTCGGGCAGAAAAGATTTTCCCTGGAGGGCGGCGAGAGCCTGATCCCGCTACTGGACACGCTGGTCGAGAGCTGTGGCGGCAGCGGTGTGCGCGAACTGGTGCTCGGCATGGCGCATCGCGGCCGCCTGAATGTACTGATCAACACGATGGGCAAGCCGCCACGTCTGCTGTTCGATGAATTCGAGGGCCGTTTCGAGCATCCCGACGATCCCGGGCATTCGGGCGACGTGAAGTATCACCTCGGCTTCAGCGCCGACGTGCATACCCAGGGCGGCCCGATCCACATCGCGCTGGCGTTCAACCCGTCGCACCTGGAGATCGTTAATCCGATGGTGCTGGGCTCGGTGCGCGCGCGGCAGACGCGGCGCGGCGACAACGACCGCCGCGAGGTGTTGCCAGTGCTGGTCCACGGCGACGCCGCGCTCGCCGGCCAGGGTGTCAACGCGGAATTGTTCAACCTTTCGCAAACGCGCGGCTTTGGCGTTGGCGGCACCGTGCACGTGGTGATCAACAACCAGATCGGCTTCACCATTTCGCGCCAGGACGATGCGCGCTCCACGCACTACTGCACCGACATCATCAAGATGATCAATGCGCCCGTGCTGCACGTGAATGGCGACGACCCGGAAGCAGTCGCCTTTTGCGCGCGTCTGGCGTTCGAGTACCGGCAGACCTTCAAGCGCGACATCATGATCGACCTGATCTGCTATCGCCGCCACGGCCACAACGAAGCGGACGAGCCTGCCGCCACGCAACCGCGCATGTATCAGGTGATCCGCAACCTGCCGACCACGTTGACGCAATACGCCAGACGCCTCGCCGAAGCCGGCGTGATCAGCAGCAGCCAGACCGAACAGCGCATGGCGGATTATCGCAAGCATCTGGAAACCGGCGAGCCGGTCACCCAGCTATCCGCGCCGCTGGCCGATGCCTTCCGCGTGGACTGGGGCCCTTACCTCGCGGGTACGCTCGACACCGAAATCACCACCGGCGTGGCGCGCGCCAAGTTGGCGCGCCTGGAAGCCGTGATCACCGACACCGCGCAAATCAAGCTGCATCCGCGTGTGGCCAAGATCTACGACGACCGCCGCAAGATGGCCGCCGGCGCGCAGCCACTGGACTGGGGCTATGCCGAGAACCTGGCCTACGCCACGCTGCTGGATGACGGCTACGGCCTGCGCCTGGTGGGTCAGGACAGCGCGCGCGGCACCTTTTTCCATCGTCATGCCGTGCTGCACGACCAGGATACCGGCGCCACCACCACGCCGCTGAAGCGCGTGCGCGAGGATGCGCACGTCGAGATCATCGACTCGGCGCTGTCGGAAGCGGCGGTGATGGCCTACGAATACGGCTTCGCCAGCGCCGAGCCGCGCACGCTGCCGATCTGGGAAGCCCAGTTCGGCGATTTCGCCAACGGCGCGCAGGTCGTCGTCGACCAGTTCATCAGTTCCGGCGAAGCCAAATGGGACCGGCTGTCCGCGCTGACGCTGTTTTTGCCGCACGGTTATGAAGGTCAGGGGCCGGAGCACTCCTCCGCGCGTCTCGAGCGCTACCTGCAATTGTGCGCGCTGCACAACATGCAGGTGTGCGTACCCACCACGCCGGCGCAAGTGTTCCACATGATCCGCCGGCAGATGCTGGGCAAGGCGCGCAAACCGCTGATCGTGATGACGCCCAAGTCGCTGCTGCGCCACAAACTGGCGGTCTCCAGCATCGATGATCTGGCGCGCGGCAGCTTCCAGCGCGTGCTCGCCGATTGCACCGCCAAAGCCGGGCAGAAGGTGCGGCGCGTGGTGCTGTGCGCGGGCAAGGTCTACTACGACCTGCTCGAGCATGCGGAAAAAGCCGGCATCCAGGATGTGGCGCTGGTGCGGGTCGAGCAGTTGTACCCGTTCCCGCGCACTGCCGTGGCGCAGGAGCTGGAGCGTTTCCCGGCCGCGAGCGAGATGGTCTGGTGCCAGGAAGAGCCCATGAATCAGGGCGCCTGGTTCCAGATCCGCCACCACCTGCAGACAGTCGCCGGCGGGCGTACCCTCGGTTATGCCGGACGCGCACGCTCACCGGCACCGGCTTGCGGCCACTACAACACGCACGTAGCCGAACAGAATGCACTGGTCGAACATGCGCTGGTCGGCCCGGTGGGCGCCGACGCCAACGACTGATCCACCCAGCCTGCCATCCATTCCAAGCCATCCCGAAGGAATCACGCGCCATGGCCATCGAAATCAAAGTCCCCGTGCTGCCCGAGTCGGTTTCCGACGCCACCATCGCCACCTGGCACAAGAAGCCCGGTGATGCGGTCAAGCGTGACGAAAATCTGGTGGACCTGGAAACCGACAAAGTCGTGCTGGAAGTGCCTTCGCCGGTCGATGGCGTGCTCAAGCAGATCGTCAAGGACAGCGGCAGCACGGTCACCAGCCAGGAATTGATCGCGGTGATCGAGGAAGGCGTGGCGCAAGCGAGTGCCGGTACTGCAGGTGCGGTAACGAGCGCAGCCTCGCCGGCGCCGGCGTCCAAGTCCGCCGCGGCGGCAAACGCCACGACGGCCAAGGCCAGCACGACGCCTGCGCCTGCGCCATCGGCCAATTCAGCGGCGAGCAGCGCGCAGCTTTCACCCGCCGGCCTGCGCATCGTCGGCGAGGAGCACATCGACCCGACCAAGGTCAGCGGCAGTGGCCGCGATGGCCGCGTGACCAAGGAAGACCTGGTCAGCTTCATGCGCGGCAGCAACGCCAGGGGCGGTGTTGCCGGCGCGACGCCTGCGGCTGCGCGTGGCGCCGACGGCCGCCCCGAGGAACGCGTGGCGATGACGCGCATGCGCGCCAAGATCGCCGAACGCCTGATGCAATCGAAGAACTCGATCGCCATGCTGACCTCGTTCAACGAAATCAACCTGGCGCGGGTCGCCGCGCTGCGCAAGGAGCTTGGCGAGCAGTTCGAAAAGACCCACGGCATCAAGCTCGGTTTCATGAGCTTCTTCGTGAAGGCCGCCTGTGAAGCGCTGAAGCGGCGCCCGATCGTCAACGCGTCGGTGGACGGCAACGACGTCATCTATCACGGCTACCAGGACATCTCGGTGGCGGTATCCACCGAGCGCGGCCTGGTGACGCCGGTGCTGCGCGACGCGCAGGACATGGGCTTTGCCGACATCGAAACCGCCATCGCCGGCTATGCCAAAAAGGCGCGCGAAGGCGGCCTCACGCTCGAGGATCTGCATGGCGGAACCTTCACCATCACCAACGGCGGTACCTTCGGCTCGCTGTTCTCCACGCCCATTGTCAACCCGCCGCAGAGCGCCATCCTCGGCATGCACACGATCAAGGAACGCGCCATCGTCGAAAACGGCCAGGTCGTCGCCGCGCCGATGATGTACGTGGCGATCAGCTACGACCACCGCATCATCGACGGCAAGGACGCAGTGCTGTTTCTGGTGGACATCAAGAACCAGCTGGAAAACCCGCAGCGCATGCTGCTGGGCTTGTGATGCACGGCCGGGACTCAGGGCCCGGCAATTGGCAACTTGGCGCTTGACCCGGCATGAGCCCGCTCGTCCGGGTTCCGACTCCCGCCCACCAGGACTCTCGAACCATGTCAGAACAATTCGATGTCATCGTCATCGGCGGCGGCCCCGCCGGCTACCACGCGGCGATCCGCGCCGCGCAGCTCGGCCTGAAAACAGCCTGCATCGACGCCTGGACGGGCAAGGATGGCAAACAGGCCCTGGGCGGCACCTGCCTCAACGTCGGTTGCATACCATCCAAGGCGCTGCTTGATTCCTCGAAACAGTTCTGGAATCTGAGCCACAGTTTCGAAGTGCACGGCATCAGCGCCAGCAATCCGAAGATCGATGTCGGCACGATGGTTGGGCGCAAGGAGAAAATCGTCAAGCAGTTCACCGGCGGCGTGGCGATGCTGTTCAAGGCCAACAAGATCGCCACGTACTTCGGCAAGGGCAAGCTGCTGCAGGGCCGCCTGGTCGAGGTCACCGCCGCGGATGGCGGCAAGCAGGTGATCGGCGCGACCAACGTGATCATCGCCACCGGCTCGGTGCCGATCGAGCTGCCGTTCGCCCGATTCGACGGCAAGCACATCGTCGACAATGCCGGCGCACTGGAATTCGATGCGGTACCGAAGCGCCTTGGCGTCATCGGTGCCGGCGTCATCGGCCTGGAACTGGGCAGTGTGTGGAAGCGTCTGGGCAGCGAAGTCACCATCCTCGAGGCCATGCCCGAATTTCTCGCCGCCGCCGATGCCGACATCGCCAAGGCTGCCGCGCGCGAATTCGCCAAGCAGGGTCTGAAGATCGAGTTGGGCGCCAAATTGTCCAAGGCCGAAATCAAGGGCAAGGAAGTGCAGCTGACCTACACCGGCAAGGATGGCGAGAAGAAACTCGTCGTCGACAAGCTGCTGGTGGCCGTGGGCCGTCGCGCTTTTGCCGAGGGCGTGCTGGGCGATGGCACCGGCGTGAAGCTCGACGAGCGCGGTCGCGTGACCGTGGACGAACACTGCTGGACCGGTGTCGAGGGCGTCTGGGCGGTCGGTGACTGCGTGCGCGGCCCGATGCTGGCGCACAAGGGCTTCGAGGAGGGCATCGCCGTCGCCGAACTGATCGCCGGCAAGGCTGGGCACGTCAATTACGACACGATTCCCTGGGTGGTTTATACCGAGCCGGAAATCGCCTGGGCCGGCAAGACGGAGGCGCAGTGCAAGGCCGATGGCATTCCCTGCAAGACCGGCAGCTTTCCGTTCGCGGCCGTGGGTCGCGCCGTGGCGATGAACGAGCCGGCTGGCATGGTCAAGGTCATCGCCCACGCCGAGACCGATCGCCTGCTCGGGGTGCACATGGTCGGCGCCTGCGTGTCCGAACTGATCGCCGAAGCCGTCGTGGCGATGGAGTTCAAGGGCTCCGCAGAGGATCTGGCGCGCATCATCCACGCGCATCCGACCCTGAGCGAGGCAGTGCACGAAGCCGCCATGGCCGTCGACAAGCGCGCCATCCATCGCGCCAACTGAAATCAGGATGATTTCATCCCGCGCAGGCCA
>DZBX01000222.1 GCA_022730075.1 Rhodanobacter sp. | reverse complement strand
TGCCGCCTCCCATGCGGCTGAGCGAACTGCCTGCGAGGTCGACTCCTTCCGGCCAAGAGCGGTCGGCCACCATTTTTCCGATGAAGCCATGCGAGTAACTGCTCAACTCCTGAAAGCAGCCGAAAAGCGAACGCTCGCTGATCGGCCTTATGTGGAGCTCCACATAAGGCCGAACTGGCGCCGTCCAGGTGCCGAGAGCCCTTTCGTTGGGCACAGTTGCCGGATAAGCCATCATTGGCCCACGATGCGCGCCCCATTGTCGACTTGTCGGACCAGCAAAAAGGCGCAAGCGGGGGTGGTGCCGGAATGCACCGCACCCGAGGCAAACGCCATCAGGGCGGCAGGAGCTCGCAGTTAGTGGGTGTCCCGACCCTTCCGAGACGAGGCGACGCCGCCGGAGTCGCCGTTGGCCGGCAGACACCCCAAGCCGATCAGCGACGCCTCCACGGCTAGGTCCATCGGCGTATGCGGCTCCTCGCCAAGAACCTCCAGCAGACGGTGGTTGATCATGCGTAGTGGCTGCTGCCACAGATAGCGCATTTCCTGGAGTTCGTGCAAGGTCGTTACGAAGGGGGCGGCCAGGCGGAGCCATCGCCAGGGCAGGGCGCCGATGCGCGGCTCGGCGCCCGTGTGTTGTCCGACGATGCGCCGGATCGTGTCGGCCATCCGCAGCCCGTTGTCGTCCCAGTGCCCGGCCATGTGAAAGCGCTCGAACGCCGCCAAGGCACCCCGCCGCTCCAACAAAGCGACGATCGTCCTTGCGACGTCGGGCAAGTACGCCCATTGGTGGCCGACGCCGACGCTTGCCGGGTTGGATATGGAGGTCACCGCGCGCCCGGGCTTTACCAGGCCCAACGAGAACCAGTTGTTTCCGGGCCTCGGCCCGAAGAAGTCGCCCGCGCGCACCACGATCGCCCGGACGCCACGCCGACTCGCCTCTTCGAGACGCTGCTCCAGGGCCACCCGGATCGCTCCCTTGCGTGTGACAGGGTGCTGTGGGGAATCCTCGGCCAGCATGGGCCAGGCGTCCGGCCCGAAGTTGTAGACCGTACCCGGCAGCACGATGGTCGCGCCAAGGGCCGTTGCGGCTGCCACGGTGTGGTCGACCATCGGCAGCACCAACTTGTCCCAGTCGTGGTACCCCGGGGGGTTGACGGCGTGCACGATGACCGCGCAACCCTCGGCGGCACGCATCACGTCGTCGCGATTCATCGCGTCTCCAGGCACCCAGGTCAGGCCATCACGGTCCTGCATGGTGCCGGCGCCGCGGCGCATGGCGCGCACGCTCCAGCCGTTGGCATTCAGGAGGCGCGCGACCTCGCCTCCAATGTTGCCCGTGGCGCCAAGAACCAATGCCGTGTCGTTGCGATGCTCCATGGGAGCCTCCCACTTCGAGAACCGGCCCAGTCGGTCGGTGAGCAGGATTCTGCGACCGGGTCTGTTCAAATGGAATTGCGCAACACAAGCACTCTCCTATACATTTTCGTATGCCAAAGACGACGATCGCCTGGGAACTCTATCGATCCTTCCTTGGTGTGCTCACGGAAGGCTCCCTGTCCGGCGCTGCGCGCGCGCTGGGCATTACCCAGCCTACGGTCGGACGTCACATCCACGCGCTGGAGGAGGCCTTCGGCACTGCGCTGTTCACGCGCTCGCAAATCGGATTGATGCCGACCGAGGCGGCAGTTGAGCTGCGCCCTTATGCGCAGGCGATGCAAAGCACCGCAGCGGCTCTCGAGCGCGTGGCGGTAAGCCACAATGCTTTAGGAACCATCAAGGGCATCGTGCGAGTGAGTTGCAGCGATGTCGTCGGAGTCGAGGTGCTGCCGCCTGTTCTCACGGAGCTTTGCGCGGCACATCCTCAGCTCAGGTTCGAGCTCGTGCTCACCGATCGTCTGCAGGACCTGCTTCATCGAGAAGCCGACATCGCCGTGCGCATGGCCCGGCCCGTGCAAGAGCAGCTGCTGGCGCGGCGCGTCGGTCCCATCGAGGTGGGGCTGCACGCGCGGCGGGACTATTTGCAGCGCCGTGGCACGCCCCTCGAACTGGGCGAATTGGCCGGCCACACGATCATCGGCTATGACCAGGCCACGGATTTCCTTCGAAAGGCCCAAAAGACGCTGAAGGGTTTGAGCAGGGAAATGTTCACCTTGAGCAGCGACAGCAATCTGGCGCAGCTGGCCTTAATTCGCGTGGGTGCCGGCATCGGCATGTGCCAGGTTCCCCTGGCACGGCGCGATCCCGACCTCGTGCGCGTGTTACCGAAGCTGGTGTCCTTCCCGCTCGAATCATGGATCACGATGCACGAGGACTTGCGGCGCAGCCCACAACATCGGGTCGCCTTCGATGCGCTTGTCCATGGGATGCTGTCTTACGCAAGGCTTTGAGCCTACCGATCAGCCCATTGCCTTGCTGGCGGCAGCTCGGCCTTATGTGGAACTCCACATAAGGCCGACGTGCTGTCTGCGGGTCGTCGTGCTGTGCGACTGTTCGACTCCGGAACCGGTCACTGGAACCCCGGCGATACGAACGGCGGGTTGGGGTCGAGAGCGCCAGTTCGCAGGCGCAGGAGGCTG
>DZBX01000221.1 GCA_022730075.1 Rhodanobacter sp. | reverse complement strand
CCCTGATGGCCACTTCAAATTCCCCCACCTATGGCCAGTCAAACTCCCCCAGGCAGGACGGCCGGATTATGCGTCATTGGATGGGCTGAGTGCGATGCGCGCGGCGGCCTCTTTGAGGCGGTAGCTTTTGCCCTCGAACTCGAGCATGGCGGCGCGATGCATGAGGCGGTCGAGGATGGTGGTGGCCATGGTGGCGTCGCCGAGGTACTTGCCCCAGTCCTGCACGACGCGGTTGGAGGTGACGATCACGCTGCGGCGGTGCTTGTAGCGCTGATGCACGACGGTCTGCAGCAATTCGGCGCTGGCATCGGCGATGCGGCGGGCGAGGAACAGGTCATCGAGCACGAGCAAATCCGGTTCGACATAGGCGCGCAGTAACGCGGCCTGCTCGGCGGTGCTGGCCAGGGCGAAGCGGGCGAACTCGGTGTCGGCCTCCACATAGCGCACGGTATGACCCTGCAGCGTGGCCTGGTAGGCCATGGCCTTGGCGATGTGGCTTTTGCCGGTGCCGGGCTTGCCGATGATCAGCGCGTTGGCACCCTCGCCGATGAACTTCAGGGTGTGCAATTCAAAGCAGGCCTGGCGTGGCAGCCTGGGATTGAAGCGCCAGTCGAAGTCAGCCAGCGTCAGGCGCTCATCCAGACGCGCCTGCTTGAAGCGGCGCTCGGTCAGGCGCGAGCGGCGGCGGTCGAGTTCGTCCTGGAGCATGGCGGCGAAGGTGTCCAGGAAAGGCTCCTGGGTGCTCTGCGCCTGCATCACGCGGGTGCTCAAGGTGGCGGCGATGCCGGAGAGGCGCAGCGCGCGCAGGGTGCGTTCGATCTCGGGCGTGGTCATGGTCATGCTGGGGGCTCCTGGGTGGAAGGATGGAAGGTCTGGGCGGCGCCGCGGGCGAAGAGCTCGGCGTAGTCGTCGGCGGACCGGATCAGTGGGTGCTGCTGGATCAGTTCGGCCTGTTGCGGCGGCGGCGCGGCGTCGAGTGCGGCGAGGGCGTCGGCGACGAGCTTCTCGGTCAGCGCCTTGACGTGGCGGTAGCTGTGCAGGCCGTCGGCGATGGCGCGCGCGCAGGCCGCGTCGACGAGGCGGCGGGGATAGTGCGTGGCCAGGGACACGATGCCCCAGAGCTTGCGCTGGCCCACACGGCCCTCGAGGGCGAACAGCATCTGGCACAGCCGTTCGGCGTCGGGGCCGATGGCTTGGGCCTGACCCAGAATGCGGCGGGTCTCGCGCGAGGGGTTGAACACGCGCTCCTCCTGCGGCAGCACCACGGTGCCCGGACGTTCGGCGCGCGCGTGGGTGCGCAGCAGCGCCTGGGTCTTGAGGTCGCGGATCTCGAGGTGACGCGCGAAGATGCGCACCAGCACGCGCGTGCCGATCGCCGCCGGCCGCGCGGCGTAGCTGCTGTGCTCGACGCGCACGCAACTGTCGTCGCAGACGGTACGCTGCGCCTCGGTGAAGTACTGCATGCCCCGCATGGGCAGGGGCTGCAGATGCGCGCGCTCCTCCTCGAACATGGCCTGCACCTGGCGGCGCTCAGCGCCGTGGATGCGCTGGGCCGCCCACTTGGTCTCCCAGTGCTCGAGAAAGACGTTCTGCACCTCGGTGGACTCGAAACGCCGGCCCTTGAGCGCCGTGGCCTGGGTGTGGCCGATGGCGTGCTCCACGCTGCCCTTGCGATTGGGATCCCTTACGCGCGCCGGGTCGGCGACGACGCCGTAGTGCGCCAGCGTGGCGGCGTACACCGCATTGATCTGGGGCTCGTACAGGTCGGGCTTGAGCACGCCCTCCTTGAGGTTGTCGAGCACGACGTAGCGGCAGGAGCCGCCGAAGTAGCGCCAGGCTTGCTCGTGCAGCTCGGCCCAGATCTGCTGGCTGGACTTCCACACCACGCGCCGGAAGCTGCGTCGTGAGTAGCGCAGCGTGGCCACGAACAGCCGTGGCTTGCGATACCGGTCACTGCCGGGCACCCGTGTCAGCGCCCCCTCGCCGTAGTCGACCTGCATCTCCTCGCCGGGCAGGAAACTCAGCCGGTCGAACTGCTCGGGCGCGCGCTGGCGCAGGCGGCCGACGAAGCGCTTGACGCTGTTGTACGCCCCAGCAAAGCCGAACTGGTCCGCCAGATCCTGGTAGATCGCCATGGCGTTGCGCCGGCACTGCAACTGCGCCTCGATGAAGGCGCGGTGGGGCTCGCAAACCGACAGCGTGCGGCTCGCCACCGCCGTTGGCACCGGTGGCCAGGGTGGAGGAGTTTGCTCGCCCGGGCCGGTGGCCACCCCGGGGGAATTTGCGCGCTTGGCGGCCAAGCGCTGGTGATACACGCGAATGGTCTTGCGATCGATCCCGGTGATGCGATGGATCTCGCGCTGCGTGGTCCCGCGTTCCAGCAGGGTCCAGATGGTTGTTTGCAAGTGTGGCTTCAAGACGTTCACTCCAGAGTCCCCTCAACGACAAGGGGCTGAAAGTAACGTCCTGCCAAGGCTTGACCCGACCAGAAATCGGCGTGATCAGCGCGTCTTCACGCCGTGGTCTGGGTGGGGGAATTTGAGGTGGCCACGAGTGGAGGAGTTTGGGTGGCCATCAGGG
>DZBX01000220.1 GCA_022730075.1 Rhodanobacter sp. | reverse complement strand
GGTACGGATAAGCCGGCGAGTGTCCGCAACAACCCCGGCGGTGCGAGTTGCGTCTGGCCGCTTTGCGGGGAGCGCGCATGCGCTCTTACCTCCGCGCAGTGATCGCACCTTCATCGGCTCCCCGGCGCGGTGAAGCAGCACGGCATCAAGGGGCAGGCGGGGCGGCTATGCGGGTGCATGTCCGGCCCCGCCCACCATTCCAACCGCGAGGCGCACCATGACTGACAGCGTCAAAATCCAGATCGACCTGGCCGCCAACCCCGCCGCCGCCAAGCGCCTCGAGGAAGCATTCAAGAACCTCGGCTCCACGGCGCGCAAGGCCGGCCGCGACGCCGCCGGCGGCTTCGACGGCGCCAGCGCGCGCCTGGACAGCTTCGGCAAAAAGCTGGGCGGGCTCAAGACGCTGTTCGCCGGGCTCGCTGTCGGCGGTCTGTTCAAGGCCGTGATCGATTCGAGCAGCGAAGCCGAGACGTCGCTGGCGCAGCTCGACGCCTCGATCAAAAGCACCGGCAACACGGCGGGCCTGAGTCGTAAGCAGTACATCGATCTCTCCAACGCGCTGGCGCAAACCAGCACCTCCAGCGACGAAGCGATTCTCGGCGCAGAGACCCTGCTGCAAAGTTTCCGCCGCATCCGCGGCAACGAGTTCGTCGGCGCCACCAAGGCCGTGCTCGACATGAGCGCCGCGCTGGGCCGCGATCTGCCCAGTAGCGCAGCGCTGCTGGGCAAGGCGCTGAATGATCCCGTGCGCGGACTGCGCACGCTGCGCGAAGTGGGCGTGAGTTTCAGCGCCGACCAGGTGCGCCTGATCACGCAGTTCACGCAAACCGGCGACGTGGCCAAGGCGCAGCAGATCATCCTTGACGAGCTGGCCAAACTCTACGGCGGCCGCGCCGCCGCCGCTGCGGACACCTTCAGCGGCAGCGTCACCAACCTGAAAAAGCAATTCGGCGAGCTGCTCGAAGCCAAGAGCATGGGCGGCGCCACTGCATCGGTGCAGGAACTCACCAAAACCTTGAACGATCCCGCCGTGAAGGACGGTTTCGCGACGATGGTGCAAGGCATGATGCAGCTCGCCGAGTGGTCCGCGAAGGCACTCACAGGCGTCTCTAATCTCGCCAAGTTCGCGGGCGAAGAATTCGCGCGCCGGCAAGGCATCGTCGCCGCCGATGACATCGCCGGCATCGAGTCGCAGATCGCCAGGCTGCAGCGCGACGCCAATTCGCCGAGTCCGTTCAACTTGAACGCCGCGCACATCGCCCAAGTCAAGGTCGAAATCGCGCGCCTGCAACAGCTCGCCGCCGACTACCAGAAAAACTTCGTCACGGGTTTCACCAAGCCCCCCGCCACCTCCGGCGCCAACCTGGTGCTGCCACCTACCGGCAAGGTCACGCCGCCTGCTGACCCCGCCGCCGCCGCCGCTGCTGCTGCCGCCGCCGCCAAAGCCGCCCAGCGCGCGCAGCAACTGCAAACCGCCTGGGCCGCGCTCGCCGGTCAGCTCAACGCGCTCGATGCGCAGGTCGCCGGCCCGGGCGCGCAAGCCTGGGCCAAGTATGCCGACACCGTCGCCAAGGCCGCGCAGGCCGGCGGCGCCGTCATCGCCAAGGGTGGCAACGTCGCGCAGGTGCAAAGCCTCGTCGCCGGCATCATGCAAAAAGCCGCCGTCGAGCGCGACACCGCGCTGCAAAAAGCCGCCGACGATGCCGGCAAGGCGCAACAGTCCGTGCTGGCGTGGATCACCGCGACCCGCGCCGAGCTGCAAGGCCCCACCGCCGTCGCCGTGCAGGCGTATCTGGACAAGGTTGCCGAGCTGCGCAAGCTGCTCGACGCCGGCAGCCTCACCCAGACCGTGTTCGACGCCGGCGTGCAGACCGCGCGCGACAAACTGCTGCAAGCCACCAAGGCCACCACCGACCAGGTGAGCGAGTTCTGGAAACAAGCCGCGCGCAACAGCCAGGACGCGCTCGCGCAGTTCCTGTTCGATCCGTTCAAGGACGGCCTGCGCGGCATGGTGCAAGGCGTCGCCGATTCCATCCGCAAGATCGCCGCGCAGATGCTCGCGTCCAGCATCTTCAAGGCCATCGGCAGCTACGGCAGCAGCCAAGGCGGCTGGATGGGCGCGGCGCTGTCCATGTTCGGCGGCGCCAGCGCCTACGGCAACGTGTTCAACGGCGGTGCGCTGATCCCGCACGCCGCCGGCGACGTCATCGGCAACCCCACCTTGTTCCCCATGTCCGGCGGCCGCACCGGGCTGATGGGCGAAGCCGGCCCCGAGGCCATCATGCCGCTGGTGCGCGCCAGCACCGGCCACCTGGGCGTGCGCGCCGTCGGCGGTGGCGGTGGCGCGCTGGCGGTGCGCATCGTCAACAACATCGATCCGCAGACGATCAGCGATGCGCTCGCCACCAGCGCCGGCGAGAAGGTCATTCTCAACACCATCAGGCGCAACTCCGCTGGCATCAAGCAACTGCTAAACTAGAAGTTCAAACTCGATAGCACATGGGTGCTTTTCGGGGTGCTTACTCTTTCTGAGATCGAAGAAACCTATATTCCATGCGGTTTGCAGCGGTAGGTTTGATTCC
>DZBX01000219.1 GCA_022730075.1 Rhodanobacter sp. | reverse complement strand
CTGGATGAAGCGCTGGACGGGCAAGGAATAAGGGGGCGCCGGTCGTTCTCGTTGCATCGCGGCATCACGTTGCAGGCCATTGGATCAGTGCGCAAACCGGCCGTCCCGACCCGGTTTGCAAACCCCTCCAATGATCAGTTTGCAAACCGGGCATCCTGCCGCCTGATTCAAGACGACTACATGCAAACAAACGGACGCGCAGAGCCGCGCCACCTTTGTCGCGACAAGCACTTACGTGCTCGTCGCGGCGGCACATCCTTGTGCCGGAGCGGTTTTGCAAACCGCTCCAATGCAGGTTTGACTTGCACATAACCCCGACTCGTGCCAAAAATCCCGCCCGTGCAGGGTACCGTGGGGCATGACAGGCCTGATTTCACGCGGCGCGAACATGCACATTGGTCCATTTTTGTTGAGGGGTTGAAGGCAATGAGCTTCGGAAAGGTTAAGTGGTTCAACGACGCCAAGGGCTTCGGTTTCATCTCGCCCGAGGACGGCAGCGAGGACGTGTTCGTGCATTTTTCGGCGATCACATCCAAGGGTTTCCGCTCGCTGCAGGAAGGCCAGCGTGTCAGCTACGAAACGGTCAAGGGTCCCAAGGGCGCCCAGGCCGCCAACGTGGCGATCGCCGACGCCTGATCAAGGCCCGATCGGCATTTGAAACGATTCAAACCCCGCTGCGGCGGGGTTTTTCATTAGGGTCGAGCGCGGCGCGTCGTCGGCTGCGCAGGACGGATCAGGCCAGCAATTGCAGGCGCGCGAGATCACTGTACAGGCCGCCCTGCGCCAGCAGATGCTCATGCGTGCCTTCGGCGACGATCTGGCCGGCATCCATGACCACGATGCGGTCGGCGCGCTGCACGGTGGCGAGGCGGTGCGCGATCACCAGCGTGGTCTGGCCGTGGTGCAGCCGCGCCAGGGCTTTCTGGATCGCGGCCTCGGATTGCGCATCGAGGCTGGCGGTGGCCTCGTCCAGCAGCAACACCGGGGCGTCCTTGAGCAGCGCGCGGGCGATGGCGATGCGCTGCTTCTGTCCACCGGAGAGGCGCACGCCGCGCTCGCCCAGCGGCATGTCGTAACCCTGTGGCAGTTCGCGGATGAAGGCATCGGCCTCGGCGGACCGCGCAGCCGCGATGACCGCGGCATCATCGGCCTCGACACGACCGAAGCGGATGTTGTCGGCGGCGCTGGCGTGGAAGATCACGGCCTCCTGCGGCACCATCGCGATGGCGCCGCGCAGCGCGCTGGGGTCGAGTTCGCGCAGGTCGATGCCATCCAGCGTGATGCGGCCCTGCTGCGGGTCGTAGAAACGCAGCAGCAACTGCAGCACCGTGGTCTTGCCTGCGCCCGAGGGTCCGACCAGCGCGACGGTTTCCCCCGGTCGCACGCGCAGGCTGAAACGCGCCAGCGCCGCCGCATCGGGGCGCGTGGGGTAGTGGAATACAACGGACTCGAACGCGATCTCGCCGCGCAAGGGTCGCGGCAGGGCGCGCGCCTGCGCGGGCGCGACCAGTCGGGGTTGCTCAGCCAGCAATTCGTCGATGCGTTCCATCGCACCCGCGGCGCGCTGCACCTCGCCCCAGGTTTCGGCCAGCGCGCCGATCGCGCTGGCGGCAAACACCGCGTACAGCACGAATTGCCCGAGTACGCCCGGGCTGAGCTGTCCGGCGACGACCTCGCGCGCGCCCGACCACAGCACCAGCGTGACTGCGCCGAACACCAGCACGATCACCGTGGCGGTCAGCCCGGCGCGCGTGCCGATGCGTTGCTGCGCGGCGCGCAGCGCCTGCATCAGCGCGGCGCGGTAACGGGCGGTCTCGTAGGGCTCGCGCGCATAAGCCTTGACCGTGCTGGCGGCATTCAGCGTTTCGTTGGCGATCGCGGCGGTATCGGCGATGCGGTCCTGGTTGCTGCGCGAGAGCTTCTGCACGCGGCGGCCGAAGATCAGGATCGGCAGGATCACGCCGGGGATCACCAGCGCGGTCAGGCCGGCCAGGCGCGGCTGCGTCCACACCATCAGCGCGGACGCGCCGAGCAGCATGACCATGCTGCGCAGCGCCACCGACACGCCCGAGCCAAGCATGTCCTGCACCACCTGCGTGTCGGTGCCGAGGCGCGAGTTCACCTCGCCCACGCGCAGGCGCTCGAAAAAGCTCACATCCTGGCCGATCAGATGTGCATACAGGTGATCGCGCAGCGCGGTGACCGCGCGCTCTCCCAGCAGCGAGATGCAGAAATAGCGCCCGGCCGTGGCCAGCGCCAGCAGCAATGCGATCGCGAACAGCAACACAAAACTGCGGTTGAGCGCGGCGGTGTTGCCGTGGCTGAAGCCGTGGTCGATCATCAGGCGCACGCCGTAAGGCAAGGCCAGCGTGGCGCTGGAGGACAGCGCCAGAAACACCACCCAGCCCAGCGCCAGCGCGCGATGCGGGCGCACGAAGGGCCACAGCCGGGTCAGGGCGCGCAGGTTGCGGCCGCGCGGGCGCGAGACTTCGATCATGGATGCGGTGCCGGAATGAAAACGCCAGTTTAGAGCGGTTTGCAAAACCGCTCCGGCACAAGGATGTGCCGCCGCGACGAGCACGC
>DZBX01000218.1 GCA_022730075.1 Rhodanobacter sp. | reverse complement strand
ACGAGTGGTACAGCATCCTGACCGACGAAGTGCTCGACAAGATCGATTGTGGCGAACGCATCCGAACGCGCGATGTCCACACCAGTCTGGTGCCACTCTAAAAATAGGCGATATCGACCTGGTGCGTTGTGCGTATTCCAGAGCAAACCCGCAGTTGTTCTGATCTAAAGCCGCCACCGGCGCCAAAATGTCTGCAGCCCTATGCGCCCATCAGGATGTAGCTCCGTCCGCGTCAAGGCCAACGCGTGCTGAACGGCCTGAACGGCCATTGGGCATAGCTGCGGCGACGACCGCTCTGCTGCTGCCAGCGATCGCACGCAGCGTCAATCTCCAGAGCGTCAGGTTCCTGCGTCCGCGAACTGGCGTTCTCGACCCGTTGCTGCCTTTGCGCAGGCTGGACCCAACAACCGCATCGCAGCGGTTGCTGCCGCTTGGCCTCGATGCCTCTAGAGACCGCTCGCGAGAACACCGGTCATTCGAAGCCGTCCGGCACCCGAAGGCCCATGAGACTTTCGGCCCGACCCACGACGTCGCTGCGCCAGGGGCAGCACCCCTTCAGCCAGGGACAATCATCCGGCCAGCGGCTAAGCCCCGGCGGCCACCCAAAGTGCTCCACTTATGGCCACCCAAACTGCTCCACCCTGGCCGCGGTGATCTGACGCATTGAGCAAGGTGCGTCGGGCGCTGTGAGGCCCGACAGGCAGGACGTTACTTTCTGCTCCCTTATCCCGAGGGAGCCCGAGGTTGAACGTCTTGAAGCCACATCTACAAACCACCATCTGGACGCTGCTCAAAGGCGGCGCCACGCAGCGCGAGATCGAGCGCATCACCGGCATCTCACGCCACACCATCCGCGCGTATCAGCAGCGCTTTGCCGCCGACCCAGCAAACTGCCCCGGGGTGGCCACCGACTCCCCCAGCCAAACTGCGCCACCCTGGCCACCGACCCTGGCGCCGGTTGCAACACCGGTGGCCACCTCCAGGTGCGAACCCCACCGCGCTTTCATCGACGCCCAGTTGCGCCTGGGCCGCAACGCCACCGCCATCTACCAGGACCTGGTGGGCCTGCAGGGTTTCGATGGCGCCTACAACTCCGTCAAGCGTTTCGCGGCCCAACTGCGCCACAAGGAGCTCGAGCCATTCGACCGCCTTTCGTTTGCTCCCGGAGAAGAGATGCAGGTCGACTACGGCGAGGGGGCGCTCACTCGCGTGCCCGGCACCGAGCGCTGGCGCAAACCCCGCCTGTTCGTGGCCACGCTGCGTTACTCGCGGCGCAGCTTCCGCCGCGTCGTCTGGAAGTCCAGCCAGCAGGTCTGGGCCGAGCTGCACGAGCAGGCCTGGCGCTACTTCGGCGGCTCTGCCCGGTACGTGGTGCTCGACAACCTCAAGGAGGGCGTCTTGAAGCCCGACCTGTACGAGCCCGCTCTCAATCCGGTCTATGCCGCCACGCTGGCCCACTACGAAGTGGTGGCTGACCCGGCTCGGGTGCGAGACCCCAATCGCAAAGGGACGGTCGAGCACGCCATCGGCCACACCCAGGCCACCGCGCTCAAGGGCCGACGCTTTGAGAGCCTCGAGGAGCAGAACGCCTTCCTGGAACACTGGGAAGTGAAGTGGGCAGCCTCGCGCATCCACGGCGCCGAGCGCCGTCAGGTGCAGGCCCTGTTCGAGGAGGAGCGCGCCCACCTGCAGCCGCTGCCCTTGACCGGCATGTCGTACTTCACCGAGGTGCAGCGCACGGTCTGCGATGACAGTTGTGTGCGCATCGAGCACAGCAGCTACGCCGCGCGCCCAGCCCCCATTGGCACCAAGGTGCTGGTGCGGATCTTCGAGCGGCGCATCGAGATCCGGGACTTGCGCACTCAGGCCTTGCTGCGCACCCACGCCCGGGTGGATCGACCTGGCACCGTGGTGCTGCCCATGGCAGAGCGCGTGTTCAATCCTTCGCGCGAGACCCGCTTCATTCTCGCTCAGGCCCGCTCCATCGGCCCTCAGGCAGCACGCCTGTGCGAGAGGCTGTTTGCCATCGAAGGCCGGGTGGGCCAGCGCAAGCTCTGGGGCATCGTCAACCTGGCGCGGCGCTATCCACACCGGTTTATCGACGCGGCCTGCGAGGCGGCCATGGCGCAAGGCGTGCACAGCTACCGCCACGTCAAGGCGCTGACCGAACGGCTCGTGGCCGATGCCTTGGCTGCCCTGGAGGCCGACACCCCGAAACCGTCGGCGTCGCCTTCAACGTTGACCCAGCAACACGCGCTCATTCGCAGCGCCGATGAATACGGCGATCTCTTTGCCCACGCCACCACCCAATCCCTTGAGAGCACCCAGCCATGAACATGATCGAGATCGAACGCGCCCTGCGCGAACTGCGTCTGTCGGGCATCGCCGAGACCTTGTCCACCCGCGTGATGCAGGCCCAGGCCGCCCAGCAACCTTTCCTGGAAACCTTCGCGGCCATGCTCCAGGACGAGCTGGACCGGCGCCGCTCGCGCCTGACCGCGCGCCGATTCAAGCGCTCGGGCCTGGATGAGCGACTCTCTCTGGCGGACTTCGACTGGCGCTTCAATCCGAAGCTGCCGCGCGGCGCCTGC
>DZBX01000217.1 GCA_022730075.1 Rhodanobacter sp. | reverse complement strand
GAGACCTACGGCATCATGGTCTACCAGGAGCAGGTGATGCAGATGGCGCAGATCGTCGGCGGCTATTCGCTGGGCAATGCCGATCTGCTGCGCCGCGCGATGGGCAAGAAGAACATCGAGCAGATGGCCAGGGAACGCGCCAAGTTCATCGCCGGCGCGGCCGCGCACGGCGTCGAGGAAAACAAGGCCGATGCGATCTTCGACCTGATGGAGAAGTTCGCCGGCTACGGCTTCAACAAGTCGCACGCCGCGGCCTATGCGCTGGTCAGCTACCAGACCGCGTGGCTGAAGGCGCATTACCCGGCCGAGTTCATGGCCGCGACGCTGTCCTCGGACATGGAGAAAACCGACAAGATCGTCACCTTGCTCGACGAGGCGCGCGCGCTGGGCCTGAGCATGCTGCCGGCGGATGTCAACGCTTCGGCGTGGATGTTCGTGGCGGTGGATGCGCGCAGCATTCGCCATGGCCTGGGCGCGCTCAAGGGCGTCGGCCGTGCGGTGAGCGAAGCCATCGCGGCGGAGGCCGCGCGCCAGCCATTTCGCGATCTCGGTGACCTGTGCCGGCGCGTGGGCAGCACGCGCGTCAACAAACGCGTGCTGGAAGCACTGATCCAGTCCGGCGCCTGCGACGCGCTGGACGCCGATCGCGCCACGCTGTGGGCGCAGATCCCCGACGCCTTGAAAGCCGCCGAGCAGCATGCGCGCGCCGCCAGCGCCGGGCAGCACGGCCTGTTCGGCGGCGATGACGATGCGCCCGAGCCGCTGCCGCGCCCGCGCGTGCCGGCGTGGACGCTGGAGCAGCGCCTCAACGGCGAGCGCGCGATTCTGGGCTTTTATCTCAGCGGCCACCCCACCGATGCCTGGCGCAGCCTGTTCGCGCAACTGGTGCCCTGCGCGCTGGGCGACATCGCCAGGGAATGGAAGCCGCCACCCGAGGCGCGCAACGGGCGTCCGCTGGATGTCGCCTGGACCGCCGCCGGGCAAGTGGTCGACGTGCGCCGCCGCCGCGACGACCTGGCCATCGTGCAACTGGAGGATGCCAGCGGCAGCCTCGAGGTCATCGTCGCGCAGGAAGTGCTGCAGGAAGCCCAGGCGCTGCTGGTGCCGGGTGCGCTGCTGGTGATCGAGGGCGGGCTGCGCATGAGCGATTTCGGTCTCGGCCTGCGCGCGCGGCGCGTGCACACGCTGGACGACATCTGCCGGCGCCGTGGCCGCCTGCTGCGCGTGCAGGTGCAGGACGTGCAGCGCGGTTTCGCGGCGGCGCTGTCCAGCGCACTGGCGGCGTGGCGCGGCGGCAGCGCGCGCGTATTGCTCACCGGCTATCGCAATGCGCAAGGCCAGGCCGACGTGCTGCTCGACGATACCTGGGCGGTGACCGCGCACCCGGATTTGCTGCGTGCGCTGGCGCAGATGCCGGGCGTGATGCAATGCGAGTTGCTGCTCGCGCGCGGCGCCGAGAGCTGATTCTTCGGCGCAGCCCTGCCGTTATACTGCCGCCCTTTCTTGTCGAACGGCTTCGAATGAATCCGAACTTCCTCGATTTCGAGCAGCCGCTGGCCGAGCTGCAGTCGCGCATCGAGGCCTTGCGCCAGACCGGCGCGGGGCAGGCGCTGGATCTGGACGAGGATTTGCTCAAACTCGAGGACAAGCTGCGCACTCGCACTGCCGAGATCTTCCGCAAGCTGACGCCGTGGCAGGTCACCCAGCTCTCGCGCCACCCGGCGCGGCCGTACACGCTGGATTACCTCGGCGCGATCATGCGCGAGTTCCACGAGCTGGCCGGCGACCGTTTCTACGCCGACGACGCCGCCATCGTCGGCGGCCTGGCACGACTGGAAGACACCCCGGTCATGGTGATCGGCCACCAGAAAGGCCGCGACACGCGCACCAAGATCCGCCGCAACTTCGGCATGCCGCGCCCCGAGGGCTACCGCAAGGCGCTGCGCCTGATGCAGACCGCCGAGCGCTTCGGCCTGCCGATCCTGACCTTCATCGACACACCCGGCGCCTACCCCGGCGTCGGCGCCGAGGAACGCGGCCAGTCCGAGGCGATCGCGCGCAACCTGCTGGAAATGGCCGCGCTGAAGGTGCCGATCATCTGCACCGTGATCGGCGAGGGCGGCTCCGGCGGCGCGCTGGCCATCGGCGTCGGCGACCGCACGCTGATGCTCGAATACAGCACCTACTCGGTGATCAGTCCCGAAGGCTGCGCCTCGATCCTGTGGAAAAGCGCCGAGAAGGCCAGGGACGCCGCCGAACAACTGGGCCTGACCGCGCCGCGCCTGCTCGAATTGGGCCTGGTCGACTCCGTCATCCCCGAGCCGCTGGGCGGCGCGCACCGCGACCCCGAGGCGATGGCCGCGACACTGAAAAAAGTGCTGCTGGATACGCTGCGCGAAGTCATGCGAATCCCCACCGCGGAGTTGCTCGAGCGCCGCTACCAGCGCTTGCGCGGCTACGGCGCCTACAGCGAAGGCTGAATCGCACCACGCGGCACGCCGCCTGCTGCACCGCCGCCTGCACGCTTTGCAGCGTCATGCCCGCGCAGGAACGTCACCCCCGCTTGGGTCGGGGACGGGCATCCGGGCGCGGCGCGCGACAGGGCAC
>DZBX01000216.1 GCA_022730075.1 Rhodanobacter sp. | reverse complement strand
GACTGGAGGGTGTCGGCCTCTTTGTCCAGCCGGTGTTCCTGCAATTGGTCGAGCACGGCCTGCATGGCCAGGCTCATGGGGTTGTGGCTGGCGAAGCTGTAGCCTTCGAACAGCGCGTCGAACACCGGCTTGGTGATGAGGTGCTGGGCGAGCATTTCGACGATTTCATCATCGCTGATGCTGTCGTTGAGGTCGTCACGCAGTTCTTTGGCAAAGGCGGCGAAGGCGGCGCGCTCGGCGGTGTGGGCGGGGTCTTCGAGAATGGCGTGGATGCGGTCGATGTGGGTGCGGGCGATTTTGGCGATGTCGTTGGCCCAGTCTTCCCAGTGGTGGCGGTTGCCCACCTTTTGCACCAGCCGGGCATACAGCGCCCGTTCGATTTCGCCGATTTCGAATTGCAGTTCGACCTGCGCCTGTTCGGGATGATCGGTGTTGGGCTGGCCAATGGTGTGCTGGCTGCGTCCGCTGTTCTGGTTGCGCTTGCGCTGCTCGGGCGAGGGCTTGGCCGCAGGCTTCTGGATGTTGTCGGTGATGGCGACGACTTCCATCTTGCTGGGGTCTTTGCCGATCAAGTCGAGTTTGTTGATGAAAGCGTCAAAGCGGTCATCGTGCGAGCGCAGCGCCTGCAACACCTGCCAGACCACGGCGTAGGTTTTGTTGTCATTCAGCGCCTCGTGCGGCTCCACCCCAGCGGGGATGACGACGGGCAGGATGACGTAGCCGCGTTTTTTGCCCGGCGCGGTGCGCATCACTCGCCCGACCGACTGCACCACGTCCACCTGCGAATTGCGCGGGGTGAGAAACAGCACGGCGTCGAGCGCAGGCACGTCCACGCCTTCAGAAAGGCAGCGCACATTGCTGAGGATGCGGCAGGTGTGGTCGGGCGTTTCGGCCTTGAGCCAGTCGAGCTTGGCTTCTTTCTGGCTGGCGTTCATGCCGCCGTCCACATGCTCGGCCTCGCAGGTCAGCGCGATGGCGGGCTGCTCACTGCTGTCGTCTGAGGCGTGTTCCTGCTCCTGATACGCCTCGACCACGGCCTGAAACATGGCCTTGATCTGTTTGGAGCTGACCTTGTGGGTCTTGCCGCCTTTCTGCACTTCGATGACCTGGCAGAAGGCGACGGCGCGCTTCATCGGCGCATCGTCGCCAATGAGGTCTTTGCTCAAATCCTGTTTGGACAGCGCCTTCCAGCAGCCGACGATGCGCGCAGCGTCGTCCACCTTGAGGGAGTTGCTTTCGTCGGCGAGCAGGTTTTGCAAGCGGCGATTGATGTGGGCTTCCTCGACGGCCAGCACGATGACCTTGTAATCGACCAGCAAGCCACGGCTTACCGCCTCGGAGAAGGTGATGACGTGCAGCTCGCGCCCGTACAGCGCCTCGTCGTCCATTGAGCACAGGACGATGTTTTCCCGGTCGGCCTTGCTCTTGGCAACTTCGCCATAGATGCGCGGCGTGGCGGTCATATACAGCCGCTTGGCGGCGCGCAGATAGTCGGCGTCGTGCACGCGCACGAAGGCCGACTCGTCGTCGTCGCCAAAGGTGGCGCCGGTGGTGCGGTGCGCTTCGTCGCACACCACCAGATCGAAAGCGCCCAGGCCGAAGATGTGCTGGGCGCGGTGCAGCACGTCAATGGAGTGGTAGGTGCTGAACACGACCGTCATGTGGCTGGTGTCGTGACGCGCCGCAATGGCTTGCGCCAGCCGCGCGGCATCGGTCGTGGCGGGATAGCGCAGTTCGTGAATCAGGGTCTGGTAATCGTCGCCGTCCTGGCGCTTCTTGCCGACGTCTTCATCGGAACACACGGCATAGCTGTGCAGCGGCACAGCGGATTCCTGCGTCCATTCGGTGAGGGTCTGCGACAGCAGGTTGAGACTGGGCACGAGGAACAGCACGCGCTTGCCCGCGCCCGCCACCACTTCGGCGATTTTCAGGGCGGTGTAGGTCTTGCCGGTGCCGCAGGCCATGATGAGCTTGCCCCGGTCAGCGTCCGCCAGCCCGGCCGTCACTTTCTCCAGTGCGGTTTTCTGGTGGGGGCGCAGTTGTTTCTTGGGTTTGAGCGCCGGTGCATGATCGGGCTGGTAGCGCGCCCAGTCGATCTGGCTGGCCTCCAGGTCATACAGGCTGATGATCTGCACCGGCTTGTCGCGCTGCTGCACCAGGGCGTTGACATGCTGGCTGGCGGTGTAGCTGGTGAGGAACAGCAGACCATCGGTGTAGGGCTTTTTGCCCATGGCCGAAAGAAAGGAGTCGATGCCGTCGTCCTTGCGGATTTTGGCGTCCTCGGCGTAGAACTTGGCCTGGATGGCAAAGATGCGTGGGTTGTCCGCCACGTCTTCGACCGCCACCAGGTCGATGCCTGCGTCTGCCCCTGGATCAGACTGTCCTTGCTGCCTGCACTCGGTGCGCCACTCTTCCCACAAGAACACCTTGCCGCCAAACAAGTCCCGCCAGGCGGGCTCTGCCAGCAGGTACGCCTTGACCAGCTTCTCGAAGTAATAGCCTTTTTCGCGTTCGGATTGGGCCGCGGCGCGGTAGGTGTCGAGCAGGCTGGATAACGGAGTCATGGGGGCGTCGGGGCGGAGGGCGTCGTGCGGGGATTCTAGGCAG
>DZBX01000215.1 GCA_022730075.1 Rhodanobacter sp. | reverse complement strand
GCAGCGGCAAGGAGGTGCGCTACCGCGTCAACAGCCCGGCCATCCGCGAGGCGCTGAACCGCGTGCTCGGTTTTCTTGATCTACACCACTATCCATAACCCCCCACTGGAGCGCCCATCATGATCCGTCAAATGTTTGCCTCGCTCATCCGCTTCATTCTGCGCCCGATCATGCGTCTGCTGTTCCGCGTCAAAGTCGAAGGCCACTTCGACACTGGCGGCAGCCAGCGTGTGGTCATTATCGCCAACCACGAATCCTTCATTGACGGCCTGCTGCTGGGGCTGTTCCTGCCGGTCAACCCGGTGTTCGTGGTGCACACCGCCATTGCTCGCCAAACCAAGTTCCGCATCATGCTGTCCTTGATCGACTACCTCACCGTCGATCCGGCCAACCCGATGGCGGTCAAAAGCATCCTCAAACTGGTGCAGCAAGGCCGCCCGGTGGTGATTTTCCCCGAAGGCCGCCTGACCGTGACCGGCGGCTTGATGAAGGTGTACGACGGCCCGGCCTTCGTCGCCGCACGCACCGGCGCAACGCTCATTCCCGTGCGCCTCGACGGCCCGGCGCGCAGCACCTTCGCCCAGTTGCGCGGCGAGGCGCGTCGCCAGTGGTTTCCGCGTGTGCGCATCAGCATTCAAGCGCCGACCAGAATCGAACTGCCTACCGGCGGCACGGCGCGCGAACGCCGCCATCATGCTGGCGAAGCCATGCGCCGCATCATGCAGCACATGATGTTCGCCAGCCATCCAGTGCGCCCGCTGTTCTGGGCGCTGGTCGAGGCCGGGCGCACCCAGGGCTGGAGTATGCCGATCATCGAAGACGTGCGCCAAACCCCGTTCAACTACCGCCAGATCGTGCGCCAATCGCTCGGTGCGGGGCGCTTTCTGGCCGCACGCAGCGAACCCTTTGAGCGCATCGGCATGTTGCTGCCCAATCTTGCCATCACCGCCGCCAGCCTGATTGGCGCGACCGCCTTCCAGCGCAGCGTCGCCGTGCTCAACCCCAGCGCAGGCGCGGATGGCCTAGGTCATGCCATCAACGCGGCGCAGCTCAAGCGCATTTTGACCTCGCGTGCTTTTGTGGAAAAAGCCGGATTGCAGGCCACCCTAGATGCCCTGCCGCAGGTCGAATGGTTGTATCTCGAAGACATCCGCCCCGGCCTGAGCCTCAAGGACAAACTCTGGGTTTTCGCTGCCAGCTATTTCCCGGAACAGTTCATCGAACAAGGCGAGCCTGAAGACGAAGCCGTGACCCTGTTCACCTCCGGTTCAGAAGGCACACCCAAAGGCGTCGTCCTCTCGCATCGCGCCATTATCAGCAACACGGCGCAAATCCACGCGGTCATCGACCTCAACCGCATGGATCGCATCTTCAACGCCCTGCCGATGTTCCACAGCTTCGGCCTCACCGCAGGCACGCTCTACCCGCTGCTTTCCGGCATCCCGGTGTTCCTCTACGTCAGCCCGCTGCACTACCGCGTGATTCCCGAAATCATCTACGACCGCAGCTGCACCGCGCTATTCGGCACCAACACCTTCCTTAGTTATTACGCACGTTTTGCCCACCCCTATGACTTCTTCCGCCTGCGCTACGTGGTCGCCGGGGCGGAAAAACTCAGCGACACCGTGCGCAACACCTGGTTCGACAAATTCGGCATCCGCATTTACGAAGGCTACGGCGCGACCGAAACCGCGCCGGTACTCGCCGTCAACACGCCGATGGCCTACCGCCCGAAAAGCGTCGGTCAATTCCTGCCCGGCATCGAACACCAGCTCGTGCCCGTGCCCGGCATTGCGCAGGGCGGCCAACTGCATGTACGCGGACGCAATCTCATGTCCGGCTATTTGCGCAGCAACGCGCCGGGCGTGCTCGAACCGCCATCCTCCAGCGTCGGCGAAGGTTGGTACGACACCGGCGACATCGTGCGGGTGGATGATGACGGATTCGTCCACATCGAAGGCCGCGTCAAGCGCTTTGCCAAAATCGCCGGCGAAATGATCTCGCTGGAAAGCGTGGAACGCATTGCCAACACCGCCTCGCCGGAGTTTTCGCACGCTGCCAGCAGCCGCAGCGACGAATCACGCGGCGAAGCCTTGGTACTATTCACCACCGACACCGCACTTACCCGCGAACGCCTGCACGCCGCCACCCAAGCGCTCGGCCTGCCTGAACTGGCCGTGCCGCGCGTGATTCGTCTGATTGCCGAGCTGCCGCTGTTGCCGACCGGTAAGGTGGATTACCTGCGCCTCAAAAGCATGGCGATGAATTGATTGAACTCCCTCTCCCGCGAGCGGGAGAGGGTCGGGGTGAGGGGGTATTTTATCGTTCCCCCGCGCAAGTTGTTATCGTTCCCACGCTCCAGCGTGGGAATGCAGCCCCAGACGCTCCAGCGTCGCACCGCACCCCAAACACGCCGCTGGAGCGGCAAGACCATACGTTCCCACGCCGGAGCATGGGAACGATTCCACCCCCAATCCCAGGCCACCCACCCATGAACACCCACGCCGCCACCCATCCGCCCCATCCCCCACACCGACCCATGCTGCACAACCGCGCCATGCTCGCCCTGCTGGTGGCGCAATTCCTCTCCGCGCTGGCCGACAACGCCCTGCTGATCGTCGCCAT
>DZBX01000070.1 GCA_022730075.1 Rhodanobacter sp. | reverse complement strand
CTCGCGATCGGCCCGTTGGCTTTGTAGACCCCACCCTCGCCGCTCGAACAAGCCAAGTGGGCCGACGAATAACGCGTCAAGACGAGTGACAATACCTGTCTCGAATCTGAATATATAAACCAACAAGTATTGAAATTAAGCTTGATGAACCTCACTCAAGTGGTTGCAGCGCTTTGCGCAGACAGGCCAGTGAGTGTTCAGCCATCTGCTGTCAGAGTCCGCCGTCGCCGCAATCCCCATGCGGCGACGTCCCCAACAGAAGATGGAGAAACGCATGAACAAGATCTTTGCTGCCCTTGCCCTGGCTGGCGTGCTTGCACTACCGGTGGTTTCGCACGCCGAGGACAGCGGGCTCTACATCAATGGCTCAATCGGGCAGGCGCGCTATGGCCAGAGCTATTACAGCCGTCACCACATGGGCTATGACGCAAACCTCGGTTATCGCTGGTCGGTAGCTCCGGCATTTCAGGTCGGTGCTGAGGTCGGCTATGTGAACCTGGGCAACTACGGTGTGCGCTCGAATTATCCTGGCATTGTTCTGCCGAACGCCACATTGCATGGTTGGACGCTTGGCGGAACCGCCAAGTACGATATCACCAGCAATTGGTATGTCAGTGGCCGCGCTGGGTTGCTGCGCTGGAGTGGTCGTACCGCAGAGCCGATCGGGAACGTCCCAGTTGCTTATAGCGGCAATGGCACGGGCTGGTACGCCGGTGCAGGCTACGGCTACAACTTCGACAGCAATTGGAGTCTTGGCATGAATTACAACTATTATCATGCCAGCAAGAGTGGTTTCCCAATGTCGGGCAGCCTGACATCGATTTCCGCAGAGTACCGTTTCGGCGCGATGTAATAGGCCTTGCGCACGAATGCACGAAGTTCGGGGGGGGGTGCAAAAACCGCTCCGTCATTTGCACGTGCCTGCAGGCCGCGGCAGGATGCCAGGTTCTGCAAACAGATTTTTGTTCGGCAGCATGATGCAAGGACATCGGCGGGCAGCTTGGCTGACCCGTCGATTTCGATTCTGAAACTGCTACGGCAATCCTCTGCTGATACGATGCTGTCAAAATTACGAAGCAGCATTGACCCGTGATTTTGCCGCGCGCAATGAAGTACGCAGTTGCTGGGCAGCGGCGCGCGCGGCAGCGGCGTAGTCGTCGGCATTGCTGGCATACAGCACGGCACGCGAAGCGCTGACAATGAGGCCGGTGCCCGAGCTTGTACTGCCGCGCAGAACCACTTCAGCAGCATCGCCGCCTTGTGCCCCGACGCCAGGCACCAGCAGTGGCATGTCGCCAACAAGTGCGCGTACTTGCGCCAGATCTCGTGGATAAGTGGCGCCCACCACCAGTGCGCAGTTGCCGGAGGCATTCCACTCGTGTGCAGCACGCAGCGCCACATGCTGGTACAGCGGCTTGCCGTCGACCAGTAAATCCTGCAAATCACGGGCGCCGGCATTGGAGGTGCGACACAGCAGGATCGCGCCCTTGTCGGCGCGCTGCAGAAACGGTGCCAACGCATCACCGCCCAGATAGGGATTGAGGGTGACCGCATCGGCCTGGTAACGGTCGAAAACTTCGCGCGCGTAATAGTCGGCGGTGGTGCCGATATCACCACGCTTGGCGTCGAGGACCACAGGCACGCCAGGATATCGCGCGTGGATATGACCAATCAGGCGCTCGAGGGCATCCTCGGCGCGGTGAGCCGCGAAATGCGCGATCTGCGGCTTGAAGCAGCAGACGAGATCGGCCGTGGCGTCGACGATGTCGCGGCAAAAGTCGAACAAGGCATCCGGTCGTCCACGCAATGCAGCCGGAAAGCGAGCCGGTTCGGGATCTAGGCCGACACACAACATGGAGTCGTTGCGCTGCCAGGCAGCAGCGAGCTGTTGCATGAAGGTCATGGGTCGCACGGGTGTGGCCGGAATGTCTCAAGGATAGTCGCAGCGCAGAATGGCGGCCAGCGACATGCGTCGGTTTCATGGCAAACGGGCTGACATGATGACGGCTGCGCCAACATTGAAACCGGATTCACGGAAGTGGGTGGGCGCGCAGGAGTCCGATCCAAAACCGGATACGGATAACTTGGAGCCTGTGAAAAATTTCGCGGCGTGCGGATTTCCCATTGGCGCATCCGGTGCATGTCCGTAGCGCCTTCACGAAGCTGAGAGGCTGAAAATTCACAGCCTTTCAGTCGACCTGCGCGGCGAGGTAGGCCGGCACCGCCGCGGCCAGCGCGCTGAGGCTGTAGCCGCCCTCCAGTGCCGAAACCAGTCGGCCTGACGCATGCGCATCGGCCAGGGTCGTCAGCTCAGCGCCCAGCCAGGCGAAATCCTCGCTGCCCAGATTCATGTCGGCCAGCGGGTCCAGGCGGTGCGCGTCGAAGCCGGCCGAAACCAGCAGCAACTGCGGCCGGAACGCGGCCAGACGCGGCAGCAGCAGCTCACGCCAGGTGGCGCGGAACTCCTCGCCGCCGGTGCCGGGCGGCAAGGGCGCATTGAAAACGTTGCCGCGGCCATGCTCGCTGGCCGCGCCGGTGCCCGGGTAGAGCGGGCTCTGGTGGGTGGACAGGTACAACAGGCGCGGTTCGCGCGCGGCGATGTCTTGCGTGCCATTGCCGTGGTGTACGTCGAAATCGATGATCGCCACGCGCTTGAGTCCATGCGCCGCCAGCGCGTGCGCGGCGCCGACGGCAATACTGTTGAAGATGCAAAAGCCCATCGCTTGCGTGGCCGTGGCGTGGTGGCCGGGCGGACGCACCGCGCAAAACGCGTGTCGGCAGGCACCATCGAGCACCGCATCGACCGCCGCGACCACGGCGCCGGCGGCGCGCAGGGCAGCCTCCAGCGTAGCGGGCGCGAGCACCGTGTCGGCGTCCACATGCAGGCTCGTGCCGCTGCGCGCGCACTCCTCGGCGAGGGCGAAGATGCGCGCGACATATTTCGCGTCGTGCGCGCGTTCGAGCATGGCGCGGGTTGCGCGCGGCGCCTCGCAGCGATCCAGCGCGGCAAAGTGATCGTGATCCAGTGCGTGCAGCACGGTGGCCAGCCGTGCCGGCGACTCGGGGTGACCAGCGCCGGGCTGGTGCGCGAGGCAGGCGTCGTGCGTGTACAGGCGCAGCATGCCGGTTCAGCCGCGGCGGTGTTGGCGCTGCCACAGCACCTCGCCGGCACCGTCGGCGCGGGCCAGCACGCGCGCCAGCACGAACAACAGGTCTGACAGCCGATTGAGATAGCCCAGCACCTCGGCGCGCACCGGCTCGGCATGCGCCAGCGTCACGGTCTCGCGCTCGGCGCGGCGGCACACGGTGCGCGCCAGATGGCAGGTCGCCGCAGCCATGCCGCCGCCGGGCAGGATGAAATCCTTGAGCGGCGGCAGATCGGCGTTGTAGCGATCCAGCGTGTGCTCCAGCCAGTCGATATCTACTTGTTCGATCAGCGCCATGCCGGGGATGCACAGCTCGCCGCCCAGATCGAACAGCGTGTGCTGGATGCGCGTCAGTTCGGCCGCCATCGACGCGGGCGGATGGGCCGCCAGCAGCATGCCCAGCACGCTGTTGAGTTCATCCACGCTGCCATACGCGCCGACGCGTGCGGCGTCCTTTTGCACGCGCGAGCCATCGCCCAGGCCGGTGCTGCCGTCATCGCCGGTGCGCGTGTAGATTTTCGAGAGCCGGTTGCCCATGTGTATTCCGCAGGTCCGCTGCCGAGATCGATTGCGCCGCGCGGCGACGCGCAAGCGGCCCGGCTCAGCGGGTGAGTGCTGCTGCAGCCAGTGTCGGCCAGCGCCGCGTCAGCAGGGCATAGCCGCCAAACAGAATCGCGCTCCACAGCAGCGTGCCGGCCAGCGTGGCGGGGTAAAACGGCAGCCCGGCGACATAGCAGGCGAGCAGCCCGGCGAGGCTGTGCGGGTACATGTGGGTGCTGGCCCACACGCCGAAATTGGTGATCAGGTAGAAGCCGGTGCTGCTGACTACGGCGGCCACGGCGATGTTGGATGCGCTGCGCTTGCCGCGCAGGCCGAAGCCGAGCAGCACGCTGCCGGCAATGCAGGCATACACCAGCGGCAGCAGCGGGTACAGGCCGATGATCAGATCGGACGCCGCCATCGCCGCCAGCGGCACGATGAACGCACTGCGCTTGTCGGCGAACCAGGCGCCGCCGAACAGACCGAGTGCCTCGACCGGAGTGAAGTTGTACGGGATCACGCCGGGGAAAAAGAAAATCACCAGGCGCGTCGCCACCGCCAGCGCGATCAGGGCGCTGAGGGTAAGGGCGCGTGGCGAGATGAGGCGGGCAACCGCTGCGGGCATGGCGCGTTCCATTGAAGTCGGATCAGAGCAGCAGAAACTGCGGCGAATTCAAATAGGATACTTCAAAGGTGCCGCCGGCGAGGCGCAGCGCGCTGGCGTGCGCCGGCTCGATGCGCAGCCGGCGCGTGGCCGCGGGCGGCAGTTCCAGTACCTCGGCCAGCAGCGCACGCAGCGGATTCTCGTGGCTGAGCACCAGCACGCGGCGCTCATCGCCGCCGCCTGCGGCCAGGCCCTGCAGCCAACTGCGCACGCGCCGCGCCAAGTCGAGCCAGCATTCGCCGCCGGGCGGCGCGCTGCCGATCCAGTCGGCATTCCACTGCCGCCACGCCGCCGGGTGGCGCAGGCTGGCGCTGGCGAAATCGACGCCGTTCCATTGCCCCAGATCCAGCTCGCGCAGACGTGCGTCGGGCAGCGGTTCCAGCGCGAAACGCGCGGCGAAAATCTGCGCGCCCTGCAGCGCCCGGCGCAAATCCGAGCAATACAGCAAGTGCGGCGGCGGGCCGATCCAGCTCGCGGCGAGGCGCTCCAGCGCGGCGAAGCCGGTGCTGCCCAGACGCAGCGGCGCTTGCCCGCGCAGTGTTCCGGGCGCCGCTTCGGCGGCGGCGCAGCGCACCAGGATCAGTTCCATCGGCTGGCCTGCATCACGCGCGTACCTCGGAGCGGGGGTGGCCCGCGTATCATGCGCGCATGAGCGAGAACGATGGCGCGCACACGCGCATTCTGATCGTCGGCGGCGGTCTGGTGGGCAGCAGCCTTGCCCTCGCGCTGGATCACGCGGGCATCGACTGCACGCTGGCCGAGGCGGTGCCGCCACGCAATGACGCGCCGCGCAGTGAGGAGCGCAACCTGGCCCTGGCGCACGCCACGGTCAACGGACTTGCCGCGATCGGCGTGTGGCCGTACGTGCAGCCCGAAGCGCAGGCTTTGCGCCGCATCGTGGTCTCGCGCGCGGGTGATTTCGGCAGTTTGCGGCTGGATGCGGGCGCGGCGGGTGTGGATGCGCTCGGGCACATCGTCCCGGCGCGCGCGCTGGGGGCGGCGCTCGAGCGCGCGCTGGATGCGACACGGCATGTGCAGCGCCTGCGCCCGGCCCGGCTGCGAACGTTGCGTGCCGGCTGCGAATCGGCCGGGGTGGAGATCGAATCCGCGCACGCGGTGTTGGCGCGCCGGTACGACCTCGTGGTTGGCGCCGACGGCAGCGAATCGACGGTGCGCGCGGCGCTGGGTATCGGCGTGCAGCACCATGATTATGCGCAGACGCTGATCGTCGGCCAGGTGCGCTGCGCGCGCGCGCTGGAGGGCGTTGCTTACGAGCGTCTCGGCGACGATGGGCCGGTGGCGTTGCTGCCGCTGGCCGGCGACCGCGCCGGGCTGGTGCTCAGCGTCGCCAGCGCTGACGCCGAGGCCGTCATGGCATTGGACGATGCCGCGTATGTTGCCTATGCGCAGCAGCGTCTGGGCTGGCGCGCAGGGCGCCTGCTGGACGCGGCGCGGCGCCAAGCGTGGCCGATCCGCCGCGGCGTCGCCGCGGCGCTGGTCGCCACGCGCGCAGTGCTGATCGGCAACGCCGCGCAAACCGTGCATCCGATCGGCGCGCAGGGTTTCAATCTGGGTTTGCGTGATGCGCTGACGCTGGCCGAGATGCTGGCCACGGGTGGCGATCCCGGCGATGCGGCGCGTCTGGCCGCCTATGCCGCGCGCCGCGCCGCGGATCGCGACGGCGTGCTGCGCTTCACGCACGCGCTGGCCACGCTGGCCTGCATGCCGCAACCCGCGCTGGCGCCGTTGCGCACGCTTGGCTTGCTGGCCGCACAGGTCGTGCCGCCGCTGCGGCAGCGCCTGTTGCGCCACGGCATGGGGTGGCGCGGACAGCCGCCGCGCGCGGTGCTGGAATCCTGGCCATGAGCCGGCGCCTGGACGCCGACATCATCGTGATCGGCGCCGGCATGGTTGGCGCCAGCGCGGCGCTGGCGCTGGCGCAGCAGGGCTACGCCGTGCAACTGCTCGACGCCGCGGCTGCGCCGACCGCGCCGGGCGCGGAACTGGACTTGCGCGTGGTCGCGCTGGCGCCATCCAGCGCGCGTCTCTTGTCCGAGTTGGATGTGTGGTCGCAGTTGCCGCGCGAGCGCGTCGCGGCCTATCGCGCCATGCATGTGTGGGACGCGGCCAGCGGCGCCGCGTTCGACTTCGATGCCGGATTGCTGGATGCGCAGTGCCTGGGCTGGATCGTCGAGAACCGTTTGCTGCAATGGACGCTGTGGCAGGCGCTGGGTCGCGCCGGTGTGACGCTGCGCAGTGCCACGCAGGCCGTGGGCCATGTTGCCGAAGCGGACAGCGCGCGCCTGGATCTTGCCGATGGCACGCAGTTGCGCGCGCGCCTGCTGCTGGCCGTCGATGGGCGCGAGTCACCCTTGCGCCAGGCCGCCGGCATCGGCGTGCGCGGGCGCGACTATGGCCAGCGCGCCGTGGTGGCGCATTTGCGCAGCGCGCGGCCGCATGCGGATACGGCGTGGCAACGCTTCCTGCCCGACGGTCCGCTGGCCTTGCTGCCGCTGGCGGATGGACGCGTGTCGCTGGTGTGGTCGCTGCCCGAGGCCGAAGCCGCGCGCGTGCTGGCGCTGGATGCAGGCGAGTTCGCCCATGCCGTCGGCGTGGCCAGCGATTTTCGTCTGGGGCCGCTGCAGCTGGATTCGGCGCGCGCCGCGTTCGCGCTGCGCCTGGCGGTGGCCGAGCGCTTCGCTGCGCCGCGTCTGGCGCTGCTGGGCGATGCCGCGCACGCCGTGCACCCGCTGGCCGGACAGGGCGTGAATCTGGGCCTGCGCGACGTGCAGGAATTGTGCGACCTGCTGGCCGCCGCGCGCCGTGCGGGCCGCGATCCCGGCGCCGCGACGCTGCTGGCGCGCTATGCGCGGCGCCGGCGCAGCGCCGACTGGCTGGATGCCCATGCGTTCGATGCACTGGCGCGCGCATTCGCGTTGCGCGCGACACCGGCGGTGGCCGCGCGTGGCCTGGGCATGCATGCGCTGCAGGCGCTGCCCGCGCTCAAGCGCACATTGGCGCAGCACGCCGCCGGCTGGCCGCCGTAAGCGGACGCCGCCGGCGCGGATTCATTCCTTGCGGAACGCGTCGTGGCAGGACTTGCAGGTTTGCGCCGTTTTGCCGAACGCGACCTTGCTGGCGGCCTCGTCGCCGCTCTTGGCGACCATGGCCAACGTGGCGGAGGCATTCTCGAAATTGCGCATCTTCGCGCTGAACTCGGTCCAGTGCTGCCAGATCGCGGGCTTGGCTTCGCTCCTGGCGGTCAGCGAACCGGGCGGGAACCCTTCCAGCAATTGCTGGCTGTAGAACGCGATGCGCGCAGCGCCCTGCGCGAATGCGGCCTGATTCCAGGGTTGCCTGCCCTGCACCATCTGCGCCATGGGCGCGAAGTTCCACAGGATGGCGTGGTAGATGCCCTGGCGATAATTGACCGCCGTTTCCGGTTTGACGGCGACAGCGCTGGCCGTGCTGCCCAGGCTGGCGCCGAGCACGGTGATGACAAGCAGGACGAACGTGCGCATGGGATCCCATTTGATGGCGGACGGATCGGTGCTTATACCCGATGGCCGTGGACGGCACGAGTGTGCGCAGACGCAGACGCTCGCGTCGTCACGCGCTCAGTGATCGCGATCGACGGCGTAACGCGCCAGCGTGACGAGTGCTTCGCGTTGGGCGCTGGGCGCGATTTGCTCCAGTGCGACCAGGGCTGCCTCGGCGTGCGCTTCGGCGCGTGCGCGTACGCGCGGCAATGCGCCGCAGCCGCGGATGATCGCCAGGACTTCGTGCAGCGGCCCGCCGCCCGCGCGGATGGCCTGGCGCAGCACTTCGGCCTGCGCCGGCGCGGCCGCGCGCAGCGTGTAAATCAGCGGCAGGGTGACCTTGCCCCCGGCCAGATCGTCGCCGATGTTCTTGCCCAGCGTGTCGGCATCCGAGGTGTAATCCAGCAGGTCGTCGGCGATCTGGAAGGCGAAGCCCAGCTCCAGCCCGTAGCGCGCCAGCGCCGCGCACAGTGGCTCGGGCGCATTGGCCAGTACGCCGCCGAGACGGCACGCGGCGGCGAACAGTACCGCGGTCTTGCGTTCGATCACGCGGTCGTAGGCCTGTTCGTCGGTATCCGGATTGCCCACGCTGAGCAGTTGCAGCACCTCGCCCTCGGCGATGGCGTTGGTGGTATCGGCGAGGATGCGCATCACGCGCATGTCGTCCAGTTCGACCATCAGCTGAAACGAGCGCGAATAGAGAAAATCGCCGACCAGCACGCTGGCCGCGTTGCCCCACAGCGCGTTGGCGGTCTTGCGCCCGCGGCGCAGGCCGGACTCATCGACCACATCGTCGTGCAGAAGAGTCGAGGTGTGAATGAACTCGATGATCGCGGCCAGCTTGTGGTGCTGGTCGCCGGCATGGCCGGCCGCCTGCGCGGCCAGCACGTGCAGCAGCGGGCGCAGGCGCTTGCCGCCGCCGCCGATGATGTGCTCGGCGATCTGGTTGACCAGCGCCACATCCGAGCGCAGGCGCGCGCGGATGACGCGATCGACGCCGGCCATGTCGCCGGCGGCCAGGTCGCGCACGGCGTCAAAGCGGGAGGCGGAGATGGGGACGGCGACGCTCATGTATTTGGTTCACGAATCGTTCAATCGCAATTATAGGCACGGCGTGACCGGTTTCAGTGCTGACCCGGGCGTGGGCATGCGGTGAATCGACACGCGCCGCGGAACCACGCCGCGTCATCGCGGTCATATGCCATATGACGAAACAGGAACTACGCAGCGCGCTGGCGCTGGCGCTGGTGGTGGGGCTGCGCATGTTCGGCCTGTTTCTGGTGCTGCCGGTGCTGGCGCTGGACCTGCAGCGCATGCCCGGGGTGACGCCATGGCTGATCGGCGTGGCGCTGGGCATCTACGGCATCGGGCATCTGCTGCTGCAGATTCCGCTGGGCCTGTTGTCCGACCGCATCGGGCGCAAGCCGGTGATCACCTTCGGTTTGCTGCTGTTCGCGGTGGGCAGCCTGGTCGCGGCGCTGGCGCACGGGATCGACGGCATCATCCTCGGTCGCGCGCTGCAGGGCACCGGCGCGGTCACGGGCGCCAGCCAGGCGCTGGCGGCGGATTTGTCCAGCGAGCAAAGCCGCAACGCGGTCATGGGCATCCTCGGCAGCATGATCGGGCTGGCCTTCCTGCTGGCGATGCTGCTGGGCTCGACGCTGGCCGCGCATCTGGGTGGCCTGCAGGGCCTGTTCGGGCTGACCTTCGTGCTGGTGCTGGTGGCGATCGTGGCGCTGTGGCTGCTGGTGCCGCACGCGCCGGCGCCGCGCGCGCATGGCAGCGAGGGGCTGGCCGCGATCATGCACACGCTGCGCGATGCGCGCCTGCTCACGCTGGATGTGTCGGCCTTCGTGCTGCACGGCCTGCTGACGCTGTTCTTCGTGGTCATGCCGCTGCAACTGGCGCATGGCCTGCATCTGGCGGTGGGCGAGCAATGGCGCATCTACGTGCCGGCGCTGCTGGCCGCCGGGCTGGTGATGGGCGGCGCGCTGCCGCGCCTGCGTGGCCTCGACGCCAGCGTGCGCGTGACCCAGGTCAGTGCGTTGCTGCTCGGTCTGGGGCTGCTGGCGCTGGCGTTCGCGCGCGGTTCGCTGGCGCTGGGGCTGCTGGGGGCGATCCTGTTCTTCGTCGCCTTCAGCCTGCTCGAGGCCAGCATGCCGGGGCTGGTGTCACGCATGGCGCAGCCGGCGCGGCGCGGCGCGGCGCTGGGTGCGTATTCTGCCGCGCAGTTTTTCGGCGTGATCATCGGCGGCGCGGTCGGTGGCGTGCTGCTGGGCGCCATCGGCGTGCGCGGTGTGTTCATCGTCGGCGCCGTGGTGGCGCTGTCGTGGCTGCTGCTGTTGCTGGCCAGCGGCGCACGCCTGCGCCAGTCCGCGCCTGCAGCCGAGAGCGGCATGGGCTGACAGGCTCGCGGCCCGGGTTTGCGCACGCCGCATGCTAAAGTTCCGCTCCGATCCCGGTTCCGAGACACAGGCGGAGAACGCGCATGGCACGTGGCGTCAACAAGGTGATTCTGGTGGGTAATCTGGGCGCCGATCCCGAGCGCCGCGCGACCGCGGGTGGTACCTCGGTGACCAGCCTGCGCATCGCCACCAGCGAAAGCTGGAAGGACAAGCAGACCGGCGAGCAGCAGGAACGCACCGAGTGGCACCGCGTCAAGCTGTTCGGGCGTCTCGGCGACATCGCCGCCGAGTACCTGCGCAAGGGTCGGCAGGTCTATATCGAAGGCTCGCTGCGCACCGACAAGTACACCGACAAGGAGGGCGTCGAGCGCTACAGCACCGACATCATCGCCAACGAGATGCAGATGCTCGGTGGTCAGGGTAGTGGCGAGGGCGGCACGCGTTCCGGCGGAGCCGCATCCGACGGCGAGGGCGCACCGCGCCGCAGCGGCGCCCCGGCGGGTCGTGGCGCACCGCCGGCCAGCGCGCCACCGGCGGGAGATGCCGGTTTCGAGGACGACGACATACCGTTCTAGGACACGCTTATCCAGGAGTGGTAAGGAAAATGCCAGAGAAGCCCCGTTCTGCGGGGCTTCCGCTTTTCGGCGTCCAGTTGCGGTGTTGCGTCATCTCGGAGGGGTCAACCTGGGTCGCAGGTGGCGGCGTCCGTGCCGGTTGCTTGCGCGCGCAATCCTTCGTAGAGCTGCGCGGGCCCCAGGAGAATATCGAGGAGACCTTCGCGGATGCGTTCCGATCCCAGCGCCTGGGAGCTCATCATGGTGTGAGCTTCGAGAGCATCCATGATCGCGTGCGTCAGTGCCTCGCGCAGATCGGGTGAGTTCGCGAACTGTTCCTTGCTGTTGCTTGCGGACTGCTCGATCAAGGTCGGGTTCTCCAGCATCTTTGGCAACGCGCAGATAAACCCGTTGCTACATCAGCAACGAATGTTGCCCATGGGCCAACACCCCCGAGTTCCTCTCCGCGGCCGCAACAGCTCAACTCTCGCCGTAGCTGCGATCCAGCAAGGGCTTGGCCCGCTCGAAATCGGCCAAGGTTCGCAGGCACAGCTCCAGATCACCCGTGCCCCACGTGCCGATGTTGCGCACGTCGCGGCTGAAGCCATCCTCCAGCGCCACCGTGTCCGGGTCCAGCTTCAGCACCACCAGCAGCTTGTCCCGGTACGAGATCACGCAGGCGAAGTTCTTCAGGCATCGGAAGGCGACGTACAGCTTGAGATGCTTTTCCTGCACGTCGTCCCCCAGCGCCAGCAGACAGCCGTTCTCGTCCAGCCCCAGCGAATCGATGCGGCCCTTGTGCGTTCTGCCGGTGACGATTCGGTGGCGAGGAAGCGCACGCCGAGGAAGGTCGGCATCTGCGCTTCGATCAGGGACTGCAGCTACCTTTCCACGGCAGCCGCGCGGCCGGATAGTTTCACGGCGCTGGTGCCGCTCAAGTGGAATAGCTGGATATCGCTCATGTGTATTTCCCATGATTCGCTGCCCTCATGGGACACAGCCCGCCCTCAGTACACCGTGTCGTGGTCGCCCACGTTGATCGGCACGATCTGCCCATCCCGTATCAGCAGTTCCAGCGTGATGCGATAGGAAAGGTTGATCGACACCGAGTGCAGGCCATCCAGCTTGCCAGCCAGAGCATGCAGGCGCAGGGACGGGTGATGCGGATTGGCTTGCAACAGCAGCAAGGTCTTGCGATACGGCTCGTGCAGTTGCGGATGGCGCTTGAGGAAGCGCGCGGCGCGGCGGTTGTACTGGTCGGTAAAGACCAATGTCCAGCTCACGGCAGTTTCGCCAGCCGTAGCATGTGTGCATCGACTGATTCCTGCACGAAGCGACCAGCGGCGATATCCGCCTGGCTCTCTGCCAGCGCGGCGGCCAGCTCGCATTCGCGCAGATAGTGGTATTGCTCGACATCCATGACCACGAAACGGTCCTTGCCGCGCACCGACACCACCGCCTCGGTCGCCCCCACCAGCGCCTCGGCAATCGCCGAGACGCCCTGGGTTTTCAATGTATTGGCGCTGATCGAGCTCATGGGCCGCTATCTCTGAAGGCAATCCGTGT
>DZBX01000214.1 GCA_022730075.1 Rhodanobacter sp. | reverse complement strand
CCACCGCCGATGGCCGCACGGTCACCAAGTCGGCCACGCCCACGGCCAGCGATTTGTAAGCGGCTAGCCGTTCCACCTTGAACAGCGGATGGATAGCGGCCAACATGGTGTCCACGTATGTCTGAGGTGGACACCATGCAAATCAAGAGTGCGCCGCGGCGGCGCCACGCCGCTGAACTCAAGGCCAGGGTGCTTGCCGCGTGCGGCGAGCCCGGCGCCTCGGTGGCGGCCATTGCGCGCGCCTACGACCTCAACGCCAACCTCGTGCGCAAGTGGCGCCGTGGCGTAGCGCCAGCGGCCCGGCCGCCGGCATCACCCAGCAGCGCAGGCCACGGCGCAGGCGAGTTCATCGCGCTGGCTTTGCCAAGTCGTGAGGCCGTCCCAACAGCGCTGGCAGACATCCGCATCGAACTGCGCCGGGGTGCCACGAGCGTTGCCGTGAGCTGGCCCCTGGCGGCTGCCGATCAGTGCGCGGCGTGGCTTCGCGGTTGGCTACGATGATCCGCATCGATCAACTGTGGCTGGCCGTTGAGCCGCTGGACATGCGCGCCGGCACCGAGCGTTTGCTCGCCCGCGTGGTGCAAGTGTTCGGCTCGGCCCAGGCCCATCACGGCTACCTGTTCGCCAACGCACGCGCCACCCGCATCAAGCTGCTCGTGCATGACGGCTTCGGCGTGTGGTGTGCGGCGCGGCGCTTGAACGACGGCCGTTTCGTGTGGCCGCGCGAGGTTCCCACCGCGGCCGCGCCGATGACCTTGACGCAGCTGCAATTTGATGCCTTGGTGCTCGGATTGCCCTGGCAGCGGCTGGAGCAAATGCGGGTGATCACACGCATGTGATGGCGGCTGATCGCACGGATGGGATTGGACATTGAGAAGCAGCGCGGCGGCCATCGGAACATGTCCGAATAGCCGCGCCAATGCTGGTTTTGCACAATACGCGCATGCTCAATGTGCACGAACTCAAAGCCCAGGACCTGTATGGTCTGAGCCCCGTCGCGCTGACCGAAATCGCGGAGCAAATGCTCCAGCACATCGACGAGCAAAGCCGGCACATTGCAGCCCAAGCGCAGGACATCAAGTTCCGTGACGCCAAGATCGAGCGCATCACGTTCGAGCTGGCGCGCCTGAAGGCGTGGAAGTTCGCGGCCAAGACTGAAGCCATGAACGCCGAGCAGCGCCAACTCTTCGAGGAGACACTCGCCGCCGACGAGGCCAGCCTCGAGGCGCAGCTCGAAGCGCTGCAGGCGCAGGCTGGCGCGCAGCCCGATGCGGTGCCACAAGAACCGCGACGACGCCCCAAGCGTCAGGCCCTACCCGAACACTTGGTGCGTGTCGAACATCAGCACGAGCCCGAGGACACCACCTGCCCGTCCCCGGATTGCGGCCAGCCGATGGTGCGCGTGGGCGAAGACGTGAGCGAGCGCCTGGACATCGTGCCGGCGCAGTTCTTCGTGCACCGCCACATCCGTGGCAAGTGGGCCTGCCGCTGCTGCGAGCTGCTGGTGCAAGAGCCGGTGGCGCCGCAGATCATCGACAGCGGCATGCCCGCCGCCGGCCTGATGGCGCACACCCTGGTCAGCCGCTTCGTCGACCACCTGCCGTACTACCGCCAGGAGCAGATCAACGCCCGCTCAGGCGTGCACACGCCGCGCTCGACGCTGGCGGCATGGTCCGGGCGCGGTGGCGCCGCATTGCAGCCGCTGTTCGACGCGCAGCGCGAGTTCGTGCTCGGTGCGCAGGTGCTGCACGCCGACGAGACGCCGGTGAACATGCTCGACCCTGGGGCGGGCAAGACGAGACGCGCCTACGTCTGGGCCTACGCGCGCAGCGGCTTCGATGCGTTGCCGGGCGTGGCCTATGACTTCTGCGTCGGGCGCGGTGCCAAGTACCCGATGGCCTTCTTGCAAGGCTGGTCGGGCACGCTGGTGCGCGACGAGTTCAAGGGCTACGAGAGCGTGCTCAAGCCCGATGGGAGAACGGCGGCCGGCTGTCTTGCCCACGCCAGGCGCAAGTTCGACGAGCTGATCAAGGTCAACCAGAGCCCGGTGGCTACGCAGGCGTTGCAGCGCATCGCCTGGCTCTACCGCATCGAGCGCGAGGCGCGGGACTTGACCGAAGAAGAACGGCTTGCCATGCGGCAAGCCCGCTCGAAACCACTGTGGGAGGAATTGCACGTCTGGCTGCGGCTGGAGCGAACGCATGTGCCCGAGGGCAGCGCGATCGCCGGCGCCATCGACTACAGCCTCAACGCCTGGACAGCGTTGACGGCCAACCTGAACGACGGCATGGTGCAGGTCGACAACAACCACATCGAGAACCTGATGCGGCCCTGGGCAATGGGACGCAAGGCGTGGCTGTTCGCCGGCAGTGAACTGGCGGGCCAGCGCGCCGCCGTCGTGATGAGTCTGGTGCAATCGGCCAAGCTCAATGGGCATGATCCGTGGGCCTACCTCAAGGACGTTCTGACGCGGCTGCCCACACACATGAACAGCCGCATCGAGGAGCTGCTGCCGCATCGCTGGCAGCCAATGGGCTGAGGTCGTCGCCGACCTGCGCGCACGCTGCGGTCAACTCGTCAAGGTGGGCTGGCTAGCTGCTTACCGCAGGTGTGCCTTAGGGGGACAACAGTTTTCTTTTGGCCAGCGCCAGATTCAC
>DZBX01000213.1 GCA_022730075.1 Rhodanobacter sp. | reverse complement strand
AAAATTCACAGCCTCTCAGCCGCCCCAGCCCAGATAGCGCCCGCCGATGGCCAGCGAGCGCAGCCAGCCGGCGTTGCTGGCGATGCCGAGCAGCAGCGTGGCACCCAGCGCGTGCGCCATGATCACCGGCAGCAGCGCGCCGCGACGCAGGAACCAGCTCACCCACAGCAGGCCGGCGGCAAAGGTGAGCAGCATCAGTGGTGTGTTCGGCGTGTGCGCCAGGGCGAACAATAGCGCGGCGAGGAGCACGGCCAGCGGTCGCCAGGCCAGCGCGTAGTCCAGACGCCGCGCCACGATCACCAGCAGCAGGTATTGCTGCAGCGCCGCCCATGGCAGATAGCGCAGCAAGCCACCGATGGCGGGCGCCGCCGCCGGCTGTGCCAGCCACAGCAAGCCTGCGGCCAGCACCGGCAGCATGGGCAGCGCCCATTGCCGCCACGGTGCCAGCCAATGCCAGGGCGCCAGCAGCGGCGTGCGACGCACGCTCAGCAGCAGCGCGAAACCTAGCGCCAGCAGGATCAGTGCGCCGGATCGCGCATCCGGCCGCTGGCTGTCGCCGACGCCGAAGGCGATCAGCAGCACCGGCAGCAGCGCCAGCAGGGCCTCGCCCAGCGCGCGCAGCCGCGGCGCGTGTGGCGGCCAGCGCAACAGGCCCAGCATCAGCAAGGCGCAGGCGGCAATGGCGATCCAGTCGCTGGACACGCTCGATGCACGCATTCCGTGGCCGGCGGTCGTGCCGGCTGGCAGTGCGATGACCGCGGGGTCGCCGCGCCAAAGGGCCTCGCGTTGTGCCAGCAGGTGGGGTGAATACACGGCGGGCAACCAGACCACGGGGACGCCGGCATGCGCTGTCGTCTGCGTGCGCCATTGCGCCAGGGTTTCAGGGGGGCTGGGCCTGAGTGCATGCCGTGGCAGCAGTGCGGCGCTGACCAGCACGATGCGCGCGCCGTCCGGACCGCTGGACTGCAGGCGCAGCATGGCGGCCTGGGCAGGCATGGGCGCAGGCCGTCCGGCGCAACGCCAGGGCAGGGTGGCCAGATCGATGCGCAATGTCCCGGCGCGCGCGGGCAGCAGCCCGGCGGCTGCGGTGCAGGCGCGCGCATGCAGCGTGCGACGCACGACGACATCCAAGGGCAATGCCGCGGACTGGCGCAACGACAGCAACAACACCGGTGCATCCGCCAAGGCTGCCGGTCGCGCCAGATGCAGTCCGATCTGCCAGCTACCGCCGCGATAGTGGACCGCCAGCGCGTCATCATCCGCATGCACACTGGCGGCGCCGAACGCGCGCGCGGCGATGACATCCGCGGGTCGGCGCAGCCGCCACTGCCACGGCGAGACGCCACTGTGCCATGCGCGCCATTCGCGCATGCCCTGTCGCGCCACGCCGGCACGGGTCAGCGCATTGCCCAGCGCGGCCAGCGCCAAGGCCAGCAGCAGCACCAGTGCGAGCAGCGGCGCCGCGCGCAACAGTGGGCGCGCAGCGAAGTCCATCAAGCGTGCAGCAGGCGCTCGACGCGCGCGGCGCAGATCATGTCGTTCATCGAGATGCCAGCGCAATCGTGCGTGGACCACAGCACATGGCAGTGGCCGTAGCCGGCCTGCAGGTCGGGATGGTGATCGGCGCGATTGGCCATGAAGCCGACGGCATTGATGAAGCCGAGGGTGTGGTGGAAATCGGCGAACTTGAAATCCTTGCCGATGGAAAGGCCATCCGCACCGCGCTGCCAGCCGGGCAGCAGCGCCAGCAGTTCGGCGATGCGCGCGGCATCCAGGCGGTGCTCGGCGCCGCGGCGCGGCAGGCAGGGTTGCGTGGCGAGTTGATCCAGCGTCATGGTCGGTTGCCTGGCAGTTGCGACGAGGCGTGAGTATAGGTCGCTACAATGGGCCCATGAGGACGGGGCCAACGGGCTCCGGCCGCTGATCGAGGTACACGGCATGATCGACATTTCCGAGCGCGCGCAAAGCTATTTCCGCAAATTGCTGGCCGAACAAGGCGGTCCCGGTTGGGGCATCCGCTTGCGTGCCCGCGATGGCGGCACCCTGAAGGGCGACTGCGAGCTGAGTTTTTGCGAGCCCGCCGAGATCGCCGGGGACGAATGGGTGCTGCAGTGCGAGGGCTTCAATGTTTTCGTGGATGGCGCCAGCGTGCCCTGGCTGGATGGTGCCGCGCTGGATTACCTGCCCACGGGCACCGGCCAGGCGCTGAGCGTGCGCGCGCCGCGTCTGCGCGGCGAGACCGATGCCGCGCAGGCTTCGCTGGCGCAGCGCGTCAAGCGTGTCATCGAGGACCTCATCAATCCGCAACTGGCGCAGCACAGCGGTCGCGTCAGCCTGCTCGAGGTGGGCAGCGATGGCAGCGTGGTGCTGGCCTTCGGCGGTGGTTGCCAGGGGTGCGGGCAGGTCGATCTGACCTTGCGCCAAGGCATCGAGCGCACCTTGCGCGAGCAAGTCCCCGAGATCACCAGCGTGCGCGATGCCACCGAACACGCCAAGGGCGAAAATCCCTACTACGCGGCGCACGCGCACGGCGAATCGGCGCTGCGCTGAGCGGCGTGGATTTTTCAGCCTCTCAGCCTGGCCATGGATGGCCGGACGCGTAGCGGTCACGCAAGTGGCTGCTTCGCGCAGGCGCGTACGCACCTGTGCCGGACGCG
>DZBX01000212.1 GCA_022730075.1 Rhodanobacter sp. | reverse complement strand
ACTTCAGATCCTTCCTCTGCCGCTGAGCGCTATCACGTGCTCACCGAATATTTACCACTGGTACGCACCTGCCCACGCGACCCATCGCCAGAAATCCTGCCAGATTGGGGCCGCTGACCGTAGTGTAGAACACCTTGCTTGAACAGAGATCCCCCGCCTGCCTGTTGAGGCGACGACAGCTGGGTGTGAGCACGCCGCGTGAGACCAAACCGTCTTGTGCACGCCGATGCGGGGTTCGGTCGCTTTGCAGTCGACGATAGCAGCTGTCGCGGTGGCTCGGACGGAGATGGCGCCCAAGCGCATTGCAGGCTGCGCGTCAGGCGTCGACGGGTTTCGCGGCAGCTTCTGGGTAGAGATTTGGGAAGAGAAGGTGCAACTGGTCGAGCGGAAAGCCCAGGGTCACGTCCCCCTTCGGCGAGTCCGACCGCAGGAGCCCGTCAGCCAACAGCCGCGACAGCGAGTGACGCGCGGTGCGGTCCCCCAAACCGGTCATCTGCGCGAACTCACCCCGGCTGAGCGACCCAGCCGCGAGCACATAGTGCAACGGGCCGACGAGTTCAGTCCGGTATTCTGAAGAGCCCTCGGTTTGGCTTTTCACAAGCACCAGCGCGTGCAAGCGTTGCTTCAGAGCGCCGAGGTCCAGCATCTGTGTCATGAACTGAATCTGGTCGTCGCACACATCAATGAAAAAACGGCACCACTCGAGCAGCATGCGTTCGCTCAGGTTGCCGCGGCCGTCGAGGTCGCCTTGTCGTGCCATGTCTGCGTTCGACAGGTGTGTGTAGTACGCGTCGCGTTGGCGCGCCAAGCCTCGATTCACCGACCATAGGCCCGCCGACAGGGGCTGCAGCGCGCTATGTGTCTGCAGGCGCGCGGCCCGGCCGTTGCCATCGCGGAATGCGTGGACCCAAGTCGCACGGTGGTGCAAGCAGGCCACCGCCACCAAACCCTTGTCCAGGCTCCAGCGGCGACCGTAGACCTGGTCCATGCGCGACAAGAAGCCTGGCAGCGAGGTCCAGGTCGGCGGGTGGTGCCGGTGTGCCGTCACATCCTCTTGCCGCAACTGGCCAGGCTGCACCACATGGCCGTCTTCGGTGGTGCGGTCTTGCGGGGCCAGACGACCGTAGAGCGCGGCATGGGCACGCAATAGCAGCGGGCTTTGCAGCACCGCTTCCTCTGGAGTGCCCAGGGATTCGAGTTCGCGCTCGGCTTCAATGTGCGCAATTGCGATGCGCTGGCGCTGGGCCACGTCGGGCTTGTCGGAAAAGTCACTCTTGAGGGCATTTTCGATGTAACGCGGATGCGTGCTCTGGCCTTCAATGCGGTTCGAGTAGTAAGAGTTCATCGCGCGTACCAGCTCCCGAAGGCGTTGACGCGTGACTGGATGTGCCGCGCCCTGCAGTCGCAGAGATGCCTCGACCACGTCGCGCACGCGAAGCGCGAGCTCCTGCACCGCAGCGGCGTTGCCGGGAATCAGGGGCTCGAATTGCGCGGGGTGGTCGTACAAGATGACCTGGTTTGGGGTGGAGCGCAGCACGGAGAGAATCAGGGTTTCAGACAGAAGAACAATTGCCGATAATTTTGCCGCTCATGCTAAACCGTAAGCCATTGTCATGCATGGAGTTTTTATAAAAAACGGCCGCTTATTAGAAAAATTTTTGCCGATGTTTATGCAAATTATTTTTGTCGCACTTATCGCAGGTGCCCTGCGATGTGCCTCACCCGTGACGGCCGACTTGCCTGTCCTTCAGAGCGGGCACGACGACTGAAGGGCGTTTGCTGTCCAACCGCAAGAGCGCTCTCTCCAAATGGCATGCCTATGTCGTCCAACTGGACCGGGCACACGCGGCGGAAAGTGGCGAACAAACGCCATTGCAGATTGCGCTGCGCGAGCTGCTCCGGGGGCATCCGACCAAAACCGTCGCGCGCCAGGCCGGCGTCCCTCTCGCCTCTCTGCGCCGTTGGCTTGCCGGCTCCAGCGTCAAGGCCAAGACCGCCCGCCAGCTGCACAAGCTCGAACATTTTTTTGGAACCCCTGCTGGCTATCTGACGCAGCTGGCAGGCGGGCAGGGCACCGCGGGCCATACGCGCGGGGGCGGGTCTGCCGCGCCGATTGCCTACCGCGCGCGGCTCCAATCCAACGTCCTGCAACGCTATGCGCTGCGCGCCATTGAGCCGGCTCTGCAGCAGCAGTGGGTCGCGCTGCTGGCGTACAAGACCGCCCAGATGCCTCTTGGTAAAGCCCGCCAGCGCACGGGGCGTTGGTCCGCGACCACGACGCATGCGGTGCGCAATGTGCAGGCGCTCTGGTTTGCATCCCTCGCCGCCGGGGCGCTATGTCGCCACCGCGGCGATAGCCTGGACCTGGGTGTCCCAATTCCTGGGCTGGTTGCAGTTGCCTGTGGACGCCGGCGGACGAGGGCTGGACGCGCAGGCTGCGCAGTCCTTGGCGCACCTGGCCGATGTGGACCTGCTGGGGCACTACCAGCAGTGGCGCATCGACCGGTCCGGTTTGGTGCATGGCGGCGTCCTGGGTGTGCTCAACTTTTGTCGCGGGCTGTGTCCCCCCGAGACCGGTTATCTGACGCAGACCCCGGAGCTTGCGGCGCGGCTGGGTCTTGATGCCTCAGCGTGGCGTGCACGGTGCACGCAGGCGTATGCGTTC
>DZBX01000211.1 GCA_022730075.1 Rhodanobacter sp. | reverse complement strand
CGCGGGCAGTGCGCCGGCCAGCAATTGCACGTAGGAATCGGTGCCGGCGCCGGCGCGCGCGTCATCCCGCACGCCGTGGCGCAGGCCCAGCGCGGCCTGATAGGCAGGTGGTGCCGGGCGCGTCGTGCAGGATGCCGCGACGCCGAGCCACGCGGGGGATGCATCCAGCGCCGGCAAGTCGGCGCGCAACGGCTGCGCATCGGCGCGCGCCTGCCCGGCGCCCTGCCCGGCGCGCGTGTCGGCCAGCGCCTCATGCAGCGCGCGAAACAGGAAATCGTGGACCAGGCGCTGCTCGCGAAAACGCACCTCGCTCTTGGCCGGGTGCACGTTGACATCGACACTGGCGGGATCGAGCCGCAGAAACAGTACATAGGCCGGGTGGCGGCCGTGAAACAGCACGTCGCTATAGGCCTGACGCAGCGCGTGGCTGACCACGCGATCGCGTACCAGGCGCCCGTTGACGTAGAAATACTGGCGATCGGCCTGCGCGCGCGCGGCGGCCGGCAGTCCCACCCAGCCGTGCAGGCTCAAACCCGCAGCGGTGTGCTGCACGGCCAGGCACTGCGCGGCGAATTCGTCACCCAGCAGTGCCGCCACGCGCGCCAGGCGCGCGCTTTCATCGCTGGCCACGCGCAGCACGCGCTGGCTGCGCGCAGCGTGCGTCAGCGTGAACGCGACGTCCGGGTGCGCCAGCGCCAGCGCCTTGACCAGCTCGTCGATGTGCAGGAATTCGGTGCGCTCGGCGCGCAGGAACTTGCGCCGCGCCGGCACGTTGTGGAACAACTCGCGCACCTCGATGCTGCTGCCTTCGGGATGCTGCGCCGGGTGCGGTTCGGCGCAGCGGCCATCGGCGACCTCGATGCACAGCGCATGCGCACTGCCACGCGGGCGCGAGGTGAGCGCGAAACGCGACACCGAGGCGATCGAAGCCAGCGCCTCGCCGCGGAAACCCAGCGTGGCCACGTGCAGCAGGTCGTCGAAGCTGACGATCTTGCTGGTGGCGTGCGCAGCCACGGCCAGCGGCAGTTCGTCGGCGGCGATGCCGGCGCCATCGTCACGCACGCGGATCAATCGCGTGCCGCCGGCTTCCAGCTCGATCTCGATGCGCCGCGCACCGGCGTCCAGGCTGTTCTCGACCAGTTCCTTGACCACCGAGGCCGGGCGCTCGATCACCTCGCCGGCGGCGATCTGGTTGATCAGGCTGCTGGAGAGTTGACGAATCGGCATGCTGGGCTCGCGCGGCGAGCGCCAAGCATAGCGGCTGCGCCGCTCAGTTCTTCGCGCTGCCGTCGAGGATGTCCAGCGCGCGCGCGCCGGGGCCATGCCAGGGCGCCTGCTGCCGCGCGGTGTCGGCGGTACGCATGCGCTTGGCGGCCTGGTAGGCGAACCAGGTGCCGGGCGGCGGCGTATTCAGGAAATAGCTCTTGACGCCGCCGAGGATCGAGTGCGCCAGCTTTTCCTGGAACACCGGGTTGATCAGGCGCAGCGCGTCCTGTTTGTCGGTGACGAAGGCGGTCTCGATCAGCATCGAGGGCACATCCGGCGCGCGCAGCACGACGAAGTTGGCGTGCTCGACGCGGCTCTTGTACAGCGGCTCGATGCGCCCGATCGATTGCAGCACATCGCTGGCGGCGCGGCGGCTGGCATCCATGGTGACACCTTGCGACAGGCTGAGCAGCACCGAGGCCAGTGAGGATTGCTGGTCGTGCAAATTCACCCCGCCGACCAGCTTGAACGAGGCGTTCTCGCTCTGCGCCAGCAATTTGGCCGCGGCACTGCTGGCGCCCCTGGTCGAGAGTATCCACACCGAGCCGCCGCGCGTGTCGCAATCATCCGGACAGGCATTGGCATGGATCGAGATGAACATGTCGGCCTTGGCGTTGCGCGCGATCTCGCGGCGCTGGTCGAGGGTGACGTAGTAATCGCCGGTGCGCGTGAGCACGGCCTTCATGCCACGCTGCGCGTTGATCAGTTGCGCCAGATCCTTGCCCACGGCGAGGGTGATGTTTTTCTCCTCGATGCCTTTGTAGCCGATGGCGCCGGTGTCCTTGCCGCCGTGGCCCGGGTCGATCACCACCACAACCTTGCGCCCGCCATCGGGCAACTGCGCGAGCTCCGGCGCCTGCACGGCATGCACGGCACTGTCGGGGGTCATTTCCAGCACCAGCCGGTAACCGGGCGAATCGGGCGTCGGCGGCAACAGGAAACTTCGCGGACGCACGCCGGTGTCCATGTCGAACACCACGCGCACGCCATCATCAGGACGCGCACCGGTGCGCACGTCCTTGACCAATCCCGCGCCCGCGGGCGCACGGAAATTGCCGGCGAGGCGGCTGTCGTGCACATCCAGCACCACGCGGTCGGGATGGCTGAGCTGGAACAACTTGTAGTCGGCGCTGCGATCGAGCAGAAACACCGCGCGCGTGCGTCCGGCAGGCGTGGATAGCTGCAAGGCGCTGATCGCGGCCAGGGGCGACGCAGGCGCGGCGTGGCCCGGCAGCGCAAACAGCGCCGCCAGCAGGATTCCCGCGATCCATGTGCATTTGCCGAGCATGCGCCGGATTCAACTGCAAGCCGCGTGGCTTTGCAAGCATTTTTCCCTTTTTAATCCGATACCTGGGTAAATGTTGTCAGAATTCGCATGAGATGCCGTAGGCGGCGCATTGGC
>DZBX01000069.1 GCA_022730075.1 Rhodanobacter sp. | reverse complement strand
TCGTTTCGCAGCAGATGCTTGAAGAAACCACGGATCGCCGCCCGGCGGTCGGGCGTGCGGCGTGCGCCTGCGCGACGGGCGGGATCTGCTGGCCTCCGACGTGGTCTGCAGCGTCACCCCCACCCAGCTGTACCTGCGCCTGCTGTCCGAGCAGAAACTGCCGCCGGAGTTGCTGGAGCAGGCGCGCGCCTACCGGCGCCTACCGCTACGGCAAGGGTAACATGCAGATCCACTTGGCCTTGTCTGAGGCACCACGCTGGCCCGACGAGGCGCTGGGCGGCGCCACCTACTTGCACCTGAGCGGCGGCGCGAATGCAGTCTCGCGCGCAGTCAACGAGGCAGAGCGCGGGCTGCTGCCGGCGCAGCCCACCATCTGCGTGGCCCAGCCCACTGCGGTGGACCCAAGCCGCGCGCCCGAGGGACGCCACATCCTGTGGATCCAGTTGCCCGAATGCCCGCGCCAGCCGCGCGGCGACGCGGCCGGCGAGATCGACGTGGACCCGGACGCGGGCTGGACTCCGGCGCTGCGCGAAGCCCATGCCGATCGCGTGCTCGCCGCCGTGGCGCGCCACGCGCCGAACCTACCCGCCAGCATCCTCGGGCGCAGCGTGCTGTCTCCAGCCGATCTGGAGCGCCTGAATATCAACCTGGTCGGCGGCGATCCCTACGGCGGCGACTGCGCGCTCGACCAGTCCTTACTGTGGCGGCCCCTTCGAGGGCATCGCAACCACGAGACGCCCATCGCCCACCTTTGGCACATCGGCGCCTCCACCCATCCCGGGCCGGGCCTGGGCGGGACCTCGGGCTTCCACGTGGCCAGCCTGCTGGGCCGACACTGAGGCCGTGGCCTGCCCCCGCGTGAGTCCGACCGCACCACTATCCGTACCCCACGACTCTCACCCCTTCCGATGAGGAGCCCAGCATGCCCGATCAACTTTCCGCCTTCGCGGCCCCGCACTGGCCTCCGGCTCGATCCGCGTGGTCGTCTGCGTGTTTCCCTCTGGAAACGCGCCAGAACGCTTGTGACGCGCGAGCTGAAAAACACGGTTCGTCGTCGTACTCAATTACTTTACAAGTCAACGATTTAATCATAAACTTCTTTCACTGAACCTCGTTGCCGATTTGTTCGGCCAGTCAACGAAAGGACAACCATGAAGATCGTGTGCATCGGCGGAGGCCCGGCCGGTCTGTACTTTGCGCTGTTGATGAAGCAGCAGAATCCCGCCCACGACATCACGGTAGTCGAGCGCAACCGGCCCTACGACACCTTCGGCTGGGGTGTGGTGTTCTCCGACGCCACGATGGGCAACATGCGCCAGTGGGACCCGGCGACCGCCGCTGAGATCGAGGGTGCGTTCAACCACTGGGACGACATCGAGCTGCACTTCAAGGGCCGCACGATCCGCAGCGGCGGCCACGGCTTCGTGGGCATCGGGCGCAAGAAGCTGCTGAACATCCTGCAGGCGCGCTGCGAGGCGCTCGGCGTGAAGCTGGTCTTCGAGACCGAGGCCGAGAGCGACGCCGACTACGCCGACGCCGACCTCGTCGTCGCCAGTGACGGCATCAACTCACGCGTGCGCACGCGCCACGCCGAGGTCTTCCGTCCCGACATCGTGACGCGGCCCAACCGCTACATCTGGTTGGGCACGAAGAAGCTCTACGACGCCTTCACCTTCCTCTTCGAGAAGACTGAGCACGGCTGGTTCCAGGCCCACATCTACAAGTTCGACGCCGAGACCTCAACCTTCATCGTGGAATGTCCAGAGCACGTGTGGCGCGCACACGGCCTAGACCAGGCCGACCAGGGCCAGTCCATCGCCTTCTGCGAACAGTTGTTCGCCGACAACCTGCAGGGCGCCAAGCTGATGTCGAACGCGCGCCACCTGCGCGGTTCGGACTGGCTGAACTTCCAGCGCGTGGTCTGCGAGCAGTGGTGGCTGAAAAACAAGAGCGGCAGCCACGTGGTGCTGATGGGCGACGCGGTGCACACGGCCCACTTCGCGATTGGCTCCGGCACTAAGCTCGCCATTGAGGATGCGATCGAGCTGGCGCGGCTTTTCAAGGAGACGCCGGACGCCGCGGCACGCCTCTCCAAGGTGCTGGCCGAATACCAGGCGCACCGCCGCATCGACGTGCTGCGGTTGCAGAACGCCGCCTGGAACGCGATGGAGTGGTTCGAGGTCTGCGGCGAGCGCTACTGCGACCAGCTCGAGCCCGAGCAGTTCATGTACAGCATGCTCACGCGCAGTCAGCGCATCAGCCACGAGAACCTGCGCCTGCGCGATGCTGGCTGGCTCGAAGGCTACGAGCGCTGGTTCGCCCAGCGTGCTGGCGTGCCAGTGCCAGATGGTGCCAAGCCGCCGCCGCCGATGTTTACACCCTACACCGTGCGTGGCCTGACGCTGAAGAACCGCATCGTCGTCTCGCCGATGGCGCAGTACTCCGCCGTGGACGGCGTGGCCGGCGACTACCACCTGGTGCACCTAGGCGCCCGCGCCATGGGCGGCGCCGGCCTGGTGTTCGCCGAGATGACCTGCGTGAGTCCCGAGGGCCGCATCACCCCAGGCTGCCCTGGCCTGTACAAGCCCGAGCACACGGTGGCCTTTAAGCGCATCGCCGACTGGATCCATGCGAACACCGACGCCAAGTTTGGCATCCAGATCGGCCATGCTGGCGCCAAGGCCTCGACGCGCCTCGCCTGGGACGGTATCGACCAGCCGCTGGAATCGGGCAACTGGCCGATCATCTCCGCCTCACCGCAGCAGTACCTGGAGGGCGTGAGCCAAGTTGCGCGCGAGATGACGCGCGCCGACATGGACGAGGTCAAGGCGCAATTCGTCGCGGCCGCCCGCGCTGCGGTCGAGGTCGGCGCTGACTGGCTAGAGCTGCACTGCGCGCATGGCTACCTGCTGTCGGCGTTCATCTCCCCATTGACCAACCACCGCACCGACGGGTACGGCGGCTCGCTGGCCAACCGCCTTCGCTACCCGCTGGAGGTGTTCGAGGCGGTGCGTGCCGCCTGGACGAAGGACAAGCCGATGTCGGTGCGTATCTCCGCCCACGACTGGGTCGAAGGCGGCATCACGCCGGCGGACGCGGTCGAGATCGCCAAGGCCTTCAAGGCGGCCGGCGCCGACATGATCGACTGCTCCTCGGGCCAGGTCAGCAAGAAGGAGCGGCCGGTGTATGGCCGTATGTTCCAGACGCCCTTCGCCGACCGCATCCGCCAGGAGGTCGGCATCCCGGCGATCGCCGTGGGCGCCATCAGCGAGGCCGATCACGCCAACAGCATCCTGGCCGCCGGTCGAGCCGACCTGTGCGCCGTGGCGCGCCCGCACTTGACCAACCCGGCCTGGACGCTGACCGAGGCCGCCAAGATCGGCTACACGCCCATCGTCTGGCCCAGGCAGTATCGCTCGGGCAAGCCGCAGATGGAAGCCAACTTCGCGCGTGAAAAGGCGGTCACCGCAGAGGCCCGGGGCTGAGCCATGACTAAATCAACGAACGCATGGGGTGGACGGGGCGCACCTGCTGCACGTCACGCCTTGGTAACCGGCGGTGGGCGCGGCATCGGAGCCGCTATCGCGCGTCGCCTCGCGGCCGAAGGCCTGTACGTGACCGTGCTGGGCCGCCGGTTGGACGTGGTGCAGGCGCTGGCCGACGAGTCGCCCGACTGCCTGCATGCGGTGGCGGCCGACGTCGCCAATGCCCAACAGGTCGCCGCTGCCCTGGCCCAGGCGCACGAGCGCTTCGGCCCTGTGGCCGTGCTGGTCAACAACGCCGGCCAGGCCGAGAGCGCACCCTTCATGAAAACTGACGCGCAGCTCTGGCAGCGCATGCTCGACGTGAACCTCACCGGCACCATGGTGTGCATGCAGGCTGCGCTGCCCGACATGCTGGCGGTCGGCTGGGGCCGCATCGTCAACGTGGCCAGCACGGCCGGGCAGGTGGGCTACGCCTACGTCTCGGCCTACTGCGCCGCCAAGCACGGCGTGATCGGCTTGACGCGCTCGCTGGCGCTGGAGCTGGCCGCCAAGGGCATCACGGTCAACGCCGTGTGCCCGGGCTACACCGAGACCGATATCGTGCGCGAGAGCATCGATCGCGTGGTCGCCAAGACCGGCCGCAGCGCCGAGGAGGCACGCGCCGAATTCGTCAAGTCCAATCCGCAGGGCCGCCTGGTGCAGCCGCAGCAGGTGGCCGACGCTGTCGCCTGGCTGTGCTCCGAGGGCGCTGGCGCCGTGACCGGCCAGTCAGTGTCGGTCAGCGGCGGCGAAGTCATGTGAAGGGAGTAACTCGAATGGCGACCCATGCGAAGAACTTCCGGCTGATCCACTCGCTCGGCGACCAGCACATCGGGCTGGAGGCGCGCGCGCAGGCCGACGATCACCTGGACACGAAGGTCTGGCTGCGCCTGCTCGCCTGCAGCACGCAGATCGAGCAGCAGGTGCGCCAGATGCTGCGCACGCGTTTCGCCACCTCGCTCCCGCGCTTTGACTACCTGGCCCAGCTCGACCGGCACCCCGACGGCCTGCGCATGAACGTGCTCTCGCGCTACCTGATGGTCACCGGCGGCAACGTCACCGGCCTGACCGACCAGCTCGTCAAGGAAGGCTTGGTGGAGCGCATCGAGGATCCCGAGGACAGGCGCTCCTGGCGTGTCGCGCTTACGGACAAAGGCCGCACTGAATTCGCCGTGATGGCTGCCGAGCACGAGCGCTGGTTGATCGACCTGTTCAAGGGCCTGCCTGCCGCCAGCAAGGACGCCCTGTACGAGCATCTGGGCCATCTGCGTGTGCACCTCGTGCAGCGCCAGGCCGAGCTGGACGCTGGCGCGCAGGAGATGCACATGACCCAATCCAAACGAGGCAAATAGATGAGCAACCCCGACCAAATCGATCCCGCACTGCGGGTCGGCAACCGCCGCCCGCTGTCTGGCTACGAGGCCACGCATTTCCTGTGGGAAGTGAAGGACGCAGTGGCCACCATCACCCTGAACCGCTCTGATCGCAAGAACCCGCTGACCTTCGATAGCTACGCCGAGCTGCGCGACCTGTTCCACCAGCTCAAGTGGGCCGAGGACGTAAGGGCGGTAGTGGTCGTGGGCGCGGGCGGCAACTTCTGCTCCGGCGGCGACGTGCACGAGATCATCGGCCCACTGATACGGCTTAAGGCTCCAGAGCTGCTGATGTTCACCCGCATGACGGGCGATTTGGTCAAGACCATGCGCGCCTGCCCACAACCCATCGTGGCGGCGGTGGACGGCGTGTGCGCCGGCGCCGGCGCCATCGTCGCCATGGCCTCCGATCTGCGTCTGGGCACGGCACGTAGCAAGACGGCTTTCCTGTTCAACCGCGTCGGGCTGGCCGGCTGCGACATGGGCGCCTGCGCCATGCTGCCGCGCCTCGTTGGCCAGGGGCGCGCCAGTGAGCTTCTCTACACCGGACGCAGCCTGGGCGGCGAGGAAGGCGAGCGCTGGGGCTTCTTCAACCGCCTGTGTTCGCCCGAAGCGCTTCTCGGCGAAGCGCAAGCCCTGGCCACTCAACTGGCGGAAGGCCCGAGCTTCGCCAACGGCATCACCAAGACCATGCTGCACCAGGAATGGGCGATGACCATCGAGCAGGCCATCGAGGCCGAGGCGCAGGCCCAGGCGATCTGCATGCTGACGCAGGACTTCACACGGGCCTACGAGGCTTTCGTGGCCAAGCAGAAGCCTGTCTTTCAAGGAAACTGAGATGGCGGACACGAGCTACCTCGACTGGCCCTTCTTCGAGCCGCGCCACCGCGAGCTCGCACACGCGCTGAACGCCTGGGCGGCCGAGCACATCCCGCAGGACCACGGCCACGACGTGGATGCCGAATGCCGCGCGCTGGTGAAGTCGCTAGGCGCCGACGGCTGGCTGCGCCATGCCATCGCAGGCACGGCCGAGGGCGGCGCCGGCGAAACCATCGACACCCGCGCCATCTGTCTGATCCGTGAAACGCTGGCCCGTCACTCCGGCCTGGCCGACTTCGCCTTCGCCATGCAGGGCTTGGGCTCGGGTGCGATCTCGCTGCAAGGCACGCCCGAGCAGCGCCGCAAGTACCTCACCCGCGTGGCCGCCGGAGAGGCGATCAGCGCTTTCGCGCTGTCGGAGCCCGATGCCGGTTCGGACGTCGCGGCGATGGCCTGCGCCGCCCGCGCGGAATCCGACGCACAGGGCGACTACTACGTGCTCGACGGCGAGAAGACCTGGATCTCCAACGGCGGCATCGCCGACTTCTACGTCGTCTTCGCCCGCACCGGCGAGGCGCCGGGCGCCCGCGGCATCAGCGCTTTCATCGTCGAGGCCGACACGCCGGGCTTCGAGATCGCCGAGCGTATCGACGTGATCGCGCCGCATCCGCTGGCGCGGCTGCGCTTCGCAGCCTGCCGCATCCCGGCCACGCAGCGCGTCGGCGCCGCTGGCGAAGGCTTCAAGGTGGCGATGCGTACGCTGGATGTGTTCCGCACCTCGGTGGCCGCGGCCGCGCTGGGCTTCGCGCGCCGCGCGCTCGACGAGGCCCTACGGCGCGCCACCACGCGCAGGATGTTCAAGGGCGTGCTGGCCGACTTCCAACTCACACAGGCCAAGCTGGCGCAGATGGCCACCGCCATCGACAGCGCCGCCCTGCTCACCTATCGGGCTGCCTGGCAGCGCGACCAGGGGCAGGGAGTCACCCGTGAAGCCGCAATGGCCAAGATGACCGCCACCGAGAACGCGCAGCAGGTCATCGACGCGGCGGTGCAGATGTTCGGCGCCCTGGGCGTGGTTAGCGCGCAGCCGGTCGAGCGCCTGTATCGGGAGATCCGCGCCCTGCGCATCTACGAGGGTGCCACCGAGGTGCAGCAGCTCATCATCGCCCGCGAACTGCTGCGCGACACAGCCGCCTGAGCCGCCGCAGCCAGAGAACGAGGAGACAAAAGAGATGACAACCACCAGCGCCCACATCGACTCCTTCGCCCGCGACCACCTGCCGCCGCCGGAGCAACAGCCGCAGTTCATCTTCGAGTTGCCCACGCTGCAGTTCCCTGAGCGCCTGAACTGCGCCACTGAGCTGCTGGACCGTCACGTCGCCGAAGGCCGGGGTGACCGCGTCTGCATCCGCGCGCCGGGGGGACTCACCTGGACCTATGCCGACCTGCGCGAGAAGGCCAACCGCATCGCCAACGTGCTGGTACGCGAAATGGGTCTGGTGCCCGGCAATCGCGTGCTGCTGCGCGCGCCCAACAACCCGATGCTGGCCGCCTGCTGGTTCGCGGTGATGAAGGCCGGTGGCATCACCGTGGCGACCATGCCACTGCTGCGTGCCAAGGAGCTGAAGACGGTCATCGAGATCGGCCAGGTCACGCACGCGCTGTGCGACGCCGCGCTGGCCGAGGAGATGCACCAGGCCGCGATGGAGTCGCCGCAGCTTCGGCAGCTGCGGCACTTCGACTACGAGGGACCCGACAGCCTGGAGGCAGCGATGGAACGCGCCTCGCCGTACTTCAACAACGTGGATACCGCCGCGGACGATACCTGCATCCTCGGCTTCACCTCGGGCACTACCGGCGTGCCCAAGGCGACCATGCACTTCCACCGCGACGTGATGGCGATCTGCCACTGCTGGCCGCCGCACCTGCTCAAGGCCACCGCCGACGACGTGTTCATCGGCAGTCCGCCGCTGGCCTTCACCTTCGGGCTGGGCGGGCTGCTGCTATTCCCGCTGCACGTGGGCGCCTCGACGGTGCTGCTGGAGAAGGCCGGCCCGCCGCAGCTGCTGGACGGCATCAAGGAATTTCACGCTACGGTGCTGTTCACCGTGCCTACTTCCTACCGCACACTGGCCGCGCGCGGCGTTGAGCTGCGCCGCACGCCATTGCGCAAGTGCGTGTCGGCCGGCGAGGCGCTGCCCGCCTCCACGCGGGCACTCTGGAAAGAGGCTACCGGCATCGAGCTGATCGACGGCATCGGCGCGACCGAAATGCTGCACATCTTCATCTCGCACGACGAGGGGAACGCCCGCCCCGGCGCCACCGGCAAGCCGGTGCCCGGCTATCACGCTAAGGTGATTGACAACGACGGCAACGAGGTGGCACCGGGCACGGTCGGCAAGCTGGCCGTCAAAGGCCCCACTGGCTGCCGCTACTTGGCCGACGAGCGGCAGAAGGACTACGTGAAGAACGGCTGGAACGTGACCGGCGACTCCTACGTCATGGACGCCGACGGCTACTTCTTCTACCGGGCGCGCACCGACGACATGATCATCTCGGCCGGCTACAACATCGCCGCGCCCGAGGTGGAAGAGGCACTTGTGCAGCACCCCGCCGTGGCCGAGTGCGCGGTGGTCGGCGTGCCCGACGCCGAGCGAGGCCAGATCGTCAAGGCCTTCGTCGTGCTGCGGCCGGGCCACGCAGGGGATGCGGCGATGGTCAAGACGCTGCAGGACTTCGTGAAGGCCGCCGTCGCGTCCTACAAGTACCCGCGCGCTGTCGAATTCATCGACAAGTTGCCGCGCACCCAGACAGGCAAACTGCAGCGCTATCGCCTCAAACAGAGCCCGGAGGCCACCGCGTGAGGGTGCAGGCGCCCGGGCGCTTCAAGCGCGAGAAGCTGATCCGTTTCTCGCACTGCGATCCGGCTGGCATCGTGTTTTTTCCCCAGTACTTGGTGATGTTCAATCAACTGGTGGAGGACTGGTTCAACGAGGCGCTAAACGTGCCTTACGCAAAGTTGCTGGGCGAGCGCTGCGTCGGCTTGCCGATCGTGCGACTGGAGTGCGACTTCCGCGCCATCAGTCGCATGGGCGACCGCGTGACGCTAGATCTAGCGGTTGAGCGCGTCGGCGGTAGATCGCTCACTCTGGTGCTGCGGTGCCGCGCGGGCGATGAACTGCGCGTTGCCTCGCGCCAGGTGCTCGTGTTCACCAGTCTGCAGACGCACCAGGCCATCGACATTCCGCCGGACGTGCGCGCCGCTCTGGCGACATCCGCGCCCTGACGAGTTTGCGTCCAATTTTTTGATCCAACAGGGAGACTTCATGAAAGTCCTACTTCCCCCCAACTGGCCGCGACCCAAGGGCTATGCCAATGGCGTGACCGCGCGCGGTCGCATGGTCTTCGTGGCCGGCATGATCGGATGGGACGCCCAAGGCGAGTTCCACAGCGACGATCTGGGTGATCAGGTTCGCCAGGCGTTGCTGAACGTCGCCGAGGTACTCAAGGAAGGCGGCGCCCGGCCCGAGCACATTGTGCGCATGACCTGGTACGTGACCGACAAGCGCGAGTACGTGGCTGCCTACCCGGCCATCGGCAAGCATTTCCGCGAGATCATCGGCAGCTTCAATGCGGCCATGACCGCGGTTCAGGTATCCGCCCTGATCGAGGACCAGGCCAAGGTCGAGATCGAAGTCACCGCCGTGGTACCGGACTAAGACCATGTTGTTGAATGCTGCATCGCCTGCTCTAACGCTGGCCGTGGTCGGAACCGGCGCCATGGGGAGGGGCATTGCTCAGATCGCCGCGCTGGCCGGGCTGAAGGTGTGGCTGCACGATTCGGCACCCGGCGCGGCAGACCAGGCCCTCCTGGCGTTGTCGCAGACGCTGAACACGTTGCGGGACAAGGGCAAGATCGCGCCGGAGGCGGCCGCTCAGGCCATCGAAGCCCTGAGGGTCGCGCCGTCACTGGACGTGCTGGCCGACGCTCACGTGGCAGTCGAGGCCATTGTCGAAGATCTGGGCGCCAAACAGACCCTGTTTCGCCAGTTGGAAGCCGTCCTTGCCCCCGAGGCGGTTCTGGCGACCAACACCTCCTCGCTGTCCGTCACGGCTATCGCCGCAGCCTGTCGACACCCGGATCGGGTGGCGGGGTTTCACTTTTTCAATCCGGTGCCGTTGATGAAGGTGGTCGAGGTCATCGCCGGGTTGCGCAGCGACCCAGCGGTGCTCCGGTTTCTCGATGGCCTCGCACGGCGCATGGGGCATACGCCGGTACAGGCGCAGGACACGCCCGGCTTCATCGTCAACCATGCCGGGCGCGGCTATGGCACCGAGGCGCTGCGCCTGCTCAGCGAAACGGTGGGCTCGCCTCAGGCCATCGACGACGTGCTGCGCGGCCAGGCGGGCTTCCGGCTCGGCCCCTTCGAGTTGTTCGACCTGACCGGGCTCGACGTGTCAGCGCCGGTCATGGAATCGATCTACCGCCAGTATTTCGACGAGCCGCGCTACCGGCCGTCGCCCATCACGGTACAAAGGCATGTGGCCGGCCTGCTCGGACGCAAGAGCGGAGAAGGTTTCTACCGCTATGCGGACGGCAAGATTCAGCGCACCGATTACGGTACCCACCCGGCGCGCCAGCCGTCCGCGGTCTGGATCTGCCGCGCCGAGCCCGATCTCGCATTGCGTGCCCGTGATCTGGTTCAGGCCGCCGGCGCCACGCTCGACACCGGCGCCCTGCCGTCGCCCGCGTCTTTGTGCATCGTGACCCCGGTGGGCGAGGACGTGACGCACTGTGCAGTCGACGAGGGCATCGATCCCGGCCGCACCGTGGGCCTGGACCTACTGTTTCCGCAGGACCGCTGCGCGGCCGTCTACGCCAATCCGCGCACCACGCCCGAGGCGCTGGCCGAGGCGCTGGGCCTACTCGCGCCCGTGACGCAGTCCGTGCGCGTCCTGCGTGACAGCACCGGCCTCGTGACCCAGCGCGTGATCGCCACCATCGTCAACATCGCGAGCGACATCGCCCAACAGGGCATCGCAACCCCTGCCGACATCGACCAAGCCGTGACCCTGGGTCTCGGCTATCCGCAAGGGCCGCTGACCTGGGGCGATGCCCTGGGCCCGGCGCGCATCGTGCGGATCCTGCGCGGGATCGAGGCGCTGAGCGGCGATCCGCGCTATCGCTCTTCGCCCTGGCTGCGCCGACGCGCCGAACTCGGCCTGTCGCTGCGTGCGGGCGAATTGCAGCCCGACTGAGGACATTCCATGCTTGAAGCCTATCTTTACGACGGCGCCCGCACGGCCTTCGGCCGCCATGCCGGTGCCTTGGCCGACGTGCGGCCCGACGACCTGGCCGCCCATCTGCTGCGCACCCTGGCGGCGCGCGCGTCCATGGCCACCGAGGCCGAGGACGTCATCCTCGGCTGCGCCTGCCAGGCGGGCGAAGACAGCCGCAACGTCGCGCGCCACGCGGCCTTGCTCGCAAGCCTGGGAGCAACCATGCCGGGCCAGACCGTCAACCGCTTGTGCGGCAGCGGCCTTGCGGCCATCGCCGATGCGGCACGCGCCATCAGCGTCGGCGAAGGCGAGGTCTATCTGGCCGGCGGTGTCGAAAGCATGACGCACGCGCCTTTCGTGATGGCCAAGCCCGAAACCGCCTACGGGCGCGAATTGCACGTCGCCGATTCGACCATTGGCGCGCGCTTCGCCAACCCGCGCTTGGTCGAAGCCTGGGGCAACCATTCCATGCCAGAAACCGCCGACGCGGTGGCGGCTGAACTCGGTATCACGCGCGCGGCGGCCGATGGGTATGCGCACCGTTCCCAGGAACGCTACGCCGCAGCACGCGCCGCCGGGCGCTTCGCGGCTGAGATCGTGCCCGTCGACGTGCCGCGCGGGCGCAAGGCGCCGCCGCTCGTGGTGGCGGACGACGAACATCCGCGCCCCGAGACCACGCTCGACTCGCTGCACAAGCTCAAACCCTTGTTCGAAGGCGGGGTGACGACGGCGGGCAATGCCTCGGGCATCAACGACGGCGCGGCGGTGGTCCTGCTCGGGTCGGCCGCGGCGGGTCGGCGGCGCGGCATGCCGCCGCTGGTGCGCATCCGCAGCGCGGCGGTGGCAGGCGTCGAGCCGCGGCTCATGGGCCTGGGACCGGTGCCCGCGATCCACAAGGCGCTCGACCGCGCGGGGCTGAGCCTGTCCGACCTCGACCTCATCGAAATCAACGAAGCCTTTGCCGCCCAGGTACTCGGCTGCTTGCAGCAACTCGGGCTGTCTGCGGACGACTCCCGCGTGAACCCGAACGGCGGCGCTATCGCCATCGGTCATCCGTTCGGCGCGTCGGGCGCGCGGCTGGTGCTCACTGCCTGCCATGAATTGGCGCGCAGAAGCGGCCGCTATGCGGTGGTCAGCCTGTGTATCGGCGTCGGGCAGGGCATCGCCGTCGTGCTCGAACGCACCTGACCACCATCCACACTCACACCCTCATACGGAGAACCTTCATGTCCACTTCCGCCAAGGCCACGTTCCATTGGGACGACCCGCTGCTGCTCGACGGCCAGTTGAACGACGACGAACGCGCGGTGCGCGATGCTGCCCGCGTCTATTGCCAAGAACGACTCGCGCCGCGCGTGCTCGACGCCTTTCGCCGCGAGCAGACCGATGGAGGCATCTTCCGCGAGATGGGCGAAATCGGTCTACTCGGTCCCACCATCCCCGAAGCTTATGGCGGCTCGGGTCTGAATTACATCAGCTACGGCCTTATCGCGCGCGAAGTCGAGCGTATCGACTCCGGCTACCGTTCGATGATGAGCGTGCAATCCTCGCTCGTCATGGTGCCCATCGACGAATTCGGCACTGAGGCGCAAAAGCAGAAATACCTGCCCAAGCTCGCCAGCGGCCAATGGATCGGCTGTTTCGGCCTGACCGAGCCGAACCATGGCTCCGACCCCGGCGCCATGGTGACGCGCGCGCGCAAGGTGGCGGGCGGCTATTCGCTGACCGGTGCCAAGATGTGGATCACCAACAGCCCATCGCCGATGTGTTCGTGGTCTGGGCCAAGGACGACGAAGGCGCAATCCGCGGCTTCATCCTCGACAAGGGCGCCAAAGGTCTGAGCGCCCCCGGCCATCCACGGCAAGGTCGGCCTGCGCGCCAGCATCACC
>DZBX01000068.1 GCA_022730075.1 Rhodanobacter sp. | reverse complement strand
GCGGAATTTTTCACAGGCTCTGAGCCCGCCACCATGCGCGCCAGTCCGTTGGTTCTCTGCGCCATGCTCGCGGCGGCGGCGCTCGGCGGCTGCGTCGTCGCGCCACCACCGCGCGTGGTGTAGGTGCGCCCGCCGCCACTGCGCTGCGCCTGGGTACCCGGCCACTGGCGCTGGACGGACGCCGGCTAGCGCATCTGGGTGCACGGTCACTGCCTGCCGATCGACTGAAGCGCAGCGAACCCCGGTGTCACGCGCGCATTGACCGGCCTGCATGCGCGACCGATCATCGCCGGATTCCAAGCCGGAGCGCGCGATGTTCGACGGACTGCGTTTGCACCACTGGCGCGCCGAAGCCGATGCCGAGGGCATCGTCACGCTCACCCTCGACCGCAGCGACGCCAGCGTCAATGCCATGGCGCACGCGGTGCTGGAAGAACTCGACCAGGCGCTCGATCGCCTGCTGATCGAGCCGCCGAAGGGCCTGATCGTCCGTTCCGGCAAGAGCGCCGGCTTCATCGCCGGCGCCGACATCCACGAATTCGCGCAGTACGCGCAGAGCGGCGCGGTGCGCGCGGTGATCGGCTACGGCCAGCGCGTCTATCAGAAGCTGGCCAGCCTGCCCTGCCCCAGCGTGGCGGCGATCCACGGCCACTGCATGGGCGGCGGCACCGAGCTGGCGCTGGCGTGCACGTATCGCGTAGCCAGCAGCGACCCGAAGACGCGCATCGGCCTGCCCGAGGTGATGCTCGGCATCCATCCGGGATGGGGCGGCAGCGCCCGTCTGCCACGGCTGATCGGCGCGCTGCAGGCGCTGCCGCTGATGCTGACGGGCAAAACCGTGGCCGCCGACAAGGCGCGCGCGCTGGGGCTGGTCGATCGCGTCGCCGAACCCTCGGCCCTGCTGGACGCCGCCCGCCACGTGCTGCGCCATCCCCCGGCGCGCGCCTTCGATGTGCGCCTGCGCGGCTGGGCCAGCAACACCTGGATCGCACGCCAGATCCTGGCGCCGATCATGCGCAGACAAACCGCGGCCAAGGTGCGCAAGGCGCATTACCCGGCGCCGTTCGCGCTGATCGAGGTGTGGCGGCGCGGCGGTGGCGACGTGCGCCAGCGCCTCAGGCTCGAGGCCGATTCGGTGGTGCGCCTGGCCGCCACGCCCACGGCGCACAATCTGGTGCGCGTGTTTTTCCTGCAGGAACGCCTCAAGGCGCTGGCCGGCGACGCCGCGCACGGCATCGCGCATGTGCACGTGATCGGCGCCGGGGTGATGGGCGGCGACATCGCCGCATGGTGCGCGTATCGCGGCTTCAGCGTCAGCCTGCAGGACCGCGAGCTGAAGATCATCGAGCCGGCGTTGGCGCGCGCCAAGACCCTGTTCGCGAAGCGCCTGAAGACACCCGAGCGCGTGGCCGCCGCGCAGGCCCGGCTGCACGCCGACCCGGATGGCACGCAGGTGGCCGCGGCCGATCTGGTGCTGGAGGCGATCTACGAAAACCTCGACGCCAAGCGCGCGCTGTACGCCGCCGCGCAGCCCAACCTGCGCGCCAACGCGCTGTTGGCCAGCAACACCTCCAGCATCCCGCTCAATGAATTGGCGCGCGGACTGGGCGCGCCCGAGCGCTTCATCGGCCTGCACTTTTTCAACCCGGTGGCGCAGATGCCGCTGGTCGAGGTGGTGCGCCATGCGCGCCTGGCGCCAGACACCGAGCAACGCGCGCTGGCCTTCTGCCGTGCCATCGACAAGCTGCCGGTGCCGGTCAAGGGTACGCCCGGCTTCCTGGTCAACCGCATCCTCATGCCGTACATGCTCGAGGCTATCCGCGCGCTGGGCGAGGGCATCCCCGGCGCGCTGCTGGATCGCGCCGCGCGCGGCTTCGGCATGCCGATGGGACCGATCGAACTGGCCGATACCGTGGGCCTGGACGTGGCCGCCTCGGTGGGCCAGGAGCTGGCGCCGTTTCTCGGCCTGGAGTTGCCGCAGGGCGTGTCACGCCTGCTCGATGCCGGCAAGCGTGGCAAGAAGGACGGCCAAGGATTTTATCGCTGGCAGGACGGCAAGCCGGTCAAGCCCGAGGTGCCCAAGGACTATCGGGCGCCGGACGATCTGGAACTGCGCCTGATCGCACCGCTGCTCAACGAGGCCGTGGCGTGTCTGGCCGAGGGCGTGGTCGACGACGCCGACCTGCTCGATGCCGGGGTGATCTTCGGCACCGGCTTCGCGCCCTTCCGCGGTGGCCCGATCACCTACATCCGCAGTGTCGGCGCCGACGCGCTGCGCGCGCAGCTCGAGCAATTGGCCGCGCGCCACGGCCCGCGCTTCGCGCCGCGGCCCGGCTGGGACCATCCGGCGCTGCGCGCAATCGCCTGAGCACTCAGAAGTTCTTGCGCAGTGTCAGATACACGCCGCGCCGCTGCGCATACTGCGGCGCCAGGCCGACGCCCAGACCGGTGCCGTTGCGCAGCTCGATGACGCGATCCAGCGCATTGACCAGTGCCAGGCGCGCATGCAGCGTGCCCAGCTCCGGCAGGTCGAAACGCCGGCCCACGCTGAGGTTGAGCTGGAACCAGCCGGGCATGGTCCGGGTGTTGGCGAAGCCGGCGCGCAACCCCGAGCTGTACATGAAATCGAAGCCGGCCGTGGTGCCCGTGGCAAAGCGGTAATCCAGGCCGCCCGAGCCGGTCAGGCGCGGCGCGTGGTCGAGCAGGATCCAGTGATCGGCGATGTAGCTGACCTCGGCCGGCGACCAGTTGTACTGTCCCGAGGCGATGACCTTGGCGCGCGCCATGTCCACCGCGGCGTTGAGGTAGGCATGCAGCGGGCCATGCTGCCAGTTGGCGGTGAACTCGACGCCGTGATTGCGCCCGTAGCCATAGTTGAAATCGGCGAAGATCAATGCGGTGCCGAACTGGCCCACATCCAGCGTGTCACGGGTCTGGCTGAAATACGCGTCGAGGCCGAGGGTGAGATTCGCGTCCGGCGCCCACTGCACGCCGGCGTCGTAGTAGTTCTCGCGCATGGCGCGCACGTCGGTGTTGCTGTTGCCGGGTTGCTGGTTGGTGGTGCCCGCGAACTCGGCCAGATCGGTGGTGGTGATCAGCCCCGGCGCCGGCGGCGAGAAGTAGCGCGCATAGCCCGCATGCAGCGTCCACTGGTTGTCGAGCTGATACACCAGACCCAGGCGCGGGCTGATCTGGCTCTCGTCCAGGAAACCGCTGATGCGGTCGTAGCGCAGACCGCCGTTGAGGGTAAGCCGGTCGCTGGCGTTCCACTGATCCTGCACGTAGGCCGAGGCGGTGCGCGCCAGCAGGACGTGGTTGTCGAGCAGCGTGAACGGCACAGCGCTGGTCTGGTTGCCCGCGGCATCGGCGGCGAATACGCGCGCGGTGTTGTCCTGCACGCCGCGCTGGAAGTCGCCGAAGAAACCGTAGCGCACGGTGTTGCGCAGCCCCAGCGGGGTGGCGAAATCGGCCTGCAGGGTATCGGCGCGGTTGCTGCGCATCACCGTGGCGGCGACACCCAGATACATCAGGTCACCGATCGGATCGGGCAGATAATCGACCTGGCTATAGCGCTGTCCCGCGGAGATCTGGTAGTCCGTATTGCCCAGCTTGCCCTGCAGCGACAGCACCGCGAAGCGCGTCAGTTCGTTCTGGTTCTCGTTGAGGTCAGCCGAGGGATAGCTGCTCACGCCCGCCAGTTGATACAGCGCCGGCTGGCCCGGATTGGGCGGGATCTGGAAGCGATTGTCGCTGACGCCGGCAAGCAGGCTGATGCGCGCGTGCGCGTTGATCAGGTAGGTCAGATCGCCGAACCCGTTGCCCTGCCAGGTGCGGTCATGCAGCGTGTGCCGCGCCGCGGTCGGCGCGGAGATGCCGAGGTCATCGCGCAGATAACTGCCGGAGAAAAACCAGCTCCAGCGTCCGCGGTGGCCGTGCACATCGAGAAACGGCGCGAGGTGACCGTTGCTGCCCGTGGTCACGCCCACGCTGCCGCCGTCGCCCAATTGCGCGCCCGAGCGCGTGTCGATACTGATCACGCCGGCGGTGCGCAAGCCGTACTGCGCCGGCAGCGCGCCATCGAGCAGGCTGACGCTCTTGATGATGCGCGTGTCCAGCGTCTGGCCGAACCCGGCGATGCTCTCTGGCAGGATCACGCCATTGATGCGGTACTGGATGTTGGCCATGTTGCCGCGGATGTGCAGTTGCCCGAACGAATCGCGCACCACGCCGGGCGCCTGCAGCAGCACCTCGTTGAGCGGCGTGGAGCGGCCCAGCGGCAAGGCCTTCAGCGCCTGCGGGGTGAACACGTACAGGCTGCTGCCGGTGGATGGCGAAAGCTGGTTGCGCGCCTGGTCCAGCGCCGCCGTCACCTTGACCGTGGCCAGTTGCGGCGCGCTTTCCCGCGCCGCGTGCGGGCGCTGGCCGGCGTCCTGCGCCTGCGCCTGCGCCGCGCACAGGATCATGCCCATGGCGCAGCCCAGGGGCTGCAGATGCAGCGTCCGCGCAAGCTGTCGGCGCATGGGGAATTCCGCTGTCGGGGGTGCCACGAATGCTAGCGAGGCTCGCGCTGCCGTTGTTATATAGTTTTGAGATATATCCAGACTTTTGCCAGCAAAAAGCTTGTGCTGGATCGGATCAGTCCAGTCCGCATCCATCAGCCCCGGTGATAGGGATGCCCGGCCAGCAGACTCGCCGCGCGATACAACTGCTCGGCCACGATCACGCGCACCAGCATGTGCGGCAGGGTCAGCGGGCCCAGCGACCAGCGCGCGTGCGCGCGATCGAGCACCGTGTCATGCAGACCCTCGGCGCCACCGATCAGCAGATACACATCGCGACCACCCATGCGCCAGGCGGCCAGGCGTTCGGCCAGTTGCTCGCTGGACCACGGCGTGCCGCGACCATCGAGCGCGATGACCCAGGCCTCGCGCGGCAGCGCCGCGAGCAGCGCATCGGCCTCGGCGGCCTTGATCTGCGCCGGCGTCAGTAGCTTGCCGCGCGCCAGGCGGATCTCGCGCAGTTGCAGCGGCAGCCACGGCGCCAGACGCTTCTGGTATTCGGCGAAACCCTGCGCCAGCCAGTCGGGCATGCGCTCGCCGACGCTGAGCAGATGGGCACGCATGCCGGAACGGCGGGTGCCGTGCGCTCAGGACGCCGCGCTGTCGGCGCCTGGCACCTCGACGCCCCACATGCGCTCGAGTCCGTAGAACTCGCGAATGCGCGGCAGCATCACGTGCACGATCACATCGCCCAAGTCCACCAGCACCCACTCGGCCTCGGTCTGGCCTTCCACGCCCAGCGGCAGCATGCCGGCCTTCTTGACGAAGCGCACGACCTCGTCGGCCAGCGCCTTGACGTGGCGCGTGGACGTGCCGGAGGCGATCACCAGGGTGTCGGCGATGGAGGTCTTGCCGCGCACGTCGATCACGCGCACCTCCTTGGCCTTGAGCTCATCCAGCGCGTGCAATACATAACCGCGCAGGGTATCGGAATCGGGGGCGGCATCGATGACGGCGGAAACGGCGGCGGTGCTCAATGCGGGAAATCCTGATCAGGCGCGGAAATGCGCGCGGCCAGTATAGGCCGGCATCAGAACCTGTGAAAAATTCCGCGTCGTGCGGAATTCATCATCGGCGCGTCCGGCCATCCATGGCCGGGCTGAGAGTCTGAAAAATTCACAGCCGCTCAGCGCGGCGGCATGCGATACGGCGCCAGCAGCGCGGCATCGGCCAGCAGCGCATCCGGCAGCAGATAGCGCGGCTCGCGCCCCGCCGCCAGCAGCGCGCGCACCTGCGAAGCGCTGATCTCCAGCGCGCTGACGCGCAGATTGAACATGGCACCCGCCGCCGCGGCGTGCAGCGCCGCCGGCGCTGCGACCGCGCGCTGCCGCCACTGTCCCTGCAGGCTGTCGGGCCACGGCGGCAGGCTGGCCGGCCGCGTCAGCACCACGATGTGCGCCAGATCGAACAGCTGCGTCCAGCGTTCCCAAGTCGGCAATCCGGCGAACGCATCCTGACCCAGCAGCAGGATCAGCGGACGCTGCGCGCCGTGCTCGGCGCGCAGTTCGGCCAGCGTATCGACGCTGTACGACGGGCCCGGACGCGCCAGCTCGCGCAGGTCCAGCCCGAGACGATCCTGTCCAGCCAGCGCCGCGCGCAGCAGCGCCACGCGCGCCTCGGCGCTGGCCCGCGGCGGCGGGCGGTGCGGCGGCATGCGCGCCGGCAGCAGGCGCACCTCGGCGTCCAGCAGCTCCGCGGCTTCCCAGGCCACGCGCAAATGACCCAGATGCACCGGGTCGAAGGTGCCGCCGAAAATCGCCAGCGGACGCGATGCGGATGTGACCACGTCGCGGCTCAGGCCAGCGCCGCCGCGGCACGCGGCTGCATCAGCGCCACCAGCAGGCGCTCGAACTCGCGCCATGGGTCGCCCGTTTCGCGGCCCTTGACCATGCGCTCGATGCGTCCGGCCCAGACCAGCGCGCGCTGCCAGAAGCGCGCCTGTGGCGCGCGCGCCAGCGCGCGCCTGAACTGTGCAGCGCGCGCCTGCCACAGGTGCTCGGCGCGTGCCGCCGCGTCGAAATCGCGCGCGCCGGCCAGTCGCGCGGCAATGCCCATCTGCAGGTTCAGCAGACCCAGCAGCGGCAGCAAGTCCTCGCCTTCGCCGCGCAAGCCGGCGAGAACGCGCAGCGCACGCGGCGCAGCGCCCGCCAGCACCGCGTCGATCAACTGGAATGCGTCATAACGTGCGCTGTCGCTGACCAGTTGTTCCAGCGTCTCGCGGTCCAGGCGCGTGCCGGCATCCAGCAGCAGCGCCAGCTTGTCGATCTCCTGCGCGCCGGCCAGCAGGTTGCCCTCGGTGCGCGCCGCCAGCCAGTCCAGCGCTTCCATCTCGGCCGACAGCCCGCGCGCGGCCAGGCGCTGGCCCAGCCAGTTGGGCAGCTCCTGCGCGCGCGGCGCCTGCAGATGCACGGCGATGCCGCCGCGTTCGATGGCCTGCGACCAGGCGGCCTCGTGCTTGCGGCTCCAGTCCTGGCTGCTGATCAGCAGCACGGTGTCCGGCGGCGGCGCTGCGCACCACGCCACGATGGCCTCGGCGCCGTCCTTGCCCGGCTTGCCGGTCGGCACACGCAGATCGATCAGGCGGCGCGTGGCGAACAGCGACAGGCCGGCGCTGGCGCGTGCCAGGTCGTCCCAGTCGAAGCCGGTCTCGACATCGAAACGCGTGCGTTCGCTGTAACCCAGCGCCCGCGCCCTGGCGCGCGCGGCGTCGGCGGCTTCCAGCACCAGCAATTCATCGCCGGCCAGCAGGATGACCGGCGGCAAATCCGCCGCCGCCAGCGCGCGCGACCAGTCACCGGCACCGTGCATCTCAGTCGTGCCCGGGTGTGGCCGGCGCGCTGGATGCCGTCGCCGGCATGCCAGCCACGCCGCCGCCCTGCGCCTGCAGGCGCATCAGGATGGCTTGCGCCATGTCGTCGACCAGACCGCGCTGGATCTGCGTCTGTTGCCCGGCGTTGCCGATGACCTGGGTCGGACTGAAGGTGAAATCACGCGACATGCGGATCGTCTGCAGCGGGATCAGCAGCTTGCCGTCCGCGCCCAGCACCTCGAACTCGACGCGGTAATACACCACGTACTCGCTGACGCTGGCATAGCCGGTCAACGTCAGCGCCTGGGTGTTGAAGCTGTTCACCGGCACGCGCAACGTGGCGATGCCGGGACCGCCGTGATCCTCGAGCGTCACATTCGACAGCCGCAGCGAGGTCGCCAATTCGCGCGTCAGCGCGTTGTCACCGGAAACATCCAGATGCATGCGCTGCAGCGCCGGCGCCAGTTGCGCGCTGCGGCGCAGATGAAACCCGCAGCCACTCAGCAGCAACGCGCTCAGCGTCAGCAGAACCAGGCGGCGAAACATCGGCATGTTCATGCGCGGCGGCGTGTGCGGCGAAGGAAGCCGCATGATAACCGCGGCGCGCATGCAACGGCCCGCGGCGCTCAGGGCCTGTGAAAAATTCCGCGTCGTGCGGAATTTTTCATCGGCGCGTCCGCGCCATCCATGGCCGGGCTGAGCGGCTGAAAAATTCACCGCCTCTCAGGGCGTGACCAGCAGCCGCTCGGCGATGGCGGAAAACAGTCCCGGCAGACGTTCGAGCTCGTCCAGCGCGATGTGCTCATCGACCTTGTGGATGCTGGCGTTGAGCGGGCCCAGTTCCACCACCTCGGCGCCCAGCGGGGCGATGAAGCGCCCATCCGACGTGCCGCCGCCGGTGCTCAGTTCGGGCTTGATGCCGAGTTGCTGCTGCAGCACCGCGCACACCGCGCGCCGCAGCGGGCCGTCGGCGGTGAGAAACGGCGTGCCGCTCTGGCGCCAGTCGATCTGGTAGTCGAGGCCATGCCGGCGCAGCACCGATTCCAGCCGCGCGCGCAATTCCTGCGGCGTGCTGGCGGTGCCGTGGCGGAAATTGAATACGGCCTGCAGCGTGCCGGGAATCACGTTGTCGGCGCCGGTGCCGGCGTTGAGGTTGGAGATCTGGAAGCTGGTCGGCGGAAACGCCACGTTGCCGGCATCCCAGCGCATCGCGGCCAGCTCGGCCAGCGCCGGCGCGGCCTGGTGGATGGGGTTGCGCGCCTTCTCCGGATACGCCACGTGACCCTGCACGCCGCGCACCCGCAGCGTGCCGGTGAGCGAACCGCGCCGGCCGATGCGGATCAGATCACCCAGGCGCTCGCGCGAGGACGGCTCGCCGACCACGCACCAGTCGATACGCTGTCCGCTCTCGCGGAAATGCTGCGCCACGCGGCGCACGCCGTGCTCGGCGATGCCCTCCTCGTCGCTGGTCAGCAGCAGTGCCACGCTGCCGGCGTGATCGGGATGGCGCCGGATGAAATCCTCCAGCGCCACGCACATCGCCGCCACGCTGCCTTTCATGTCGGCGGCGCCGCGCCCGTACAACCTGCCGTCGCGCACAACCGGCTCGAACGGCGGGCTCGCCCAGGCCGACTCCGGTCCGCTGGGCACCACATCGGTATGCCCGAGGAACACCAGCACCGGACCGTCGCCACCATGCGTGGCCCACAGGTTTTCGACCTCGCCGAAAGGCAGCGCCGTGCAGCGAAAACCCGCGCGCGCCAGCCGCGCCGCGAGCAGCGCCTGGCAACCGGCATCGTCCGGCGTCACCGAACGGCGGCGGATGAGCTCCTGGGCAAGTTCGACGACGTCCGACACGACTCCTCCGACGCGCATGCGCGGGCCATGACCTGGCCACTGCGCAAGCATCCGCAGGCAGCATGACGAACGCAAGCACCATGGCATGAGGCCAGCGCTCCCGATCCCGTATCCGCCGCACGCGACGGCGCCATGGCGGGCGTGCACCGCCGCGGCCGGCGCCGCGACGCCGCCACCGCGCAACCTTACCGGTTCATTACGGTGTGCACGGGCGATCGATCTTGTCATCGTGCGCAGGCCAGACTTGCGCACCACGTCCGGCTCTACCGAGGAATCCCGCCATGCATGTCCTGGTTTCGCGCCTCCCACGCATTGCTTTGCTCAGCCTGCTCGCCTTGCCGATCGCGGCCGCGGCGACGCCACCGGCCACCACGCTGCTGCGCATTCCCGGCGGCGCGCAGGGCCTGGGTTTCGACGACATCGGCTACGTCGCCGCGCTGGATCGCATCGTGGTGCCGGCCGCGCAAAGCGGCGCGCTGGTGCTGATCGATCCGCGCGATGACGCGCTGCGCGTGCTGCCCGGCATCACCGCGGCCGGTGGCGCCAGCAAGGGGCACGACGCCGGCACCACCTCGGCCAGCTATGGCGCGGGCCTGCTGTTCGCCAGCGACCACGACGCACAGGCGCTGCTGGCGGTGAATCCGGTCAGCGGCACGGTCGTTGCGCGCGCCGCGCTGGCCGCGCAGCCCGACTACGTACGCTACGTGGCGCCGCTCCGGCAGGTGTGGGTGAGCGAGCCGCACGCACGCCAGATCGAGCGCTTCGCGGTCAGCACGGGCGCGCATCCGGCGCTGCGCCGGCTGGGCGTGATCGCGGTGCCGGGCGGCCCCGAGTCGCTGCTGATCGACGCCGGCACGGGCATGGCCTACACCAACCAGTGGCGCGACCACACCCTGGCAATTCCGCTGCGCGATCCGCACGTGGCCGCACGCTGGCCCAATACCTGCACCGGCAGCCGCGGCCTGGCGCTGGATGCCGCGCAACACACGCTGTTCGTCGGCTGCCAGGAAGGCAAGGTGGTGGCGCTCGATCTCGACGCCAACGGCAGGATCATCGCCAGCGCGCCGGTGGGCGCGGGCGTGGACATCATCGCCTGGAATCCGCTGCTCCGGCATCTGTATGCGCCAGGCGCGATCAGCGCAACCATGACCGTGCTGGGCTACGACGGCCACGGGTTCACCACCCGCGCCAGCGTGCCCACCGCCGCGCACGCCCACTGCGTGACCACGGATGAGCGCCACCAGGCGTATGTGTGCGATCCCGGCGCCGGCGCGCTGCTGGTGTACCGCGACCCGCGCTGATCGCTCGAGCCAGCGCGATCGCTTGGCGCACAGCGCAGCGCGCGCGGCGCTGTCAGGTGAAGGTCCGGACACGTTCAGACCTTCCCTCAAGCCATGGGTGGCTTGCCGCGTAACCACCACGCAGGCGCTGGTCACGGCGTAGCCGAGTCCGGACCGGTGCCGGACCCGGCGCCATCTGACCAGTCCAGGATGGACTGGTTCGGAGGTGGTTCCCAAAATCGGTCCTCGCACAGGCGCATGCTCGCCGCGACCAGCAAAGCCCGACAGGCTGCTAGGCTTTCGTGATTGCATCTTGCGGATCGCCATGAGCCCGGGTTTCGTCCATCTGCACGTCCACAGCGAATACGCGCTGACGGACTCGATCATCCGCATTCCCGACAAGCCCGAGTACGGCGATCCGGCCACCGCGCCGCGACCCAACCTGATCAGCCACGCGCGCCGGCTGGGGCTGCCGGCACTGGCGCTGACCGACGACAGCAACCTGTTCGCGCTGATCAAGTTCTACAAGGCGGCGCTGGCCAATGGCATCAAGCCGATCGCCGGTTGCGACATCTGGCTGCGCCACGACGGCCACGGCGAGGCGCGGCGCCTGACCTTGCTGTGCCAGGACCACGCCGGCTATCTGAATCTGTCGCGGCTGATCTCGCGCGCCTGGCGCGAGGGCCAGCAGGGCGGCCGCGCGATCGTCGCCGAGCACTGGCTGGATGGGGCCAGCGACGGCCTGATCGCCCTCGCCGGCCATGCCAGCGCGCTGGCGCAAAGCGCACTGACCGATCAAGCCGACAGCGTGCTGCTGCAGCGCCTGCGCCAGCGTTTTCCCGAGCGCCTGTATCTGGAGCTGACGCGCTGCGGACGCGCGCACGAAGAAGACTGGATCGGCGCCGCGCTGGCGCTGGGCGCGCGCCACGACCTGCCGCTGCTGGCCAGCAACGACGCGCGTTTTCTCGAACGCGAGGATTTCGAGGCGCACGAGGCGCGCGTGTGCATCCAGCAGGGCCGCGTGCTGGCCGATCCCAAACGCCCGCGCGAGTACAGCCCCGAGCAGTACCTGAAATCCACGCGCGACATGCGCGCGCTGTTCGCCGATTTGCCCGAGGCGCTGGACAACAGCGTCGAACTGGCCAAGCGCTGCAACCTCGAACTGCACTTCGGCACCTACCACCTGCCCGCGTTCCCGACCCCGCCGGGGGTCACGCTGGAGCAACACATCAGCGCCAGCAGCAGCACGGGCCTGGCGCAGCGCCTGGCGCGCCACGGCGCGGCCGGCACGCACACCGAGGCCGATTACCACGCGCGCCTGCATACCGAGCTGGACGTGATCGTGCGCATGGGTTTCGCCGGCTACTTCCTGATCGTGGCCGACTTCATCAACTGGGCCAGGCGCAACGACATCCCGGTGGGTCCGGGGCGCGGCTCCGGCGCCGGCTCGGTGGTGGCCTGGGCGCTGGGCATCACCGACCTGGACCCGCTGCGATTCGGGCTGCTGTTCGAGCGTTTCCTCAATCCCGAACGCGTATCCATGCCGGATTTCGACGTCGACTTCTGCATGGACCGCCGCGACGAGGTGATCGATTACGTGGCGCGCACCTATGGCCGCGACCAGGTCAGCCAGATCATCACCTACGGCAGCATGGCGGCCAAGGCCGTGGTGCGCGATGCCGGACGCGTGCTCGGTCACGGTTACACCTTCGTCGACTCGATCGCCAAGCTCATCCCCAACGCGCTGGGCATCTGTCTGGCCGATGCGCTGGGCGAATCCGATGAAGCCGCGAAAAGGCCGGATCTGGTTTCCGCCGAGTTGGTGCGGCGCTGCCGCGACGAGGACGAGGTGCGCGAGTTGCTGGAGCTGGCGCGCACGCTCGAGGACCTGGTGCGCAACGCCGGCAAGCACGCCGGCGGCGTGGTGATCGCGCCGGGGCCGCTCACCGATTACTCGCCGCTGTACGCCGAACCGGGCGGCGGCGGCCTGGTCACGCAGTTCGACAAGGACGACGTCGAGGCCGTGGGCCTGGTCAAGTTCGACTTCCTCGGCCTGCGCACGCTGACCATCATCGACTGGACGGTGAAGGCCATCAACGAGCGCCGCGCAGGGATGCGCCAGTGTCGCGACAGGCAGGATGCCGATAGCGACCGCCGCGCAGGGATGCGCCAGTGTCGCGACCGGCAGGATGCCGATAGCGAATCCGACGCGGCACCGCTGGATATCACGCAACTGCCGCTGGACGACCCCGCGCCCTACGAACTGCTCAAGCACGCGCGCACCGTGGCGGTGTTCCAGTTCGAATCGCCGGGCATGCAGCGCATGCTCAAGGAGGCAAGACCCGACCGCTTCGAGGACATCATCGCGCTGGGCGCACTGTTCCGCCCCGGCCCGATGGACCTGATCCCCAGCTTCGTCGCGCGCAAGCACGGCCGCGAACCGGTGACTTATCCAGACGCGCGCGTCGAGCCGATCCTGCGCGAGACCTACGGCATCATGGTCTACCAGGAGCAGGTGATGCAGATGGCGCAGATCG
>DZBX01000210.1 GCA_022730075.1 Rhodanobacter sp. | reverse complement strand
AATGTGCCATTCCTTGTGTTCTAGGTCGGGCGGATTTCAACGCGAAATAATTACCCGACAGCGCGCTGTGCGGCGGCTACAGTGCGCGCTGCGTAGTCGCGCGATTTGCGACGGTCGGTCGCGTCCACGTGCTCGGCGATGCGCTGCTCAACCGCGGCGGGATCGACTCCGGCGCGTAACGCATGGCAAGCGAACGCAAACTCCCGGCGGCTCATGTCGACGCCCTCACGGCCAGAAGCGCCAGAAGCTGAAGGCACCCCGCCCGCGCCGGGCGCGGGAAGAGATCGCCTGCCGCCGTCGCATTTGCTAACGAGGTAGGGCGTCGGATTGAACAGCGCCGCAGTGCTGATCGACAGCAGGTTCGTCCAGCTCGACGGCTTTTCAGGCTTCATCTGCTTGAACCCTGGCAGCCGACCCCATCTCGGCTCGCTGATCGCGCCGGGATCAGAACCGATCCGACGGCACAGCGCCTTGGCCACGTCCTGCCGTTGCTCTCGGCTGAGCGGCTGGTTGGCCACTAGCCAGACCTGGTGGTTCCTTGATGACGTCTCAACCGCTGCGCAGCGGTATTTGTGTGCGACGGCCTGCGCACTGGATAACGGCAGGTCGTCCAGCATGAGCAGCAGATGCGCTTCGAGACTGGAGGCAGGCCGAACCCAAATGTTCAGTCCTTCACTGGCGTTCTGTGCACGCAACCAGGGCAGCAACGCATCAAGATCGTCGAGAACTTGAACGGTGCGCCTGGCCGTCTTCACGCTATGCACCCGAGACCGGCCGTCCTCGCCGAGAACATAGCGTGCTGCGGCGAATTCGATCAGCGACACATGGCTAAGCATGAACTCGATGAACTGTTGTGTTTGACGAACCGGTGTCATGTTTTATCTCTTCGCCCCCCCCCGGGGGGGGGGCGGGTGGTGTCTTTACCTTTAAACTGGCCGGTCATTCAAAGACCCGGCTATGTTCCTTTATGGAACATTCCTTTAAGGAACGGCGGTTAGGGGCGGCACGACGGCGGTTAGGGGCGGCACGCCTGTTCCGGCGTCGATGAAAACGCCCTTTTGCCGGTGGTAGTGCAGCGTCTCGTCGGCGATCGCAATGCCGAGTGCACGTAGCCCGTCGGTGTCCTCGCGCAAGCGCTGCACTCGCTCTCGCACTTGAGAGCGTGCATTCCTGCCGCTGATCGGCTCGCCCTGCTCTGCCGCGCCGATGGCGACCAGCACGTCGGCCAGCCTGTGATGCTGCGTGTTGCTGTGGGACAGACACCATCTGGCCAGCGCACGGCCGACCTGGTGCCGCAGGCTTAACACGCGCTCAACCGTTTCACGTGTCAAGCAAACCCTCGCCTCTTGCGCCAGCAGTGCTGCTGCGCCCGCGCTGAGCGTGATGCGCTTGTGCTTTGCCGGGAACTGATGCCCGGCGCGGTCGGCCATGCTGTTGGCCTCGCCGACAAAGGTCAGGATCGGGAATGCCGGTGGCCAAACTTGGCCAGGCTGCCGCAAACTGATGACAGTGCCAGCAAGGTCTAGGAGTAGCTTCCTGATCCCTCTCCAGTCCGTTGCCACGGCCAACAACCGGCGAACGTCTGCCAGGTCAAACACCGCATGCAACTGCCCCTCTGCGCAGCTGTAGCGCTGTCCTACGGTCAGCGCCGCGTCCAGCACGTCCCGATGCCTCGCCGTCGGCCTGCCGCGCTCCACGTACACCCCGCCCCAACGCAGCTCGTCGCGCCGTGGAGAGGGTCGAGGACACACCGGGAAAACGGGTAGCCGGTACTCCAGCGCGGCGGCCAGCGGCTGGGTATCAGAGCGAGTCCGGGTCATCGATCATCTCCGCTCCGAGTGCTGCTGCGACCTGTTGCGCCCTGTTTGTGTGGCGCGGCTTTGGCCGCTCTCGCATCTCGTACTCGTACCTGACGAGCACCCCGCCTACCTCGCGCCGCAACCAGATGTCGAGCTGCGGTGCGATGTAATTTGCCTTGCTGAGTCCGTATCGAACGAAATCGCGTCGCCGTGTCTCAGCGATGCCGAACTTTGCAGCTTCTGTCGGCGTGCAGGTCTGCAAAAAGGCGACCCATCGGCTCTCGTCCACGAATACAGACGAACCTCGCGCTGCCTGCTGCTGGTCTCCATCGCCGCCCAACGCAGCCGATTTGCTGGTGTGGTGCAGGAAAACGATCGCGGCACCTGTGCGATGCGCGATGCCTTCCAGCGCGCGCATGGCGCGGGCGGCGTCGCGGCGGTCGTTTTCGTCGCCGCCGAAAAAGCGCGATAACGTATCAATGAACAGTACGCGCGCCCCTTGTGCCGCCTGCTCGATCTTCGCAGCCGTCGCGCCGCCGTCGAGCAAGTCGCCCGTCTGCCCTACGCAAGACAGAACGATCACGTTTTCTTTGAACAGATCGCGCTGCTCATCATTGAGGCGCGATGCGAAGGCGTGCACTCGCTGATGGAGTACCTGTGCCGGATCTTCACCGGCCAACAGGACCCCGCGCCCAACCGGATGTGGGCCTAACCCCAAAAGATCGACTCCAGCGCCGACCAGTCCCACGAGCGCGCTGGCCAGGTTGGTTTTGCCGGTACCGCCTGGCGCGATTGCCGCGCCCAGGGTACCCGCCACGAGTCCAGGCAAAACATAGTCGAGCGGCGGCGGCTGCTGCGAGATTGCCGCCGACAGGTCGAGGGCTGGCCACGGCATGCCGACGATCTTGCCGTCTATCAGGATCGGCGCGCTCATTGCCCACCCCCTTGCAATGCCTTGCGCGGACGCCCTGGCCGACGGAC
>DZBX01000209.1 GCA_022730075.1 Rhodanobacter sp. | reverse complement strand
TGGTTGCTCACCGCCGGCAGCTTCAGCGTCGTCCCCGCCACCAGGTTGATGGCGGTGCCGCTGCTGTCCACGCTGAGCGCATTGGCATCGGCAATCACGTACCACAGGTTGGCGTTGCCGTAGACCGTCTGCGCGATGCTCTGCAGGGTGTCGCCGGCCTGCACCGTGTACTGGTCCGCGCTGCCGGCGCTCAGCGCCGGCTGCACCAGGCCGTCGCTCAGGCTGATCAGGCCATCCGTGCTGAGCGTGGCCACGCTCGCGCTGCCGACATAGGCCAGGTGCTGCGGCGGCAGGGCGTCGGGTTGCGCCGTCGTCGCCCCGCTCAGCGCCGTGAACGTGCCGCCGCCCAGCGTGCCGTCGGTGCGGCCGAGGATCTCGCCTTCCCCGTCGTAGTCGAACACCCGCGTGTACGCCGAGGTCGTGCCGCCAGGCAGCTGCTGGGTCTGCTGCAGCGCCATCTGCTGGCCCAGCGTGTTGTACACGGAGGTGTCGCCGGGGCGTAGCCGGAGGGCGGTGTCGGGGCCGTGGTCTTGGAATCGTGGATGTGGACAGCGGACAGCACACCGCGGCGCCGACCAAAGGGAAGGCCTTCCCTTCCAATCCTTCCAGATCGCGGCTCCGTGGCTTCCAATTTGCGGGCCATTGACTCCCAATCAGCCGGCCATGATGATTCCAATCTTCCGGATTCGGAGATGACATGTTCGAGCGGTTCGTGGAGCGACGGGCGGAGGAAGCCCTTTCTGATACGCCGGTGGTCCTGATCGTAGGCCCGCGCCGTGCCGGCAAGACCACGCTCGTCCGAAAAATGGGAGAAGTCGGGCGGACCTATATCACGCTCGACGATCAAACAGTCCTCGAGGCCGCCCAGTCCGATCCCGCCGGCTTCATCCGCGGCCTCGACCGGGCCATCATCGACGAAATCCAGCGTGCCCCTGACCTGCTGCTGGCCATCAAGAAAACCATCGACGAGGACTATCGGCCGGGTCGCTTCCTGCTGACCGGCTCGGCGAACGTCCTGACCTTGCCGCGAGTCGCCGACAGTCTGGCCGGTCGGATGGAGACCATCCAGATACTGCCGCTGGCAAGGGCTGAGGTCGAAAGCCGGACGCCGACTTTCCTGGAGCATCTCTTCGCAGGAAAGCTCCGGAGCCAGCGGGAGGCAATCCTGGGCGACGATCTTGTCCAGATTGTCCTGCTCGGCGGTTTCCCCGAAGCGATCAGTCGCGACAGCGAGCGCCGGCGGCAGGACTGGTCGAGATCCTATCTCACGTCGATGCTGACGCGCGATCTGCGGGATATCGCTGACGTCGAGAAGCTGACGGAGCTTCCGAAATTCGTAAGGCTGCTGGCCGAGCACTCCGGCCAGTTGGTCAACTATTCGCAGTTCGGCGCCGGCATCAACGTCAGCCACAAGACGGGGCAGCGTTATGTCGGGCTGCTTGAGCAGGTCTTCCTGATCGCGACAGTGCAGCCGTGGTTCACCAATGCGCTGAAGCGGATTGTGAAGACACCGAAGCTTCACTTTCTCGATTCTGGCCTGCTGGCAACCGTGCGGGGGCTCTCCTTCGACAGGGTGAAGGCGGATCGCGGCACGTTCGGCGCATTACTGGAGAGCTTCGTATTCTCGGAAGTGCTGAAGCTGATGACGGCCTCGAACCTGCGGCTGACGCCGCACCATTTCCGGGATCGGGACATGCGGGAGGTCGACATCGTGCTGGAGCGCGATGACGGGATGATCGCAGGCATCGAGGTCAAGGCGAGCGCGACGGTCAAAGCCGGTGATTTCGCGGGCCTGCGGGCGTTGGCCGAAGCCTGCGGGGACCGCTTTGCCTTCGGCGTCGTCCTCTACGACAGCGCGGACGTCGTGCCGTTCGGCGACAGGCTGGCGGCGGTGCCGTTGTCGAGCCTTTGGGATGGAAAGGCGCCGACGAACAAGACAGGCAAGCGAGCGTCGCGCGGGGCAATCTGAGAAGCGGTGCAAAACCACGAAAGAAAAGGATTGTGTGCGCCCACGCGAATTTGAGCCATCTGCCGAGAGTGTGGGGACGTCGCTGGAACTCGGCGCAAGCAAACTGGGCCAAGACGGTCGCTCAGCGAAACGGGTTGGTGATGGTGAGGCGGCCGTCGATGCGCTGGCCGTGCTGCATGTCTTCGCTGTACAGCGCGCGGCAGTCGGCGTGCAGCGCGGCGGCGAGGATCAGTGCGTCGTAGAAGCTGGTGCGGTAGCGCGAGGTCAGATCCAGCGCGGCGTCGTGCAGCTCGGTGGTGACCGGATGCACCGTGCACAGCGCGCGCACGGTGGCCAGCACTTCGCGCACCTCGATCAAGGTCATGCCGAGCTTGCGCGTGGCCACGCTGGCGAACTCGTTGAGCACCTGCACGCTGATGTGGCCGCCACGCGCCAGCAGCGCCTCCGCGCGGTCGGCGCGAGTGGCGTCGGCCGACAGCAGATACAGCAGCACGTTGCTGTCGAAAAAGACGCCAGGCATGGCGTGGCTCAGCCGCGTGCGTTGGCGTCGAGGCGGTCGAACTTGAAGTCCGCCGGCAGGCGTCCACGGTATTGGCGCAGGCGTTGCAACAAGGCGCTGCTGCCAGGCTTCTTGCGCACGCCGAAACTGCGCGTGTCGGCCACCTCGATCTCGATGTCGTCGCCCTCTTTCAAGCCCAGCGCCTCGATCACGGCGGCGGGCAGGCGCACGGCCAGGCTGTTGCCCCATTTGGCGATTTGCATGATGGCTTCCTCGGTTTGGATATACACGCCATGCAATGTAGATCAATGATGCGCGCTTGCCAAGTTAGG
>DZBX01000208.1 GCA_022730075.1 Rhodanobacter sp. | reverse complement strand
GCGGATGACCAGGAGCGGCTGCTTAACTTGAACCAACTGCTGATCACCGCTGAGTGCGTATTCCGGCGAACGTGACCGCTGATTCCGGTCATCGTGACCGATGGTGGTGTTGCGCGGCTTGATTTTAGGTTTGGCTTGCTTTGAGGGTTGGCTTTCCTTTCTCAAATTGTTGTTGAAACGGTTTCGTCAGGCCCCCGCCAGGCCGCCGGAGGCACCCCCCGATCGGGCATGTATGCATGATCCCGCTCGACAGGCATCAGAGAATCAATCGGTATCTTTGCTTGCGGGCGCCTGCGAGCCCGCCTTGCCTTTGGCCGGCACCTTCTTGCGCAACGACTCTCCGGTGAGCGTGAGTCGGTGATGGCTTTGCATCAGCCGATCCAGCATCGCGTCGGCCATCGTGGCGTCACCAATCCATTCGTGCCAATGCTCAATGGGCAACTGGCTGGTGATGATCGTGGCGCGGCTGGCCGCCCGGTCATCAATGATCTCCAGCAAATCGGCCCGCGTTTGCGCATCCATGGCCGTCATCCCCCAGTCATCGAGCAGCAACACGTCCGTGTTCTTGAGCGTGTCCAACCAACGCGTGAAGGTGCCATTGGCGTGCCGTATGCGCAGCTCCTCGCCCAGGCGGGGCACGCGTTGGTAGATGGCGCTGTGGCCACGCCTGCAAGCGTGCTGCGCCAAGGCGCACCCCAACCACGATTTGCCCGCCCCGGTGGGGCCGGTAATCAGCACCGCATGCCCGGCCTGCACCCAATCGCCCAGGGCCAGGCTCATCACCGCGCTGCGCTCAATGCCGCGCGTGCTGCGGCTGTCCAAGTCCTCAATGGCGGCCTGTGGGTATTTGAGCTTGGCCAACTTGAGCAGGCGCGCGCAGCGCCGGTCCTGCCGGCCATGCACTTCGCGGTCCACCAGCAGGGCGAGCCGCTCCTCAAAGCTCATGGCGGCCATGCCGCCGGTGCGTAGTTGCTGCTCCAGGGCCTGGGCCATGGTCTCCAGCCGCAAGCCGCGCAGCTGATTCAGGGTCGTGTTCATCATCATGGTCGTCTCGTTCTCGTGCGGGATGTTCATTGGTAGTAATCCGCGCCGCGCACATGCGCGTGCGACGGGCTCGTCCACTCGGGCGTGGTGCTGGCTTGCAGCAGGTCGCGCCGGTTCACCAAGATGTCGCGGATGTGCGTGTACTTGGAGGTGCCCAACGCGCACGCCAACACGCAGGCCGCCTCCAGGCGTGCGTCGCCGTAGCGTTTGCTCAAGGACAACAACCCCAGGCACGCTCGGTACGCGTGCTCGGGATGCCGCTGCCGCTCCAGCATCCGGCGCACCGTGAGGGCGCAGGCCACGCCGACACGCTCGCCCCAATGGATGAGCCGCTCGGGCGTCCACTGGGCCTGGGCTTGGTGCCGATCGGGCAGGTGTTCAGCCACGGTGGTGAAGCCCCCCGGGTGCGCACAGCGCCTGTGGCTGGCCACGCGTTGCCCGCGGTGCACCACCTCCACGGCACTGGCCGTGATGCGCAGCTCCAGCGCCATGCCCACCAGGGCGTGGGGCACGCTGTAGCGGTGGGCTTCGAACTCGATGTGGCTGTCGATATGCACGCGCACGGTTTTGAAGACCGCCCATTCCCAGGCTTGCAGCGGCAGCGCCATCAGCGCCGAGGCATCGATTTCCTTGAACACGCTGGCCCGGCAGCCGGGCAGCTTCTGGAAGGCGCGCTGGTTGAGGTATTCCAGCAGCGGGGCCATGGCGTCGTTGACGTCGTCGATGGTGGCGAACTGGATCTTGCGCAGGCGCGCCAAGATCCAGCGCTCCACCAGTTGCACGCTGAGCTCGACCTTGGCTTTGTCCTGTGGGTGATAAGCCCGCGCGGGCAGCACCGAGCAGCCGTAGTGGCGGGCAAAGTCGAGCACGGTGTCGTTCAACTGTGGCTCGTAGCGGTTGGCGCTTTTGACCAAGGCGCGTGGGTTGTCTGGGACGATGAGTTGCGGCACGCCGCCAAAGAAGGTCAGCGCGCGCGCCGTGGCGCCGAGCCAGTCGCAGGCCGTTTGCGCCGGCGTGGCCAGCGCGAAGCAGTAGCCCGAGGCGCCCATGGCGGCGACAAAGATGTTGGCGCGCTGGCCATTGGTCAAAGCCACCGTGGGTCCGGCGTAGTCGATGAACAGCTTCTCGCCGGCGCGGTGGACTTGGCGCATTGAGCGCTTCAGACGCTTGGCAAACTGGCGGTAGTTCTCGCAGAACTGCGAGTAGCGCCAGGGTTTGACGGGATGCTCGGGGTCGTGTTCGTCGCCGGTCTGGGCGCAGTATTCCTCCCACAGCAGTGCCAGCGTCATGCCTTTGCGGCGCAGCTCCTGGTGAATGCGGCCGTAGTCGGCCTGGGCGTAGATATCGCTGGGCCGCGGTGCGGAAAGAAGCTGCCGCTCCAGGGCTGCTTCGTCCATCGCTGCCACGGTGGGCCAGTCCAGGCCGGCGGCCACGGCCAAGCCGACGTACTTGGTGACCACACCTTTGGAGATGCCCAGAGCGGTGGCTATTTGCTGGTGGGATTGCCCACCTTCGAGTTTGAGACGCAAGGCGTCTTTGAGTTTGCGCATGTTGATCCTTGGGGCGGCCATGGGGCTCCTGCAAATGCAGTGAAGCTACTTGGTCCGCCAGGTTTGATTCATGCGCAACACCATTCCGGTGTCGTAGTCCAACGGCCCGGTCACGATGACCGGATTCGCCGGTCACGTTGGTCCGGAATACGCACTGAGCGTCGAAACCTGGTGCCGGCGGATCGAAGCCGCGCCGCCGCACGGCGCC
>DZBX01000067.1 GCA_022730075.1 Rhodanobacter sp. | reverse complement strand
CCGACAATGTTGATTGCACGATAAAAATCCTGCGGTGCATCTAGACTTTGAGCTTTCGCCAACCCGTCCTGATCCACCCCCGTCCGATCCATCCTCTGCGAGCGCTTCATGCCCATCCTTGCCGCCCTGCCCCTGCTGCTGGCCAGCAGCCAGACCCCCTTGCCCGCCAACGACCAGCCGCCGCTGACCCTGCCCAAGATCGAGGTCACGCATACGGCCGAACCCTTCTGGAAACCCAAACTGCAGTACCTGATGCCCGAGGTCGACGGCGCGCTGATCACGGTGACCACCAAGGCCACGGTCACGCACATGGACCAGATCCCCACGGTGGCGCAGGACAACCTCACCCAGTTGTTCGTGCGCACGCCCGGCATCATCGTCTCGCAGGAGCAGGATCCGCTGCGCGTGAATCTGACCTACCGCGGCCTCGGTAATCCGCAGGAATCCGAATACGTGCTGGTGCTGCAGGACGGCATCCCCACCGAGCTGGACTGGATCGGCTTCCCGACCCTGTATTACCAGCCGCCGCTGCAGGGCGTGCGCGAAGTGCAGGTGATCCGCGGCGGCAACAGCCTGCTGTACGGGCCGGAGCCGGCGCCGGTGATCAATTTCGTGTCCAAGGGTGCGGTCGCCGGCGCGCCGTTCGGCGCCAGCACCGAGCAGATGATCGGCAGCCACGGCGGCTGGCAGACCTACAACGTGGTCAAGGGCAGCACGGGCGATGTCGCTTACCGCGTGGCCGGCTGGATCAACCGCAGCGACGGTCCGCGCGCCAACAGCGGCTACAAGGTCAAGGGCGTCGATGCCAACCTGCTGTGGACGCCCAGCACGGATTCGCAGTGGGGTCTCAACCTGCATCTGTATGACGCCGCCTCCAATGACGCCGGGCGTCTGACCTACCCGCAGTGGGCCGCCAATCCCGATCTCACCACCACACCGGCCAACCGCGAGTGGGCCAATCGCAACGTCGTGTCGCTGACCCATGAACAGCACTTCGGCGACCACTGGCGTTTCTACGGCAAGGCCTGGGTGGGCACCTCGGAACTGACCCAGCGCGTGGCCAACCCGGCGCTGCCACCACAGCCGCAGCCAAGCGTCACCAACATCCAGGACGCGCGTTTTCGCTATGTCGGCACCGACCTGCGCCTGCGCCACGACTTCGGCCCCGGCGACACGCTGACCTTCGGCACCACGCTGTATCACTCCGATGCGCCGCTGCGCGGTGCCAACTACACCGATCTGCTGGCCCCGCGCGATGCCACCGGCGGCGTGCCCACGCTGGTGCAGGGACGCCATTCCGACTACGCCTCGGTGTTCGCCAGCAGCCTGTTCCGCTTCGGCCCCGGACATCACTGGCACATCGTGCCTTCGCTGCGCTTCGATCACGAGAAGGTCAGCGTGTTCGAGACGGTGCGCCCGCCCAACCTGTCGCGCCCGCTGCTCAATACCACCGTGTCGCGCAATGTGCCGCTGTTCGGCCTCGGCATCGGCAACGACTTCTTCGACAACGGACACCTCAACGAGACCTACTTCAACGTCTCCACCGGCTGGCGCCCGGTGCGCTTCTTCGACATCGGTTCACCGCACGCCAACATCATTCCGGGCACGGCGCCCGCGGTGCAGAAGGTGCTGTCCTACGAACTGGGTGTGCATGGCACCCCCGCCGACGGCCTGTTCTACGACGTCAGCGTGTTCTGGATGAATTTCCACAACCGCATCGAAACCATCAACCTGAGCCCCATCGTCTCGATCGAGCAGAACTCGGGCGACACGCACAACGAAGGCTTCGAGGGCGAGCTGGCCTACGACTTCCTGCACGGCAACGACCATGGCGAGCACCTCGAGCTGTTCACCAATCTGCAGTTGCTGCACGCGCGCTTCGTCGCCAGCGCCATCCCCAACCAGATCGGCAAGGCGCCCGCCTACGCGCCGCGCTATCTGGCCAAGGCCGGCATCACCTGGCGCCGCGACGGCCACTACAAGATCGCCTTCACCGGCGTGTCCTCGGGCTCGCAATACTGGCAGGACAGCGATCAGGATCAACCCGGCACCGGCGGCAGCACGCTGCTGCCCGCGCGCATTCCGGCGTACTCGGTCTGGGACCTGGCCGCCAACTGGAACCTCACGCCGCGCATCGAGTTGCTGGGCGGCGTGTCCAATGTGTTCAACCGCGTGTACTACTCGCGCGTGTGGACCTACGGCATCGAGCCGGCCCTGGGCCGCACCTGGTACGCCGGCTTCAAGCTGAGCCTGTGATGGGTCCGGCGCGGGCCGCGCCGCATGCACGGCCCACGCCGATCGCTTAACCGCCCTGCTGCAAGCGGATATCGCCCGATACGGTCTCGACGCGCAGGCTGCCGTCGCCACTGCCGAAACGGCCGCTGACGCTGTGCCGCTGCACACTGACACCGGCCGGCAGCGCGCCGCCGATGCTGCCACTGAGGCTGCCCAGATCCAGCCGTGCCGACACGCTGGCCGGAACACCCAGATGTGCATCGCCACTGACCGTGTTCAGGCTCACCGTGCCGGCTGGCGCCAGCGCGCCCAGGCTCAGGTGCAAATCACCGGACACGGATTTCAGCGCCGCCGCGCTGACCCGCGCGCAACTCAGATTGATATCGCCCGACACCGTGGTGGCGCGCACGCTGCTGCAGGCCAGCGCCGCGCCGCGCACGTCGCCGGATACGTTGTCGGCATCCAGCCGGCCGATCGCCGCGTTCAACTGCATGTCGCCGCTGACCGAATGCAGTCGCGCTGCAACGAAGCGCGCATCACTCAAGGTGATGCCGCCGCTGACGCTCTCGGCATCGAGCCGCGGGCTGTTGAAGCCCTGCGCGCGCAGGTCGGCGCTGACGCTATGCAAGTCCAGGCGCGCGCCGCGTGGCGCGTATACGGTCAGACGCACCGGCAGCAGCGTGGTCGAGCACGACACCACCAGCCAGCACCGCTTGACCTTGGCGCGGATGCGCAGCGCGAATCGGCTGGCGCTGCTCTCGACCGCCGGCGGCTTGGCCGTAGCCGGCTGCTGGCCGCTGACCTGCACCTCGGGCTTGTCCCAGGCGATCACCTGGATGCTGCCGGCGCCGTTGTCGATGCTGACCGTGCCAGCGGCCGCCAGCGGCCGCGTGATGTTGATCGGGACCGGCGGCGCATCGGCCGACGCTGCCGGCGCGGCCTGCGCGCGCGGCAGCGCCAGCGCCAGCGCGCACGCGACCAGCGCGATCAGGACATTGCGCGCCAGGCGGCGATCATGCTGCGGGATGTGCTTGGACATGGGCGTACTCCTCGGGGTGGACAGGACCGGCTCGTGCCGGCGTGAACAAGTGCATCAGCTGCCTTGCAGGCGCTGCTGGATGGCGGCGCGCTGCAAAGCGGTTTGCACGCGCATTCCGGTAATGAAGCTGGCCTGCGGCTGCGCGCGCTGCGCGGCAGCGAGGCTGGCCTGCGCCTGATCGAGTTGCAGCAGCGCGGTGCGCAGCGCGCGCGATCCGGCGACATCCTCGTGATGCATCAGCGCCTGCGGCAGCAGCAGGGCCAGACCGACGCCCAGCAGCAGCGCGGCGGCCAGCGCCGGCCACGGCATGCGCCATGCCAGGCGCGCCGGCGCGGCATCCGTCGCGGGTGCCAGGCGCGCGGCGATGCGCGGCCACAGCGCGGCGGGCGGCGCCTCGTCCAGCGCCAGCGCGCGCAATTCGCGGCGCAGGCCCAGCACGTTCGACGGGTCGATGTGGGTCATGCGCGATTCTCCAGTTGCAGCTGCGCGCGCAGCAGCGCGCGGGCGCGGTGCAGGTGCGCCTTGCACGAGCCCGGCGCCAGATCCAGCGCGCGCGCGATCTCGGCGTGCGTCCAGCCCTCGATGTCGTGCAGCACCAGCACGCTGCGTGCTCGCGGCGGCAGCTTCGCCACCGCGCGCTGCAGTTCGCTGCGTTCGACGGGACAGAACCCGGCGTCCGCCGCGGCGTCATCGACCCCGTCATCCGCGCTGCTCGTGGAGATGCGATGGCCCGCGGCGCGCACGCTGGCCAACGCACCATTCACCGCGATGCGATACAGCCAGGTGCCGAAGGCGCTGCCACCGCGAAACCCAGGCAGTGCGCGCCACGCCTGCAGAAACGCATCCTGGGTCAAGTCCTCGGCGCGCGCGCGGTCGTAGCCGGCCAGACGCAGCAGCACACCGAACACGCGCGGCGCATGGCGGCGATACAAGGTCTCGAACGCCGCCACCGAGCCACGCGCCGCCGCCGCGACCAGCACCGCATCGGCATCATCAGACGAAGGCAGCGACATGGCGGGGCGCAGGCCGGGCAGGGTTCCGTCCATCATGCCGTGTTGGATGCGCTGGCGGGGCGGAGGGTTTAGTCGCCGGGCAGGGAACGTTGCGCCGGGTACCGGCCCGTGGCGTCACCCGTGCCAGCGGAAACCCGGACTCTCTGCAAGAACGACCGAATGCGTGGATTCCCGTCCCCGACACCGGCATTCCGTGATGACGTTCTTGCGCGGGCATGACCAGCCGGGTTGCGACAGGACGAAGGCGGTCGCAGCAGGACGACGGCGGCGATAAGGCATGGCACATGGTCCCGGCCACGAATCCCTGGTCTGCAGATCAGCGCTCGCGTCCGCCCTGCCCGCTGCGTTCAGCCGCGCGGCGAGCCAGCAGATCGAGGTCGGCGCGTTTCATGGTCGCGTCGAAACCTTCATCGCCCTGGCGGATCGCCCAGCCGGCCGACACCGCGAAACCCAGCTCCGCCTCGGAGCGCACTTCCAGCCGGTGCGCGATCTCGCGCAGCACGCCCTCGCTGGTATCCGGCAGCACCAGCACGAACTCGTCGCCGCCCAGACGTACCACGGTGTCCTGGCTGCGGCAGGCCGCGCGCAGGAATTGCGCCAGCTTGCGCAGCATGGCGTCACCCTGCGCGTGGCCATGCACATCGTTGTAGTGCTTGAAACTGACCACATCGACCACGATGCAGCCGAAGTGCAGTTCGCCGTTGCGCGTGGCGAACTCATCCAGATAACGGCGGTTGTATACGCCGGTCAGCGGATCGCTCATGGTGCGCTCGCGCAACTGGCGGTCGTAGTTCTGGCGCAGGGTGATGTCCTGCGCCACCAGCAGCACCTGCGGCGGAGTGTCCTCGGGATACGCCAGGCTGTGGTACTGCCAGGTGCGGCGCTCGCCGCCGCGCCCACGCACGCTGATCACGCCGGTATCGCGGCGCCGGCTGGCGCTGCGCTCGAGCATGGCCAGCGCCGCGTCGTGATCCCCGGGCTCCATGAAATCGGTCAGCAGATGGCCGATCAATTCCCCGGCATCGACCCCGAGCGCCGCGGCGACCGCACCGTTGGCCTGCACGACGCGACCATCGCGATCATGGCTCCACACCAGCCAGATGCCGGAGTCGATCAGGTCGCGGTAGCGCCGCTCGTACAGCTCGCCTTCGCTGGCCGCGCCTTCGCGCGGACGGATCAGCAACAGGCGCGCGTCGCGACGCGCATACAGCATGGGGCTGGACGTGACCTGCACCGGCATCTGGCGGCCATCGCGACGCCGGTGCGTGGGGCCGCGCAACACGCTCAGCGCGGGATCATTGCCCGGCTCCACGGCGATGGCATTGGCGCCCAGCGCCTGCAGATCCTCGGCGGCGTAAGCGTAAAAGCGCTCGGCGGCGGCGTTCACCGCCAGCAGCGCGCCGTCCTGCGCCATGATCAGGGCCGGCAGCGGATGATCCTCGAACAGCGCGCGCCATTCGCTGTCGCGCTGCTCCTGGAACTGGCGCCAGGCGCGCTCGCCGCCCACCTCGCGGCCGATCTCCAGCAAACCGAACGCGCGCCGCCGCGGCAGCGCCAGCGCCTGCTTGCTGACCAGGTATTCGCACATGCGCCCGTCCGGATCGGGCCCGCGCCGGCGCAGGGTGAGCCGACCGGGCTCGGTGAGCAGCGCGGCGGTTTCGGCGGCGCGCGCGGCGGCGGCCTCGGGATCGAGGAAATCGCCTTCCGTATAGCCCAGCACGTCGGCCGGCTCGGCGCCCAACATGGCCGCGGCCGGACGCGTGGCGAACAGAAAGCGACCCTGCGCGTCACGCAGGCTGACCGGTTCGCGCAACTCGCCGGCGAAAGCCTGCAGCAGGGCCTCGGCGCGGCGCAGCGCACGCCGGCGCAGCAGGTGGCCGTAGACCAGCAGCCCCAGCAGCAACAGCGCAGCCACCGCGCAGGCCAGCGCCGCGATCGGCCGCCACACGGCCAGCAGCCCGGCCGCGCCGGCCAGCAACGCGCCCAGCACGGCCAGCAGCGGTACCAGCGCCATCAGCGCGCGCCGGCGCCGTGCCTGCGGCGAGCCGGGTACGGCGCCATCCAGCGCGCTGCCCGGCACGGCGATGTCTTGAGCGGAATGTTTGAGCATGGGCCGTCCCGCCCTTCCTCGCTCGGCCACGACAGGTGACCGTTGTTGCCCGTCCTTGATGCACGAACCATGCACGGCACGCGCTTTCCCCGCACGCCGCGACAAATGTTCACTGGTGTGTCGAAAGGTCACCGTGCTCACGTGTGAATTGCATCACACATTGCACCGGCGTGCTTGCCCGGCCAATCTCAGCCGCGCATCAGCGTGGATTTGCCGAACAGGCTCTCGACCAGGTCCACGGCCAGCAGCGCGGTGCGGTTGTGATCGTCGAACGCCGGGTTCAATTCCATGATGTCCAGCGAGGCCAGGCGGCCGCTGTCGGCGATCATCTCCATCACCAGCTGCGCCTCGCGATAGTTCGGCCCGCCCGGCACCGTGGTGCCCACCCCGGGGGCGATGCCCGGATCGAGGAAATCCACGTCGAAACTCACGTGCAGATGCGTGTCGGCGTCGAGCCCGGCGAGCGCCTCGCTCATTGCGCGTTTCATGCCCATCTCGTCGACATAACGCATGTCGAAAATGACCAGGCCGGCGTCGTGCACCAGGCGGCGCTCGCCGGGATCGACCGAGCGGATGCCGATCTGGCGAATCTCGTCCGCGCGCAGCGCCGGCGCCGGGCCGGTCAGCGTGGTCAGCTCGGTCGGACCCTGACCGCACAGGCACGCCACCGGCATCCCGTGGATGTTGCCCGAGGGGGTGATGGCGTGGGTGTTGAAATCGGCGTGGGCGTCCAGCCACAGCACGCGCAGGTCGCGCCCCTGCGCGCGGCAATGCCGCGCCACCGCGCCGATCGAGCCGATTGCCAGGCAATGATCGCCACCCAGCAGGATCGGCAGCCGCGCCTGCGCCAGCTCCGCAGCGATGGCATCGGCCACGGCGCGCGCCCACGCCTGCACCTCGGGCAGATGGCGATAGCCATCGCGCGGCGGCTGCCATGGATTCAGCGGCCCGGTCAGGTTGCCGCGATCAAGCACTTCGAGGCCGCGCGCGCGCAGCGCTTCGGCGAGACCGGCGACACGTAGCGCCTCGGGGCCCATGGCCGCGCCGCGATGCCCGGCGCCGATGTCGGTGGGCGCGCCGATCAGGCTGATGCGCGGCTGCGCGCGCGCGCTCGAGGTTGCAGCGATGCCAGGGCTCATGTCGTTTCCTCCGGTCGGGCGCGCGCTGCCCATGGGCACCGCGCGGAAGTCAGATCGCCGCGGGCGGCAACCCGAACGCGTCGAGCAGTGCGGCGACGGCCGCGGCGGCGGCGACGGCGGGCGTCGCCAGACGCGGGATCAGCAGCGCATCCAGCGCGCGCGCGGCCTCGCCCAGCGCGATATAGCCGTAGTTGTCCGCCGCGCCACCGAGGCGGTGCGCCAGCGTGCGCAGCTCGTCGCGCGCGGCGGCATCACCAGCCCGCCAGGCTTGCCAGGCACGCGCGACCGCGGCGCGCTTGTCCGCCAGACCCTGCGCGAACGCTGCCGCCAGCGCCGCCAGGCGCGCGTCGTAGTCGATTTCGGAGGAAGGGTCCACGCGATTTCCTGCAAGTTGCGCCGGAGTGGCGCCGGTCACCCGCGGATTGTACGTCCGCGGCGACGGCGCGCCACGCCGCGCCACGCGAGCTCAGCGCCGCCGCCGTGGCGGCTTGGCCGGCGCCGCCTGCACCATCGCCGCGAGCAGTTCGGCGAACGCGTCATCCATCTCGAACTCGAACGATTGGCGCGCGCGGTCCTGCTCGCGCAGCCAGGCTTTCAGCGACTTGACCTCGCCGCCCCGGGCCAGCAGATCCTCGATCTCGCTGCACGCGCCGGCCAGAGCTTGCGCCAGCTCCTGCAGATCCTGGCGCACGTGCTGCGGCGTGATGCGCCTGGCCGCTGGCCGCGACAGCAGTTGGCCCAATTCGAATTCGATGCTGGCCACCTGGGCTTCGGTATCGCGCAATTGCCGCCTCAGCGTCGCCGTCAATGCCTTGTATTCGGCGTCCACGATGCCTGCCAGGCCGGGTGAATCCAGCAATCGCGCCTCCAACTGCAGGGACAGCAGGGCGTACAGATCATGCTGTGCATAGGCGGCATTGGCGCGTTTGAGCAAATCGGTATTGCGCGTGCGCAGCTCGGGATCGGATTCGCGGTCGGGATGCAGGGCGCTGGCCAACTGGCGGTAGATGCGGCGCAACTGCTGCGCGGAGTCGGCGGCATCCGGCGCGCGGCGCGGCGCGGCCGCGGATTGCGCCGGGCCCTGCTCCGCGTCGAGGTGCGGCGCCTGCCCGAACCGCTCCGCGGCGTGCGCCTCGCACCCGGCCGCGGCATCCCGGATCGGCGGCGCCGGATCGAAGCCGAACAAGTCATCCATGCCTGCATCCGCCGCGCCAGACGATGCCGCGCGGTGCCGCCGCGACACGGCCTGCACTTCGGCGTCCGCATCGACCGCCAGGATGTCCTCGGCGATGGCCAGCAGGGTCGCGCGCATGCGTGTGCGATCCGCGGCATTGAAGCGCGCATCCGCGTAGCGGGCATCCAGGTGCAATACCAGCGCCTTGCGCAGCCGATCCAGCGCCTGCCGGCGCGCGGGCAGCTCGCCGTGGATCAAGGCGGACAGTGACGCGCGCGCGTCGTTCCAGTCCTGCAGACGGGCGCGCTCGCGCTCCAGTTTGCGCACCAGCGCGTCGAAGGCCTTGTGCTGCTTGCTGGGCGTTGCGGCATGTGCCGACCGGGAGAGAACCAAGCTGCGTGCCGACATGGAAATCCTGGAATAGTGACGCGCGACGCACCGGCGCAGGATGGCCGCGCCGGAGGTCGGGCCGTGACACCGCCACGCGGACGCCGATGCATGTGATGGTGCCGCTTGTCCGACTCGAACGGACGACCTACTGATTACAAATCAGTTGCTCTACCAACTGAGCTAAAGCGGCGCGGGCGCATTGTATCCGGGCATTGACGCGCGCGGCATCCATCGCTGCGTTGCCAGACCGCTCAATCGCAGGCGCGGGTCCGCGCGTGCAGGATATCGGCGTGCGCGATGTGAGCTTGCCAGGTGAAGCCCGGGGTGGCCGGCTGCTGGAACTCGATGTAGTACTGCGGCACCTGCTCGACGCGCTGGCGCAACTGCGCGGGAAAACCCAGCGTGCGCAATTGCGCTTCGCGCCGCTGCGCGTTGCCCGGGTCCTGGAACAAACCCAGCGAGATGCTGTTCTGCTGCTCGCCGGCGGTGATCACGTAGTAATCGCGCACGCCGTGCGCGGCCAGTGCGCGTGCCATGGTCAGCGCCTGCTCGCGCGTGGGCGCGGTCAGATACACCCACCAGCCGCGCGACACCGCGGACTCGGCCACGCGATACTGGATGCGCGGCACCAGCATGGCCAGCGCGGCGAAGGCCTGCTGCATCTCGGCCTGCGTGGTGAAGGGACCGACGCTGAGGCATTGCGCCGCTGCGCTGGCGGCGGTCGCGACGGGCGCCGGCGACGGATGCGACGTGGCGCGCGGCAACGCCTCATGCAACAAGTGCAGCGTGGGCACACCGGCCTGCGTGTATGCGATCGGCGCCCGCGCGCGCCCCGCCCACAGCCACCACGCCGCCGCGGCGAGGTTGAGCAACAGCAGCAGCAGCACGGTGCGGCGCAGGATCATGCGGCGATTCTAGACACAGCGCCGGGCAAGAACGGTGACCGGGGGCGGATTCCCGGCACGCCGCGCACAGCGGCTGGGGAAAACTTCGACCGCCGTAGTGAGGGCGTCGCCAGGCGTGCGTGACCAGGTGCGTCGTCGGCACATTCGCGGAGTTGGGTGAGCCAAATGACCCGGATTTGCCCATGGCGCGCCGTCGGCACGGGCGCCTGCCGGCGGTCACAGCAGGTGGGCGATTTTTCAGCCGCTCAGTCCGCATCGCGCTGCGCATCCGCGGCGATCGCCAGACCACGCAGCACCGCATCGGGAAACAATTGCGATGCGCCGCGCAACAGCGCCTGCAAACGCGGTGCGTCGCCGCCGGCCAGCAGTAGCCGCGGCTGCCCATCCAGCGCCTGCGCGGACTCTTCGCTGAAACGCTCGACCAGTGCCGCCGCCGCCAGCCAGGCGCCCGAGTTCAGCGCGTCCTCGGTGTTGTCGGCCAGCCACGTCACGCGACCCGCGCCGCGCACCGCGACGCGCCCGCTCGCGTCCAACAATGCCTGCTGCATCAGCGCGGGCGACGCGACGATCAAGCCGCCGCGATGGCGGCCCGCGCCATCCAGCGCATCCAGCGTCAGCGCCGTGCCGAGGCTGGCCAGCACGCACGGCGCGAAGCCGGCATCCCGCGCCGCGACCATGCCCAGCAGGCGATCGATGCCCAGCCGCGTGGGCTCACGGTAGGCGCTGCGCACGCCGCACAGCTCGGCCACGCTGCGCTGCACGCGTGGTTCGATGCGCAGCACACGCCGCACGCCGGCGAGCACTTGCCGCTCGCGCGCGGCGGTCGCGACCACGGCCATGTGCACCGCGTGCGGTGGCGGCAACGCGGCCAGCGCCGTATTCAGGCGCGACCCGAAATCCGGCGTGTCCCAGGCCAGCGCAGCGACCGCGCCCTGCAACCGCGCACCTTCGGCCAGTGCCCATTTCAGGCGCGTGTTGCCGAGATCCAGCAGCAGATTCACGCGCGCACCGATACGTCGGCGCTGTCCAGCAGCAGGGTTTGCGCACCGCGCAGCACGCGCAGCGCGCCGCGCGCATCGACGCCTTGCGCGCGCGCGCGGAACGTCTCGCCGCCGGCCTGCACGCTCAATTCGCGCCCGGCCAGCGCATCCAGCGCGGCATAGCGCGCGGCGAACGCGGCGAAGCCCGCGCGCGCGAACAGCGCCAGCGCCTCGGCCAGTGCCGCCAGCAGCGCGGCGGCCAGCGCGTTGCGATCCGGCGCAGCGCCGCCGCAGGCCTCGGCCAGATCGGCCACTGGCTGTCCGGCCTGTGCACGCGTCGGCTCCGGCAGACGCACGTTGAGACCGATGCCGATCACGGCGTGGCACGGCCCCAGAAACTCGCCGCCCAGTTCCACCAGGATGCCGGCCAGCTTGCGACCATCGTGCAGAACATCGTTGGGCCACTTCAGCGCGATGTCCGCCGCAGCTTGAGCGCGCAAAGTTTCGGCCAGCGCCACGCCCATCGCCAGCGACAGCCCGGCCAACGCGGCAAAACCGTGTTCGAAGCGCCACAGCAGGGAAAACGTCAGGCCCAGTGCCGGCGGCGCCAGCCAGTTGCGTCCACGCCGGCCGCGACCGGCGCTCTGGCGTTCGGCGAACACCGCGCTGCCCGAAGGCAAGCGCGCCTCGCGCCGCTGCAGCTCGCTGGAGGTCGAATCGAGTTGCCAGTGCACCTCGATGCACGGCCACGCTGGGCCTGCTGCGCGCGGCAGGAGCGCGCGCAGCGCATCGGCATCGAGCAATTGCAGCGGGCCTTGCAGCCGGTAGCCCAGCCCGCCTTGCGCGGCGATGGGCAGCCCGGCCGCGCGCAGGGCCTCGATCTGTTTCCAGACCGCCGCGCGACTGACGCCCATGCGCGTCGCCAGCGCCGCGCCGGAATGCGTGGCGCCATCGGCCAGGGTTGCGAGCAACGCGCGTTCGTCCATGCGCGCAGTCTAGCGGCGTGGCGCGGGCAGGTCGGGTGGCCGCGTCACGGCGCGCGCGATGCGCCCGCATGCCCCACCGGCGCAGGACATGCGGCCACGCGCCACAGTCGATGCGACTGACTTTTGATCTGGATCAGAGCAGACTGCGCCGCGTCGTGATGACACGCCGCGCACAAGCGTCGTCCTCACCGGGCTTTGCCGCTGCTGCCACGCGCAAGCCCGCTTCGCGGATGTTCGACACCGCTCCCGGGTAACGGAGCGCGCTTCCATCGACAGGGTCCACGACACCCGGCGCCGGCACGCGCCGCGGTCCGGTATTGCTTTGGCACTTGCAGGAGGTTCGTCATGAGCTGGCTGGGAAATCCCGAATTCCTGTCGCGCATCCAGTTCGGCTTCAACGCCATGTTCCACATCCTGTGGCCGCCGCTGACCATCGGCCTGGCGCTGGTGCTGTTCGGTCTGGAGGCGGCGTGGGTGAAAACGCGCCAGCCGTTTTATTTCCACCAGGTGAAGTTCTGGACCAAGCTGTTCCTGATCAACTTCGGCGTGGGCGTGATCAGCGGCATACCGATGGAGTTCGCGTTCGGCACCAACTGGGCGCCGTTCTCGACGGCGGCCGGCGATTTCATGGGCAACATCCTCGGCTTCGAAACCGCCATGGCGTTCATGCTGGAGGCAGGGTTCCTGGGCGTCATGCTGTTCGGCTGGGAGCGCGTGGGGCCGAAGATGCACCTGTTCGCCACCGCCATGGTGGCCTTCGGCAGTTCGCTGTCGGCGTTCTGGATCATGGTCGCCAATTCGTGGATGCAGACCCCGGCCGGGGTCAAACTGGTCGACGGCAAGTTCGTGATCACCAACTGGCTGCACGCGGTGTTCAACCCGGACCTGCCCTATGGCTTCGGCCACATGTTCGTGGCCTGCATCGAGCTGAGCCTGGTGGTGATGGCCGGGGTCAGCGCGTATTACCTGAGCAAGCGCCGCGACACCGGGTTTTTCCAGCCGGCGTTCAAGTGGGCGGTGATCGCGCTGGTGCTGGTGGCGCCGTTGCAGATCTTGATCGGTGACTCGGCCGGCGCCTTGCTGGCCAGGACGCAGCCGGCCAAGCTGGCCGCGATCGAGGCGCACTGGCATACCAACCAACCCGGCGTCGGCGCGCCGTGGGCGCTGCTGGCGTGGCCCAACCAGGCAAAGCAGAAGAACGACTGGGCGCTGACCATCCCCGATGGCCTGAGCATGATCGTCA
>DZBX01000008.1 GCA_022730075.1 Rhodanobacter sp. | reverse complement strand
CATGCGAATGTGCGTTGACCAGGCCCGGAATCACCCAGCCGTGCCAGCTCGTCTCTGGAGCGCCATCAGGCACGCACGATGCGGCGACACGATGGCCAGCCGCCTTCCAGTTGCCATCGATCCAGAAATTAGGAGTGCGCAAAATGCCAGTCATGCCTTGCATGCGACCCCTTCAGTCAGTATGAGGAATATTGGCAGCAGGTCAGGTTGCTGAGCAAAAAAGAGTCATGCGTCATAATAGGTTGATGACTACGCCAATCGACACTCCGCCACCTTTGACACATCGAAACACCCATCAGAGCGAGCACACCGAAGACTTGCGCCCTTGGAAACGCCGTACCGTGCTCTGGGGCAGCGCAGTGGTCGCAGGTCTTGCATCTGTTGCATTCGTCAAAGCCACAACATGGTCCTACAACTTTTTCGTATGGATGACAACTGGCCGTGCATGGGTAGCACTGTTGGTTACACCGGCTGCATTTGCACTTTTTGCTTGGATGACATTGGGCAGGTTTCGTGGCGCACGAGGCAGCGGAATTCCTGAAGTAATCGCAGCAACCGATGTTCCTGACACTACATTCCACCAACGCATGTTGGGCCTTCCGGTGGTGGCAATTAAGATGCTGATCACCATCCTCGGATTGGGTGTTGGCGCATCAATCGGCCGCGAAGGCCCCACTGTACATGTCGCCGCCGGTCTGATGAACTTCATCGGGCGTCGCTTTGGCTACATAAAACCCAAGGAGGCCATGCGCTTCATCCTCGCTGGCGGAGGCGCGGGTCTTGCCGCTGCCTTCAATACACCGCTCGCGGGCGTGGTCTTCGCGATCGAAGAAATCGCTGGCGCATTTGAGCACCGCATCAGCGGCATCATTATCACCGCGGTGTTTTTCTCCGGCATGGTCTCACTTGCGCTTCTGGGAAATTACAGTTATTTCGGAACGATCCATGCGAACTTGCCACTGGGTGAAGGCTGGCTGGCCGTCTTGGTGCTGGGTATCGTCGGAGGCCTACTGGGGGGTCTGTTCGCGCGCATGTTGCTACTTGACAGCAAACCATTACTGTGGGCCATGCGACTGCGTGAACGCCATCCAGTCGCATTCGCCTTCGGCTGTGGCATGGCCCTAGTCGGACTGGGCTATCTGAGTCATGGTGCAGTCTACGGCTCCGGTTACGATCAGGCCCGCGCATTGCTGCAGCATGAACCCGGAGCCCCAGAGATAGGCTTCGGACCACTTAAACTGCTAGCCAACGTTGTTTCCTATTGGGCTGGTATTCCAGGTGGCCTGTTTTCGCCAGCGCTGGCGGTTGGAACCGGCCTTGGACATACGCTTGCCCCCCTATTCCCTGGCGCGAATCCATCGACGATCATGGTACTGGGCATGGCCGGATACCTTGCTGGCGTCACACAAACACCTTTGACTGCTGCAGTGATCTCGCTTGAGCTGACCAACAACCAGTCAATGGTGCTACCGATCATTGCGGTATGCCTGCTTGCGCGCGGCACCTCCGCGTTACTGTGTCCGGTTCCGGTCTATCGCGCATTTGCGGATCGCATCATCGACAAGCATGAAGAAGAAAGCGTCGCAGCCGCAAAGGCGGTCGGAGCCAACGCCTGAGATGGGTACAAGCGACACATATGGCATGATCCTGCACGCGCGCATAGCCACGCTGGCCGGCGATGATGGCTACGGCCTGATCGAGGACGGCGCCATCGCCTGGCGCGAGGGGCGCATTGCCTGGCTGGGGCCGACGGCGGAATTGCCGCATGCATATGACACGCTGCGCGCGACCGCTATCGACGCCCATGGCGCACTGCTCACCCCGGGCCTGATCGACGCGCACACGCACCTGGTGTTTGCTGGCGAGCGCGCACAGGAGTTTGAGCAGCGCCTGCAAGGCGCCAGCTACGAGGCCATCGCGCGCGCCGGCGGCGGCATCCTGTCCACGGTTCGCGCCACGCGCGCGGCCGATGAAGCCGGCCTGCTGGCGGCATCCTTGCCGCGCGCGCGCGCGTTGCTGGCGGACGGCGTCACCACATTGGAGATCAAATCCGGCTATGCGCTGGACTTGCCCGGCGAGACGCGCATGCTGCGCGTGGCGCGGCGCATCGGCGATGAACTGGGCATCGAGGTGCGCACCACGCTGCTGGGACTGCACGCACTGCCCGCGGAATTCAGTGCCCGGCGCGCGGATTATGTGCGCGAGGTCTGCACGCAATGGCTGCCGCACCTGCACGCCAATGGGCTGGTCGATGCCGTGGATGCATTCTGCGAAGGCATCGGTTTCAGCGCCGCGGAGACGCGCACGCTGTTCACCGCCGCGCGCGCGCTGGGCCTGCCGGTCAAACTGCATGCGGATCAGCTGTCCAATCTGCATGGCGCCGCGCTGGCCGCCGAGTTCGCGGCGCTCTCGGCCGATCATCTCGAATGCACCGATGCTGCGGGCGTCGCGGCACTGGCCGCGGCAGGCACGGTGGCGATGCTGCTGCCCGGCAGCTTCTACGTATTGCGCGAAACGCGGCTTCCGCCCATCGCGGCGCTGCGTGCGGCACAAGTGCCGATGGCGGTGGCGACCGATCTCAACCCCGGCACCGCGCCACTGCGTTCGCTGCGCGTGGCCATGAACATGGCCTGCAGCTTGTTCGGACTGACGCCATTGGAGGCCTTGCGCGGGGTCACCGTGCATGCCGCGCGCGCACTTGCGCTGGGCGATCGCGGCCGGCTGGCGCCGGGTCTGCGCGCGGATCTGGTGCTGTGGGATGCTGCCACGCCGGCCGAGCTGAGTTACTGGATCGGCGGCATCTTGGCGCGCACGATGATTGCCGCAGGCAGGCGCGTGACCTGAACGCCACGCGCCTGCGCGCAAACCGACTGCTCAGGCTTTCTTTGCGGCCGTTTTCCTGACCGCGGGTGCGGCCGCTTTCTTGGCGACCGCCGCAGGCTTTTTCGCCGCGACCGCGACCGTCTTGCTGCCGGCGACCGTCTTGGCCGCATGCGGCCGGGTGTTGCCGTAGTTGCCGCGATAAGTCTTGCCGCGGCGGGTCTTGGGATCGCCCTTGCCCATGGATGTCCTCGTGTATGCGCAATGCAAAAAGGTTGCTGAGCATAGCAGCGCGCGGCGCCACGACCAAACGTCGTCAATGCGCGACGCAATGCGGATCGATCCCGGCACAACCGGCGCTTTCGATTTGCACCGTGGCGTGGCGGATGCCGAAGCGCTCCGCCAGGCTTGCCTGCACCAGACGCAGGATGCGTTCGCCCTGGTCCGCGGCACGCACGCGCACATGCAAGGTCGCCATGCGTTGACCCGCGCCGACCTGCCAAAGGTGCAGATGATGCACATCGACGATATCCCCATCCAGCGCGCGCAGCGCAGCCACCACGGCCGCGGCGTCGACGTCATCGGGGACACCTTCCAGCAGGATGTGTACCGAACGCCGCACCAGCACCCAGGCACTGCGCAGCAGCAGCAGCGAGACCAGCAGGGACAACAGCGGATCGGCCCACAGCCAGCCCAGCAATCCCACCGCCAGCGCCGCCAGCACCGTGGCCACCGAACCCAGCAGGTCGCCGAGTACGTGCAGACTGGCCGCCGCCATATTCACATCGTCGGCATCGTGCCGATGCAGCAGGCGCAGCACCGCCACGTTGATCACCAGGCCCACCAGCGCCACCGCGAGCATTTCGCCCGAGGCGATCGCGTGCGGCTGGCGCAGTCGGCGCAGCGCTTCCCAGACGATGAATCCGACCAGCACGAACTGGGTCAGCGCGTTGAAAAAACCCGCCAGCACCTCGCCGCGCGCCAGGCCGAAGCTGTAGCGCGCGCTGGGCGGATGCAGCGCGATGCGTGCGCTGGCCACGGCCAGACCCAGCGCCATGGCATCGACCAGCATGTGACCGGCATCGGCCAGCAGCGCCAGCGAGCCCGACCACCAGCCGCCCGTCGCCTCGACCACCAGCAGCAGCAGCGTCAAGGCCAGGCCGATCGCCAGGCGCCGCGCACGCGTGTCCTCGTGCGCGTGCGCGTGAAATGCGTGCGCATCCGGCGCGGCGTGTCGATGCGAAGACCGATCATTCATGCGGTCATGCTAGGCGCGCCTGACCGCGTTACACAATCACCACGCGCATGCGACCATTCCGCCAGGCAAGCATCGATCCGCGCCTGGACACGGCCCGCGCCTAGCCCCGGGCACGACAGCGCGCACACAGGCCATGGACTTCGAGTGTCTGCGCGCGTGGCGTGAACCCGCGCCGCTGCGCTTCGCGCGCGATCAGCGCGACCAGGCGCCCGTCGTCGCACAGTTCCTCGGCCTGATTGCATTCGTCGCACAGCAGGAATGGCACCTGATGGGCCTGTTCGGGGTGATGGCAGGTGACGAAGGCGTTGATCGAATCGAGACGATGGATGAACCCGTGCGCAAGCAGGAACTCCAGCGCGCGATACACCGTCGGCGGCGCCGCGGTGGCGTGTTGCTGACGCAGGCTGCCGAGCAGATCGTAGGCCTTGACCGGCTGCCCCTGCGCGGCCAGCAATTGCAATATCTCGCGCCGCGATTCGGTAAGCCGCAAGCCACGCTCGCGGCAGGCGCGCTCGACCGCCACGAGGTATTCGCGTGCGTCATGACGGTGGCTGTGCGGCAGGCTTTGCGCACTCATGTCGACAGCATACAACGGCCACCCCATGCGCCTGACGCGGAACGGCCGTGCGTCACCCCGTGCGCGCCAGCGCGACGTCGATGCGCCGCAGCGCTTCGCGCTGGCCGGCGAGATAGACCGTGTGCTCGATCGAGGGCGAAACCTGGCTGCCGGTGATGGCCACGCGCAACGGTTGCGCGATCTTGCCCATGCCCACGCCCAATGCGGCGGCGGTGGCGCTGATCGCCTCGCCCACCTGCCCGGGTGTCCACGCCGTCAGCGCGGCCAGGTGTGTGTGCACGGCCAGCAGCGCAGCGCGTGCTCCGGCGCCGCCGAGATGCTTGGCCACGGCTTGCTCGTCCCATGCACTGATCGGCGCGTACCAGATGCGCGCGCGCATGGCCATCTCCTTGAGTGTCTGCACGCGTTCGCGCAGTGCCACGATCACGTCTTCCGGCGCGGGGCCCTGCGCCGGTTCGATACCGCAGCGCTGCAAATGCCAGACCAATTCCGGCGCCAGCGCGGCGGGATCGTCGGTCTTCAGGTAATGCTGGTTGAGCCAGCCCAGTTTGGCCAGGTCGAAACGCGATGCCGACTGATTGACCGCGCCGATGTCGAATGCCGCGATCATCTCGGCGCGCGAGAAAATCTCCTGATCGCCGTGCGACCAGCCGAGGCGCACCAGATAATTCAACAACGCGTGCGGCAGGAAGCCATCCTCGCGGTACTGCATCACGCTGACCGCGCCGTGGCGCTTGGACAGTTTCTGCCCGTCGGCTCCGAGGATCATCGGCAGATGCGCGAAACGTGGCACCGCCGCACCCAGCGCGTGATACAGATTGATCTGCCGTGGCGTATTGTTGACGTGGTCGTCACCGCGTATCACTTCGTCGATGCGCATGTCGATGTCGTCGACCACCACCGCGAAGTTGTAGGTGGGATAGCCGTCGGAGCGGATCAGCACCAGATCGTCCAGTTCCTCGTTGCGCCACTCGACCCGGCCCTTGACGGCATCGTCGAACACCACGCTGCCGTCGTGCGGATTCTTGAAGCGCAGCACGCGGTTGGGGTCTTCACGATAGGCCGCACCCAGCTCGCGATAATGCCCGTCGTAGCGAGGCTTCTCGCCGCGCGCCATGGCGGCGGCGCGCATCGCGTCGATCTCTTCCTTGCTTTCGTAGGCCCAATAGGCCTTGCCGGCCTCGAGCAGGCCACGCGCAACCTCGCTGTAGCGCGCCATGCGTCGCGTCTGGAAGATCGGGCCTTCGTCGTAATCGAGCCCCAGCCACGCCATGCCGTCGAGGATGGCCTGCACCGCCGCGTCGGTGCTGCGCTCGCGATCGGTATCCTCGATGCGCAACACGAACGCACCGCCGCGCCGGCGTGCCTCCAGCCAGCAGTACAGCGCGGTGCGCGCGCCGCCGATATGCAGGTAACCGGTGGGACTGGGGGCGAAACGGGTGCGTACTGGCATGAGCCTTCACGTGGCAGAGACGACTGCAAAGTCTAGCCGGCGTTGCGATTGTTTACGCGGATCGGTGCATTTTCCGATTGACGCGGCGGGCAGCCACCCCACAATGCCGCCATTCGCGATGCGTGCGCCAGGGGCGCACGCGCCTGCATGCAGAGGTTGACGACAGCATGAGCACTTACGGTTTGGCTTTGTCCAGTTTCGAGGAGTCCGGCGCCGCGCATATCGCCGCGTTGCTGCGCGGGCTGCGCGACGAAGCTGCGCACTGGCGCCTCGATGATGAGGCCAAGGCGGATCTGGTGCTGGTCAATGCCGACAGCGTCTGGGGACATATGTCGTGGCTCAAGCTGATTGGCGCAGGCCGTCACGCGGTGGCATGCAGCGCCAAGGCTGCCGGCACGGGCTTGCGCGACGCGCGCCTCAGCCTCGATCTGCCCGTGCAGGCCGACGCCCTGGTGCGGGTGCTGGAGCAGGTGCGCGTTCGGCTTGGTGAAGCACCGCAGGCAACCAAACCGGCACCTACGCAAACCCAAGCCAAGGCGTTCGCGCAGCCATCATCGATGGCAGGCATCGCCAGCAGTCGCGCAACCACCGAAACTGGCGCCGAGGCGAGCGTGGCCGACTGGTTGCTGGACGGTGCCGCCATGGCGCCATTGCTCGTTGAAGCCGATGGCTGCAGCCTGCTACTCGATCCGCAGACTGACCGCTGGTACGGCGCCAGCGCGCTGCGGCCGCAAACGCCATTGCTGGCACGTCCACTCAGCTCGGCGCGCCAACCAGCCCCCGGCGTGTTGGCCGCGGCGCGCGCCGTGGGCGGACACCCGTTATCGCGACTGCGCTGGTTCGTTGCACTCAGCGCCCATCCCGGTGCGTTCCCGGATGGCGCCAACGCGAACAGTCGCTTGCGCCTGACGCGCTGGCCCGAAATCGAACGCGAATTCCCGCGCCACTTTCGCATCGCCACCGCGTTGATGCGTCAACCTGCGACGCCAGCCGTCATTGCCGAACAGATCGGCGGTGACGTGGCCGACGTGGCCGATTTCGCGCGCGCCTGCCAGGCGCTGGGCATCCTCGAAATCCTGCCACCCGCTGCTTGAAAGCATGCCGGTTCAAACCGCTGCGGCACGCAGGTAGGCCACCACGCCGCCCAGAAACATCTGCACCGACAGCGCCACCAGCAACATGCCCATCAGGCGCTCCAGCGCGGTCAGCACCTGCTCGCCCAGCCAGCGGAACAGGTACGTCGAGGACAACAGGATCGCCGCCGTCGCCAGCCACGCCGCGAACAACGCCAGGCTCCACGCGCCCAGGCGCCCCGGATGCTGGTTGGTCAACAACAGCAGCGCCGCCATGGTGCTGGGACCGGCCACCGACGGAATCGCCAGTGGCACGATGAACGGCTCGCCGCTGCCGGTGTCACCGAACAGGCCCTCCTGCGGTGGAAAAATCATGCGCACGCCGATCAGGAACAACACCAGACCGCCGGCGATGCTCACGGACTCCTGCTTGAGCTGCAGCACGCGCAGGATGAAACCACCGCCGAGCAGGAACGCGAACAGCACCCCCAGCGCGATCAGCAGTTCGCGCACCAGTACCCAGCGGCGGCGCTTGGGCGCGACGTTCTTGAGCAGGCTGAGGAACAGCGGAATATTGCCCAGCGGATCCATGATCAGGAACAGCAGGATGCCCGCCGACAGCGCGTTGACGTGGCTGTCCACGGCTCAGTCCGGGGCGCGCAAGTCGAGCACCTGCCCGCGCAGCGACGCAGCCTGCGGCCCCATCAGCGCCGCCAGGGCCGCACCCGTCGCATCAGGTGTGGGCTGCGCCTCGGCGTGCTCGCCGAAGTAGGCCACGCGGCGCAGCGCCGTGCGCATTGGCGCGGGCAGCAGCGCATGCACGCGCAGCGGACCTTCGTGGTGCTCCTCGGCAAGGATCGCGAACAAACCTTCCAGCGCGCACTTGGCCACGCCGTAACCGCCCCAGTGCGCGCGACGCATGCGCGCCGGGTCATCCAGCACGAAAGCGATGGCGCTGTCCGCGCACTGCCGCAGCAGCGGCAGTAACGCCTGCACGATCAGCAGCGGCGCGCTCAGATTGACCTGGATCTGGCTCAGCCACACCTCGGGCTCGATCAGATCCAGTGGCGTGAGGCCGTCAAAGCGCGCGGCGGTGAACGCGACGCCATCCACGCCGCCCAGATCGCGCGCCAAGGCCTCGGCCATGACCGCATAATCGCGCGGCGTGGCACCTTCGAGGTTCAACGGGTATATCGCGGGCTGCGGCGCACCGGCCGCGAGCAGCTCGTCGTACAGCGCTTCCAGTGCCTGCACATGCCGGCCCAGCAGCACCACGGTTGCACCGGCACGACCGCAGGCCAACGCGGTGGCATGACCCAGGCCGCCGGCCGCACCCACCAGCAGCACCACGCGTCCGCTCAATGCATCCGGCGCCAGCATCGGAGCTTGCTGCCGTACCGGCGCACCGCTCAAGTCGCGTCTCCGCGCAACCCGGCTTCCTGTGCCAGCCTCTGCAGCTCGCCCGCGGCTTTCAATTCCAGCGTGATATCGCAGCCACCCAGCAACTCGCCGTGCAGGAACAACTGCGGAAACGTGGGCCAGTTCGCGTAACGCGGCAGCGCCGCGCGCAACTCGGGATCCTCCAGCACGTTGACCGCGTGGAACGGCGCACCCACCTCGCGCAGCATCTGCGCGGCACGGCTGGAAAAGCCGCACATCGGAAACTGTGGCGTGCCTTTCATGAACAGCACCAGCGGATGGCTGTCGAGCACCGCCTTGATCCGATCGTTCACATCCATCGCCGCACCGTTAGACTAGGCTCACGTCGAAGCCGCACCGGGCGCGCAGTCTAGCAGCGCCGAGCCTTGGCTCCCTTCCCGCGCGGCGTCACTCCCACCCCCCGCCAACAGGAGCAGCACATGGCCATCGAACTTCCCGCGCTTCCCTACGACCACGCCGCGCTCGAACCGCACATCTCGGCCGAGACGCTCGATTTTCATTACGGCAAGCACCACCAGACCTACGTCACCAATACCAACAACCTGATCAAGGACACCGAATTCGCGGCGATGGACCTCGAGCAGATCGTGCGCAAGTCCAGCGGCGGCCTGTTCAACAACGCCGCGCAGGTGTGGAACCACAGCTTCTACTGGCAGTCGCTGTCGCCCAAGGGTGGCGGCGACCCCAGCGGCAAGCTGGCCGATGCACTGATCAAGGCCTTCGGCTCGATCGAGAAATTCCGCGAGGAATTCAGCAAGACCGCGATCGGCACCTTCGGCTCCGGCTGGGCCTGGCTGGTGCAACGTCCCGACGGCAGCCTCGGCCTGGCCAGCACGTCCAACGCGGCCACGCCGTTGACCGGCGCCGACCGCGCGCTGCTGACCTGCGACGTGTGGGAACACGCGTACTACATCGACTACCGCAATGCGCGTCCCAAGTACGTCGAAGCGTTCTGGAAGCTGGTCAATTGGGAACACGCCGCCAACCGCATGAGCTGAAAGGCTGCGAATTTTTCAGCCTCTCGCCCCGGCCACGGATGGCCGGATGCGAAGCAGTCACGCCATTGATCCGCCAGCACACGCCCGCCAGCCACAAGCGCCAAAATTCCGCACGACGCGGAATTCTTCACAAACTCCGAGCTGCCCGAGCTCGGCGAGCCGCGGCATTCACCCGCCCGACACCGCGCTCGCGCGCAATGCAGGCAAGGCCGGGGCGAGCTGCGTTTCACGCCCCAGCGCCTGAGCGAGGCTTTGCGCGCGCGCCAGCAAACGCTCGCCATCGGCGCATGCCAGCGTGGCGTGTCCCACCTTGCGATCGGCCCACGCCTCCTTGCCATAGTCGTGCCAGTGCACGTCATCCAAGGACAGCGCCGCGGCCACGGGCTCGGGCAGCGCCCCGATCCAGTTGAACATCAGGCTCGGCGCACGCAGCGTGGTCGCGCCCAGCGGCAAACCGAGCACCGCGCGCACGTGGTTCTCGAACTGGCTGGCAACCGCACCCTCGATGGTCCAGTGACCGGAGTTGTGCACGCGCGGCGCCATCTCGTTGCCCAGCAGGCGCCCCTGGTGCTCGAACAGCTCCAGCGCGAACACACCGACGTAATCGAGTTTTTCGGCCAGCGCCCGCGCCGTCTGCACGGCCAGTGCCGCCAGCTCGGGCGCAACCTCGGCTGGCGCGTGGCTCAGCGCCAGGATGCCCTGGTGATGCCAGTTCTGCGTCAGTGGCCAGGTACGGAACTCGCCATCACGGCCGCGCACGGCGAGCACCGACAGCTCGCGCGTGAACGGGACGAAGGCTTCCAGCACCAGGCCATGCGGCGTGGCCTGCGCTCCCAGGGCCTGCCACGCGGCATCGACGTCGGCAGCGCCGCGCAGACGAAACTGGCCCTTGCCGTCGTATCCCAGGCGCCGCGTCTTGAGGATCGCGGGCGCGCCTATCCGGGCAACCGCCGCGTCCAGTTCGGCGCGAGTCGAGACGGCCGCGAAGTCCGGCGTATCCAGTCCGATCGAGCAAAACAGCATCTTCTCGCTGATCCGGTCCTGCGCCACGGCCAGCGCCTCGGGACTGGGGTACACCGGCACGCGCTGACGCAGCCATTCGGCGGTGGCGGCAGGCACGTTCTCGAAATCGAAGGTCACCACATCCACCGCGGCCGCGAATTGTTCCAGGCTGGCCAGATCGCGCCAGTCGGCCACGCGCAACGGCGCCAGCTGTCCGGCGCAGGCATCGGCGCTGCCATCGACCACGCTGCAGCGCACGCCCAGGGGTGCCGCGGCCAGCGCGAGCATGCGCGCCAGTTGTCCTCCGCCGAGGATGCCGATGACCGGCAGGCGCCGGCTCACGACATGGCCTTGCGCGGGTCGGGCGCAGCCAGCACCGCGTCCGTCTGCGCACGGCGGAAATCGGCCAGGCGCCGGCCCAGTGCCGCGTCGTGCAGCGCCAGAATCGAGGCAGCCAGCAGCGCGGCGTTGATCGCGCCGGCGCGACCGATGGCCAGCGTGCCCACCGGCACGCCGGCCGGCATCTGCACGATCGACAACAGCGAGTCCATGCCGTTGAGCGCCTGCGACTGCACCGGCACGCCCAGCACCGGCAGCGGCGTCTTCGCCGCCAGCATGCCGGGCAAGTGCGCGGCGCCGCCCGCGCCGGCAATCAGCACCGCCAGACCGCGCGTCACCGCCTGCTCGGCATAGGCGAACAGCAGGTCGGGCGTGCGATGCGCGGACACCACTTGCACCTCGTGCGCGATGCCGAGCTGCTGCAGCGTCGCCGCCGCGTGCTGCAGGGTTTCCCAGTCGGACCGCGAGCCCATGACCACACCGACGCGCGCGTTGGATTCCGTCTCGGGCATTGGCCAGCCTCGACAAAAAAGCTATCGTACACGGGCTCCGCACGGCCATGCATCATGGATTCCCGCCTGCTCGACATTCTCGTCTGCCCGCTCAGCAAGACGCCGCTGCGCCCCCTCAAGCGCGCCGAGCTCGATGCGCTCAACCGCGCCATCGCGGCGGGCCAGGTGCGCAGCGTGACCGATGCCCCCGTGCATGCGGCACTGCGCGAGGGCCTGATCACCCGCGACGGCAAGCTCATCTACCGCGTCGATGACGGCATCCCGGTGCTGCTTGGCGACGAGGGCATCGGCACCTTGCAGCTGAACGATTTCCCACGCTGACGTCGTGGCGTGACCGCAGTCACGTTGCTTGCGCGGCAATGCAAGAAAATGTCAGCCCGTATCCGCTCGCCCGCCGCCGCCATGAATGCCCCTGAAGACACCTCCCCCGCCAAGGTCATCCAGATTGCTCCGCGCCGCGACGAGCGCGGCGAGCGGCCAGGCGAGCTGCTGGGCAACGTGCGCAACATCGCCACCCGCAACCTGCAGGGTCTGATCGCGATGTTGTTCGACAACCTCGACGATGCGCTGTTCGATCTGGCCGAGAAAGCCGCCAGCAACGCGCTGCAGGTCGAGTACTTCGACGGCATGCGCGAGTTGCGCAAGAAACGCGGCCTGATCGAACGCGTGTTCGTCGACGACATCGTCAAGCGCATCACCGACCTCGGCGCGGGCCGTCTGCGCGAGCGCCGCATGCTCGGCGATTCAGGCGCGCCACGCGGCGAGCTGAGCTTGGTCGAGGATGCGGAGCTGGAGGAATCGCTGGCGGTCAGCAGCATGGCCAGCAAGGCCGAGCAGCGTCTGGCGCGCAATCTGTTCGCGCTGAACGAGCGCCTTGCCGTGCTGGCCGGCGGGCTGCGCTTCGACAACGCGCTGGGGCCGCTCGATCCAGGTGCACTGGCGCAGGCATTCCGCCAGGCGCTGCGTGATCTCGACACCGGCATGCGCGTGAAGCTGATCGTGTACAAGCTGTTCGACCGCTACGTGATGAGTGGCGCCGAGGCCATGTATGAGGAACTCAACCTCGGTCTGGCGCAGGCCGGGGTCTTGCCGCAGATTCGCCAGCCCATGTCCAGCCGTGGCAGCGGTGCTGCCGCGCACACAGCCGCGGCCGCCGATGCGGCACATGCGGGTGGACCGACCTACGGCGAGGATCTGGCCGCACAGGCCGATCTGCTCACCCAGCTCGGCAACCTGCTGGCCGCACGCCGCGGCACTGGCGAAACAGGCATGACCGCGACAGCGCACGGCGGCGGCAATTTCGCTGCCGGATACTCCGCGGGCAACGCGATGCCCTTGCCCGGGCCCACCGAACTGCTTGGCGCATTGACCCTGCTGCAAGCCGAGATCGCGCGCGCCAACCTGGCCACGCGCAACGCCAATGAGGCCCTTGGCGAGGTACGCCACGTCAAGGCCGATCTGCTCGACCAGGTTTCACGCATCAGCGGTCAGGCGCGCTCACGCCTGGCGGAAGCCGACGAGGACACGATCGATCTGGTCAGCATGCTGTTCGAGTTCATCCTGCAGGACCGCAACCTGCCGACCGAAATGCAGGCGCTGCTGGCACGCCTGCAGATCCCCTACCTCAAGGTGGCAATCCTCGATCGGCGCCTGTTCGCGCAACGCGCGCATCCGGCGCGGCGCTTGCTCGATACCCTCGCTGATGCGGCCAAGGGCTGGTCGCGCGAGTCCGATCCCGACCTGCGCCTGCTCACCGACGTACGTGCCGTGGTGGAGCGGTTGCTGCAGGATTTCGACGACGATATCGATGTGTTCGAGCACTTGCTGAAAGAGTTCGGCGCGCAACTCGAAACCCACCGCAAGCGCGCGGAGCTTACTGAATTGCGCGCCGCGGAAGCCACGCGTGGACGCGAAAAGCTCGAACACGCGCGCCGCAGTGCCGCCAATGTGGTTCTGGATCGCCTGCAGGGTCAAAATCCGCCGCAACTGGTACGCAGCTTGCTGACACGCCCATGGGCCAATTACCTGGTGCTGGTGCTGCTGCGCCAGGGTGCTGAATCGCCGGAATATCGTTCCGCGCTGCACTTCATGGACGACCTGCTGTGGAGCTTCACGCCCAAGCCGGATGCTGCATCCAGGCAGCGTTTGCGCGCACTGCTGCCCGAACTGGAACGCAGTCTGCGCCTCGGCCTGGCCACGGTGGCTTTGCAAGAGCCGGACCAGAACCGCCTGCTGGAACAGCTCAATGCCTTGTATCGTCCGCTGCTGGGCGAGGCCGCCGCCGAGCCCATTGCCGACGCAGCCGATGCTGCGCGCGCGCAGCAAGCCGACCAGGACATCGAAACCTCGCTGCCACCGGCACTGGAGCCGGAACCTGTCACCGCGCCATCCGCGTCGTCTGCCAGTGCCGAGCCCGAAGCAACTGTGGGCAGCGAGGCGCTGGACAGCGTACGCGCGCTGAAAAGCGGCTGCTGGTTCGAGTTCAGCAGCGACGATGGCAGCCGCGAACGCGCCAAACTGTCGTGGATCAGTCCGATCAGCGGGCGCTATCTGTTCGTCAATCGGCGCGGACTGAAGGTGGCGGACAAGGCCGCCGCGCAACTCGCTGCCGAGATCGAATCCGGCCACGCCGTGCTGCTCGAGGAGGTGCCCTTGTTCGACCGCGCCCTGGATGCCATCGTCGAGCGCCTGCGCAACGCTCCGACGGGGCCGACCCACACCGGCGCATGAGTCAACGCGAACTGCGGCCGCCGGATGCTGCGGTCATCGCGCGTGATGTCGCGCGGTCGCTGGCCGAGGATCTCGGCAGTGGCGACCTCACCGCGGATCTGCTGCCGGACGCGCCGCTGCGTGCGCAACTGCTGTGCCGCGAACAGGCCGTTCTCGCCGGCACACCCTGGTTCGAGGCCTGCCTGCACGCGCTCGATTCCGGGGCGCGGTGCATCTGGCGGTTCGCCGATGGCGAAACCATGCCTGCCGGCGCCACGGTCTGCGTCATGACGGGCCGCAGCCGCGCCCTGCTCAGCGCCGAGCGCTGCGCAATCAATTTTCTGCAAACCCTGTCTGGCACGGCCACCATCACCGCGCACTATGTCGCCGCGGTTGCAGGCACGCGCACGCGCATTCTGGATACACGCAAGACCCTGCCAGGCCTGCGTCTGGCGCAAAAGTACGCGGTGCGCTGCGGTGGCGGCAGCAACCACCGCATCGGGCTGTTCGACATGGTGTTGATCAAGGAAAACCACATCGCCGCCGCGGGCGGCATCAGCGCCGCGGTGACGGCGGCACGCACGCTGCATCCCGAGGCGCCCATGGAGGTCGAGGTGGAGACCTTGCAACAGCTCGACGAGGCCTTGTCGCTACGCCCCGACCGCATCCTGCTGGACAACTTCTCCCTGGCCGACATGGCCAGCGCCGTGCAACGCAGCGCCGGGCGCGTACCGCTGGAAGCTTCCGGCGGCGTCGATCTGCAACACCTGCGCGCGATCGCCGCAACCGGCGTCGATTTCATCTCGATCGGCGCGCTGACCAAGCATGTGCATGCCGTCGATTTCTCGCTGCGCGTGGTGCAATAGAATCGCGCGTCTCATCGACCCCCGCGCGACCAGGGCGCGCATCGGTCCAGTTACTTGATCACGCGCAAATGCGGAGGTTTTTTCGGCGGGGTGGCCGTGGCGGCGTCGGCTTGCGGCGCGGCAGCGCGGTCCGCCGTGCCCGGTGCCGGCGCATCGCCCGCTTGCGGTTCGGGCGGAAACACCATGCCCTGCCCGTTCTCACGCGCGTAAACCGCCTCGATAGCGGCCATCGGCACGTAGACATTGTGGCTGACACCGCCGAAGCGCGCCTGGAAGCTGATCGCGTCGTTGTCCATCTGCAGATGCGCGACCGCGCGCAAGGCGATGTTGAGCGTGACCTTGCCGTCGCGCACGGCGAACGCCGGCACGCGCACGCCGGACGCGCACGCATCCACCTGCAAGTGTGGCGTCAGGCCGTTGTCGTTGATCCACTCCACCAGCGCGCGCAGCATGTAGGGCCGGCTGGAACTCATCGTGGCCACCGCCTCACTCACTGCCGCAGCGCCTTTTCGTCGGCGGTGAGACTGCGCGCGAAACCCTGGCTGGCGAACAGGCGCTCGCCGTAGTCGATGATCGGCGCGGCACTGCGCGGCAGGTCGATGCCCAGCGCTGGCAAGCGCCAGATCAACGGAGCCACCAGGCAATCGGCCAGGCTGATTTCCGGATTGAGCAGGAACTTGGCCAACTTGAACAGCGGCACCGAGCCCAGCAGCGATTCGCGCAACTGGCGCCGCGCGACCTCGCCATGGCGCCCGCCATCATGGATCGCCGCCACCATCGGCAGCCATTCGCGTTCGACACGGCTCTGCACCAGACGCAGACGCGCACGCGACTGTGGATCGATCGGCATCAGCGGCGGATGCGGAAAGCGCTCGTCGATGTACTCGCAGATCACCGATGTCTCGTACAGCGTCAGATCGCGGTCGATCAGCGTCGGCGCGCTGGCATAGGGATTCAACTCGCCCAATTCCGCGGGCGGTTTGCCGGGGTCAACCAGCTCGCGCTCGTAGGCGACTCCCTTGGCCGCGAGCACCAGACGCACACGATGACACTGGATATCGTCGGACAGCGTGTACAGCGTCAACACGTTGCGCAAGCGCGGATTCTGCGCCATGGGGCCCCCTCTCAGCGTCACGTTGGTGCCGCGACAGTCAATGGATGTCTTTCCAATACTCGCGTTTCAGGAACACGGCAAGCAACGAGAACGCCACCAGATAAAGCAGCACCCAAAGGCCGACGCGCTCGCGCTCGAAGACATTGGGCTCGGACACGTAGGTGAGAAACGTGGTGACATCGCGCGCGGTGCGGTCGAACTGCGCGGGCGTTTCCATGCCGGGCTGGCTGAGATCGAGCTTCTCGACCCTGGCATCCTCACCCGGCTTGGATGGCGCATAGACCGCGGTCTGCACGCCCTGCAATTCCCACAAGGGATTGGGCATGGAGGCGTTGGCGAACACGGTGTTGTTCCAGCCGACCGGGCGCGAGGGGTCGAGATAGAACGATTTCAGATAGCTGTAGACCCAGTCCGCGCCCTTGGCACGCACTTCCAGCGAGAGATCCGGCGGCGCCTTGCCAAACCACTTCGCGGCATCGGCGGCAGGCATGCTGGAGATGGCGTGATCGCCGAACTTGACCCCGTTGAAGTCGAAATTGTCCATGACCTGCTGCTCGCTCAGGCCCAGGTCATGGCTGATGCGCGCATAGCGCATGTACTGCAACGAGTGGCAGCCGGCACAGTAATTGAAAAAGATGCGTGCGCCGCGCTGCACCGAGGCCATGTCATGCACGTTGATGTGCGCGTCGTACAGGGTCGGCGCGGCCTCCTGCGCCAGCAGTGGACCCGAGACCAGAGCGAGTGCCAGCAGCAACCGCGAAAACATGCGCTTATTCATGCATCGTCACCCGCTCGGGAACCGGCTTGGTCCGCTCCCAGCCGAAGTAGGTATAGGCCCACAGGAACACGAAGTAGCCAAAGTAGACGGCGGTCAGGACACGCGCGATGTAGGTGTCGCCGATCCAGGTACTTTCGCCAATGCCGATCTTGCCCAGCCAGATGAAAGTCAGCGCGAATATCGCCAGCGCGATCTTGTAGCTGGCGCCACGGTAGCGCATCGACTTGACCTTGCCGCGGTCGATCCATGGCAGGAAGAACAGCACCACGATCGCCGAGAGCAGCGTCAGCACACCCATCCCCTTGCTGGGCACCGAGCGCAACATCGCGTAGAACGGCGTGAAGTACCACACCGGGTGTATCGCCGCAGGGGTCACCAGCGAATTGGCCGGCACGTAGTTGTCATGCTCCAGGAACAGCCCGAAGAAGGTCGGCTGATAGAAGATGATGAACGCCGCCAGCAGCAGGAAAAATCCCACGCCGACCAGGTCCTTCACCGTGTAGTACGGGTGGAACGGGATGCCGTCCAGCGGTTTGCCATCGGCGCCCTTGTGCTGCTTGATCTCGATGCCATCGGGGTTGTTCGAGCCCGAGGTGTGCAGCGCGCCCAGATGCAGCACCACCAGCAACAGCAGCACCAGCGGCAGCGCGATGACGTGCAGCGCGAAGAAGCGGTTGAGGGTGGCGCCGGAGGGCAGGAAATCGCCCATGATCCATTCCACCAGCTGGTTGCCGATCACCGGCACGGCGCCGAACAAGGAAATGATCACCTTGGCGCCCCAGAACGACATCTGCCCCCAGGGCAGCACGTAGCCCATGAAGGCCTCGGCCATCAGCGCCAGATAAATCAGCATGCCGATCACCCACAACAGCTCGCGCGGCTGCTTGTACGAGCCGTACATCAGCGCGCGGAACATGTGCAGATAGATCACCACGAAAAACAGCGAGGCCCCGGTGACGTGCATGTAGCGGATCAGCCAGCCCCACTCGACATCGCGCATGATGTATTCGATCGAGGCGAACGCCCCGGCCGAGGTGGGGTTGAAGTTCATCGCCAGGAAAATGCCGGTGACGATCTGGTTGACCAGCAACAGCAGCGCCAGCGAACCGAAGAAATACATGAAATTGAAATTCTTCGGCGCGTAGTACTCGACGGTGTGCTCGCGCAGGAAGCCGAAGACTGGCAGGCGATCCTCGATCCAGCGCAGCGTCCTGTTCCTGGGCTTCCAGGCATCCGGTGCGGCGGCCATCACGCGGCTCCTTTGGGATTCACGCCGATGCGCACGTGCACGTCGTCGATGTAGTGATACGGCGGGATCACCATGTTCAAAGGCGCCGGCACGCCATCGAACACGCGCCCGGCGACGTCGTAGCGCGATTTGTGGCAGGGGCAGAAGAAGCCGCCTTTCCAGTGCGGATCGAACGGCTCGGGTTTGATCTGGCCGTAGTAATCCGGCACACAGCCCAGGTGCGTGCAAATGCCGATCATCACCAGCCACTCCGGTTTGATCGAGCGCCAGGTGTTCTGGCAGTAGGACGGCTGCTGGCTGGTCTCCTTGCATTCGGGGTCGCGCAGACGCGGATCCAGACCCGGCAGATCGGCCAACTGCTCCTTGGTGCGATTGACCACGAAGATCGGCAACTTGCGCCAGGCGAAGCGCACCATCTGTCCCGACTCGATCTTGCTTATGTCGATGGTGACCGGCGCCCCTGCAGCCAGGGCGCGCGCGCTGGGCTCCCATGACTTGATGAAGGGCAGCGCGGCGATGACCACCCCCGCGCCGCCGACCACGGCCGTGGTCACGGTGAGGAAACGCCGCCGCCCGTGATCGACCTCGTCATGATTCTCGCCAGGGTGGGGCATCGCGGACTCGGTTGTATGGGCCATGGCTGAAAATGAACCGATGTTAAAAACCCAGTTAGTTTAGCCAAAGCATTCATCTGCATACAATGCGCTTCGGCACGCGTTTTGCTGCGCCGCAGCGCCCGAGGCGCTGCTCGAGCGGCGTTATCCAGCGCCACGGATGCGCTGCATCAGCGGAATTGCGGATCCTGCCTGTCATTTCGATGCAACGGGACGACCGGCGGCTTCGGGCAACCTGCCTCAGCCATTCTGCGCCAGCGGCACGCCGCGCTCGGCGGCGTCGTAACGGTCCTTGAGGATGTGCACGCGACGCACATACAACCGCGTTTCGTCGTACGGCGGCACCGCGTCGTTGTACTTGCGCACCGCCGCCGCGCCGGCGTTGTAGGCCGCCGTGGCCAAGGTCGTGTTGCCGCCGAAATCATGCAGCAGCCGGGCCAGATAACGCGCGCCGCCGAGGATGTTCTGCGCCGGATTGAACACATCGCGCACACCCATCTCGGTGGCCGTGCCAGGCATCAGCTGCATCAGCCCCTGCGCGCCCTTGTCGGAAATCGCGTAAGGATTGAATGCGCTTTCGGCGTGGATCACGGCGCGCAGCAGGGCGGGGTCGAGGCGATAGCGCGACGCCGCGGCATCGATTTCGCTGGCATAGGCATGCAGGCGCAACGGCACCGTGTACCAATCGATATGCGAGTGCGGATTGCAGGCATAACAAGCCGAAAGATAGGTGAACAGCGCGTCCACACGCCGCGCCTGGATGCCGACCGGGCGCACGTTGGTGTATTCCACCGCGCCACTGGCCAGGGTGACCTTGTACACCGTGCCACGCAGCACGCGCGCATTGCGTCGCATGCGCGGCAACGTGGTCACCTGGGCCGGGCTCAGCGTCGCCACCACCGGCTGCGCCGGCGCGATGCCCGCGCGCGCGGCGGGTCGCTGCGCCGCAGGCCGGGTCAGAGTACGTGATGGCGGCGACAGGGTCTGCACGCTCTGCTCATGCAGCGCCTTGCAATCGCGATAACCGGCGCGGCTGGAGCTGAACACGATCTCGCCGCGCTGGCCGACACATCGCCACAGGGTCGCCGCCTGGGTGCCAGGGCACACGCCGGCAAGCCCCAGGGCCAGCAGCGGCAGCAAGCTCCAACACGTGCGCAAGAACTTCCCCATGACGCACAGTCTGCCCGCACCCGCGCGTACTGCCAAGCGCGCGGCTGGCGACACTGGTGCCGCACGACTACCATGACGGGCTGATTCGAGGTGCAGCATGGCGCGCAAACTGTTCATCAAAACCCACGGTTGCCAGATGAACGAGTACGACTCGGCGAAGATGGCCGCCGTGCTCGGCGCCAGCGATGGCCTCGAGTTGACCACCGATGAAACCGCAGCCGATGTGATCCTGATCAATACCTGCTCGATCCGCGAAAAAGCGCAGGAGAAGGTGTTCAGCCAGCTCGGGCGCTGGAAACAGCTCAAGCAGGAGCACCCCGACCTGCTGATCGGCGTCGGCGGCTGCGTCGCCAGCCAAGAGGGCGACGCGTTGCTGGCGCGCGCGCCGTATGTGGATGTGGTGTTCGGCCCGCAGACCCTGCACCGCCTGCCCGAACTGCTGGCTGCGCGCCGCCGCAGTGGCCGCGCCCAGGTCGACATCAGCTTTCCCGAGATCGAGAAATTCGACCGCCTGCCCGAGCCGCGCGCGGAAGGCCCCTGCGCCTTCGTCTCGGTGATGGAGGGCTGCTCCAAGTACTGCAGCTACTGCGTGGTGCCGTACACACGCGGCGAGGAAATCAGCCGGCCCTTCGACGACGTCATCGCCGAGGTCGCCAGCCTCGCCGAACAGGGCGTGCGCGAGGTCAACCTGCTGGGGCAGAACGTCAACGCCTATCGCGGCCCCCTGCACGAGGGCGGTAGCGCCGACCTCGCGCTGCTGATCCGCACCATCGCCGAGCTGCCCGGCATTGGCCGCATCCGCTTCACCACCTCGCATCCGCTGGAGTTCTCCGACAGCCTGATCGAGGCCTACCGTGACGTGCCCAAGCTGGCCGATTACCTGCATCTGCCGGTGCAGTCCGGCAGCGACCGCATCCTCGCCGCGATGAAGCGCGGCTACACCGCGCTGGAGTTCAAGCACAAGATCCGCAAGCTGCGCGCGGTGCGCCCGGACATCACCCTGAGCACCGATCTCATCGTCGGTTTCCCCGGCGAAACCGAAGCCGAATTCGCGCAAACGCTCAAACTGGTCGAGGACATCGACTTCGACCAGAGTTTCAGTTTCATCTACTCGCGCCGCCCCGGCACGCCCGCAGCCAACCTCGCCGACGACACGCCCGATGCGGTCAAGCACGAACGCCTGGCGCGCCTGCAGGCGTTATTGAACGCCAACGCGGCGCGCTACAGCGCGGCCATGGTCGGCAGCGTGCAGCGCGTTCTGGTCGAAGGCCCGAGCCGCAAGAATCCGCAGGAGCTGAGCGGCCGCACCGAGAACAACCGCACGGTCAATTTTCCGAGCCCGGCCAGCCTGCGCGGCCAGTTCGTCGCCGTGACCATCACCGCCGCACTCAGCAACTCGCTGCGCGGACGTCTGCAGTCCGACGACACGGGAATCGCCCGCGCCTCATGACCATGACGTTGCGCATCCGCGAAATCGATGCGAATGAGTTCGTGCGGGTCTGGCCCATCTTCCGCAGCGTGATCGCCGGCGGCGACACCTACAGCTATGCGCCCGAGAGCGGCCCGCGCCACCGCCTGGCAGGGCGCGGCCACGCGCATCAGGCCACGCTTTCCGCGCTGTAGCGCGCCAGCAGTCCGCTGCGTAGCGCGCCGCGAAACACGCGCACGAAAAATCCCAGCGCCAGCGCGATCTGCAGCAACGCCAGTGCCGCCGCCAGCAGCAGCGTGCCCGGCTCGACGCCGCGTCCCGCGGCCAACGCGCGCAACCCCTCGAACACATACGCCGGCGGCAATGCGTGCGCCACCCATTGCATCCATTGCGGCAGCACGTGCAGCGGATAAAACACCGCCGCGAACGGCGACAGCAGCGCCGGAATCGGCCACACCAGCCACTCCGAGGCTGGCCCCAGACGCAGCACCACGGCGCTGGCGAAAATGCCCAGGGCGATGCCGAACAGGAACAGCACCGCCAGGAATCCGGCGGCGGGCAACCCGAATGCCAGCAGCGACAGGCCGAAGGCGAAGCGCGCCAGCAGCAACATCACCGCCAGGCTGATGCAGCTGGTGAGGACGCTGGTGGCGACCAGGCCGGCCACGTACTCGCTGACGCTGATCGGACTGGCGAACAGATTGAGAAAACTGCGCGACCACACATCCTCGAAAAACGCCGTGGTCACGCCCTGCATGATGCGGCCGAAGAAATCCCACAGCAGCACCGCGCCCAGCAGGGTCAGGGTGAAATCCGGGCCGTGGGCGCTGAGCGAGCCCAGATAGCGGGTGATGAAGCCCCACAACACGATGTCGATCGCCACCCACGCCACCAGCGGCACCACGCGCGTCGGACTGGAGCGCATCAGGTCGATCTGACGCAGCACGATGGCGCTGACCCGGCGCAGGTTCATGCGTCAACCCCATGGGCCAGCGGCTCGCGCGCGATGCGGATGAACAGGTCTTCGAGCGAGGCGTCGCCATGTTCGGCGGCGAGTCGTCGCGGATCGCCCTGCAGCAACACGCGGCCGCGCGCCAGCAGCAACACGCGATCGCATACCTGCTCGACTTCGAGCATGTTGTGCGACGTCCACAGCACCGCGCAACCGTTGCGCGCGGCCAGATCGCGGATCATCCGGCGCAAGTCGTCGGCGGTGGCTGGATCGAGCGAGGACGTCGGCTCGTCCAGCAGCAGCAGGCGTGGCCGATTGAGCAGGGTCTTGGCCAGCGCAACGCGCGCCTGCTCGCCGCTGGACAACAGGCCGCAGCGCGTGCGCGCCAGCGCCGTCAGCTTGAATGATTCGAGCAGCTCGTCCACGCGCCGTGCCGGCTGCGCCAGCGCGTACAGCCGTGCGAAGAACAGCAGATTCTGGCGCACCGTCAAATTGCCCGGCAACGGCGCGTAGCTGGCCTGGAAGTTGACCATCGCCAGCGCCGCCGCGCGCTGCCGGGCCAGATCCAGTCCGGTGATCAGCACCTGCCCCGAATCGGGCGCGAGCAGGCCGAGGATCATGTTGATCGTGGTGGTCTTGCCGGCACCATTGGGGCCGAGCAGTCCGACGATCTCGCCGGCTTCAACGCGCAGCGAGATGCCGCGCACCGCGGCCTTGCCGGCGTAGCCCTTGGTGATATCGCGCACATCCAGCGCGGGCGGCGCAGTGTCGGTGCGCGCGGTGATCGGAGCAGTCATTGCGCGATGGTGCCACGCGTCGCGTGCAATCCGCATAGGCCCGGTGCCGGCACCGGCCCGCGCTATGCTTGCGCGCATGTCCGCATCCACCATGGCCCGCGATTTTCAGCTCGAACCCGACGACACCGAGCGCCTGGCCAATCTGGCCGGGCCGCTCGATGCACACCTGCGCATGATCGAATTGCGTCTGGGCGTGGAAATCGCCGCACGCGGTAGCGCATTCCGCGTGCTCGGTCCGCCGGAAATGGCCAGCGCCGCCGAGCGCTTCATCAAGCGCCTGTATGCCGAGACCGGCGACGTCGCGCTGGATGAGCACCAGATCAACCTGCGCCTGCAGGATGTCCATCTCGATGAAACGGCGCAGGCGCTGGCCGAGCAGGCCCAGGACGTGGCGATCAAGGTCAGGCGCGGCCTGATTCGCGGACGTGGCCCCAGCCAGGCGCGCTACCTGCACGCCATCGCGCGTCACGACATCAATTTCGGCATCGGCCCTGCGGGCACCGGCAAGACCTACCTGGCCGTGGCCAGCGCGGTCGAAGCCATGGCGCAAAACCGCGTGCAGCGCATCGTGCTCACGCGCCCGGCGGTGGAGGCCGGTGAAAAGCTCGGCTTCCTGCCCGGCGATCTGAGCCAGAAAGTCGATCCGTATCTGCGACCGCTGTACGACGCGCTATACGAAATGCTGGGTTTCGAGAAAGTGGCCAAGCTGATCGAGCGCAATGTCATCGAGGTCGCGCCGCTGGCCTACATGCGCGGGCGCACGCTCAACGACTCCTGCGTGATTCTCGACGAGGCGCAGAACACCACGGTCGAACAGATGAAGATGTTCCTCACGCGCATCGGTTTCGGCTCGCTGGCCGTGGTCACCGGCGATGTCACCCAGGTCGACCTGCCGCGCAGCGTGCGCTCCGGGTTGCGCCACGTGGTCGAGATGCTGCGCGATGTCGAAGGCGTCAGCTTCACGTTCTTCAGCGCTCGCGATGTGGTGCGTCATCCGGTGGTGGCGCGCATCGTGCGCGCCTACGAAGCAGCGGAGGACGCCGAGGCCGCGGCGGCCGGGGCAAGTGATCCGGGCACCGCGATCCACAAGACACGCCGCGCCGTGGACTGATTCGCGATGGAAATGGACATGCGCGGTTCGCGCCCGACGCCGCGTCATGGCGCCCCCCGACGCCGGACAGCCGGCACGGAAGGCAACGCGCCGGCCTTGCGCCTGCACCTGAACTATGCCGTGTCGCGCCGCGGCCTGCCGGCGGCGCCATCGTTCCGGCGCTGGGTCGCGGCAGCACTGAGCATCGCGGCATATCGCGCGCCGGCCGAGCTGTCGCTGCGTCTGGTCGGCACGCACGAGGGTCGCGCGTTGAACCGGCGCTATCGCGGCCGCGATTACGCCACCAACGTGCTGTCGTTTGCGGCCGAACTGCCGGCGCACGTGAACCTGCCGTTGCTGGGCGATCTGGTGCTGTGCGCGCCGGTGCTGGCACGCGAGGCACGCGCGCAGGGCAAGCCCCTGGCCGCACATTGCGCGCACATGAGCGTCCACGGCGTGCTGCATCTGCTCGGTTACGATCACGTCAGGCGCGATGACGCGGCACGCATGGAAGCGCTCGAAATCGCCGCGCTGGCCACCCTGGACATCGAGGACCCATACCGTCCGCGCTGAGCGCGGGCGCGGCGGTCATCGCAGTCATGCGGTTTTCCGCTATGATTTTGCGTCCTGCCCGACACGGGCGTGGTGCATACAGGCAATGAACGAAGGTCCGAGTACCAGCGGTCCGGCGCGACGCTCATTCTGGGGTCGCCTGGGCCAGATGCTCGCAGGCGAGCCGCGCAACCAGGCCGACCTGCTCGAAGAACTCCGCCTCGCCGCCAACAACGGCTTGATCACGCGCGACACCCTCGCCATGGTCGAAGGCGCGCTGGAAGTCAGCGGTCTGCGCGTCGCCGACGCCATGGTGCCGCGTGCGCAGATGGTGATGATCCCGGCCGACGCGAGCTTCGCGCAGATCCTGGCCACGGTCACCGAAACCGGGCATTCGCGCTTCCCGGTGCACGGCGAGGACAAGGACGAGATCCTCGGCGTGCTGTTGGCCAAGGATCTGCTGCGCTTTCACGATCGCAGCGTCGATTTCGCGCTGGCCAGCCTGCTGCGCCCGGCGGCGCTGATCCCTGAATCGATGCACCTCAACGTGCTGCTGGGCGAGTTTCGCCTGACCCGCAACCACATGGCCGTGGTGGTCGATGAATACGGCGGCGTGGCCGGACTGATCACCATCGAGGATGTGCTCGAGGAAATCGTCGGCGAGATCGATGACGAGCACGATGACGAGGAAGCGCCGCAGATCCAGTCACAAGCAGACGGCAGTTTCCTGGTCGACGCACTGACGCCGATCGAAGATTTCAACGAGCACTTCGACACGCAGTTTTCCGATGAGGATTTCGATACCGTCGGCGGTCTGGTCACCGATGCCATTGGTCACCTGCCGGAGCGCGACGAGGAAACCGTGCTCGATGGTCACGCCTTCCGCATCACCGCAGCGGACGACCGACGCGTGTTGCAGGTACGCGTGACGCGCCCGGCATGACCCCAGTGCGGCGTCTGCTCATGCTGGTGCTGCTGCTCGTGCTGGCGCCGCTTGCGCACGCCGGCATCGGCCACGCGCCGGGGCGTGACCTGCGGGTCGAGCTGGTCACGTACGGCCCCGGGCGCGTGTACTGGGAACGATTCGGCCACGTCGCCATCATCCTGCGCGACACGCGCAGCGGCGAGGCGGTCAGCTTCAACTACGGCGTGTTCGACTTCGACGTCCACGATTTCTTCCTCAAGTTCATCCGCGGCCACATGCTGTACAGCATGGACGCCGAATACGCCGGCCCCGAGATCGCCAGTTACATCGGCGCCGGACGCGCGGTGCGCATCGAAAAGCTCGCTTTCACCCCCGCGCAGGCCTCGGCGCTGCGCGATTTCCTGCTGTGGAACGATCAGCCGCAGAACCGTCGTTACCGCTACGACTACTTCTATGACAACTGCGCCACGCGCGTGCGCGATGCGCTCAACCGCGCGCTGGGCGGCGCGATCCAGGCGCAGACGCAACAATCAGCCGGCGCGCGCACCTTCCGCAGCCAGTCCGAACGCATGCTGGCGCACGACCTGCCGCTGATGCTGCTGGTCGATCTGGCCCTCGGCCCGCGCGCCGACCGGCCGCTGACGCAATGGCAGGACAGCTTCCTGCCGGTCACGCTTTCCGACCTGGTGCGGCATGTGCGCGTGCCCAGCGGACACGGCGGCACGCAGCCACTGGTCGTGTCCTCGCGCCTGATCTACGCCGGCGATGTGGCGCCGCCCCCGGCGCTGCCGCCGGCATTGCGCTGGCCGCTGCTGGCGATCGGACTGGGCTGGGCGACCCTGCTGCTGTGGGGCGCGCGCGCGCGCGCCGGCGCCATGTCACGCCGGCTGGGCGCGGCGGCGGCTGGCCTGTATGCGCTGCTTGGCGGCTTGACCGGGCTGATCATGCTGGCGCTGTGGACGCTGACCTCGCATCGCGCCGCCTGGGCCAACGAGAATCTGCTGCAGTTCGATCCCATGCTGTTGTTGCTGATCTGGCCGCTGCTGCGTGGCTCGGGCACGCGCCGCGTGGCGCGCCACTGGACGCGGGTCCTTGCGCTGGTGCTGGCCGCGCTCAGCGTATGCGGCTTGCTGGCCAAGCTCACGCCCTGGTTCGTGCAGGCCAACCTGCACTGGATCCTGTTCGCGCTGCCGTTGAATCTGGCGCTGGCGTGGGCGCTGTGGCGGACGCGCGCGGCGCGCTGAGCACGCGCAAAGCAACTCGGCCACAATCGCGGCATGTCCAGTCGCGCAACCACGCAACATCCGCCTGCAGGCCCAGCCGGCGCCACGCCTGGCTTGATTGCCTGCGTCGCGTACCAGCACGATGGCCAGCGCCTGGGCGACATCGAACTGGACGCGATCAGCGACACGCTGCGCGAAGCCGGGCGTTTCGTCTGGGTCGGCCTGTACGAGCCGGATGACGCGCTGCTGGCACGCATGCAGGAAGAATTCTCGCTGCACCCACTGGCCGTGGAGGATGCGCGCAACGCGCACCAGCGGCCCAAGATCGAGCCCTACGGCGACAGCCTGTTCGTGGTGGCGCGCACCGCGGCACGCGATGGCGCGCGCGTCAGCTTCGGCGAGACGCACGTGTTTCTCGGCGCCCATTACATCCTCAGCGTGCGCCACGGCAGCTCGCCCAGCTATGCGCCAGTGCGCCGCGCCGCCGAACAGAACCCCGCGCTGCTGGCGCAAGGACCGGGTTACGCGCTGTACGCGGTGCTGGATGCCATCGTCGATGGCTACATGCCGATCCTGGAAACCTACCAGGCCGAACTGGAGGATCTGGAGAGCGCGATCTTCGCCAGGCAGTGGCAGCGCGGTACGCTCAAGCGCCTGTACGGCATGCAACGCGAACTGACGCGCCTGCGCCTGGCGGTGGCGCCGCTGCAGGACGTGCTGGCCCAGCTCGAACGCTTGCACCCGGCGTTCATCCCGGAAACCGTGCGCCCCTACTTCCGCGACGTCAACGACCACGCCAACCGCATCAACGACGCGGTTGGCGCGATGCGTGAAATGCTCGGCGCGGCGATGAACGTGTCGGTCTCGCTGGTCACACTCAACCAGAACGAGGTCGTCAAGCGCCTTGCCGGCTGGGCCGCACTGCTGGCCGTGCCGACCCTGCTCACCGGCTGGTTCGGCATGAACTTCCGCCACATGCCCGAGCTGGACCAGCCCTGGGCCTACCCGGCACTGATCGTGTTCACCCTGATCCTGTGCGGCGGTCTCTATCTGATGCTCAAGCGCGCGCGCTGGCTGTAGTCAAGGCGCCATCAATCGCGCCCGGCCAGCAAGCCGCGCAGAAACGGGATGGTGATGCGCCGGCGTCCGGCCAGCGCGGCGCGGTCGATGCGTTCGAACAACTCGTGCAGGCTGCGCAGATCGCGCGCCGCGCGTGCGAACAGCCAGTCGAGCACGACCGGTTCCAGGTCGATACCGCGCGCGGCGGCCCATTCCTGCACCAGCGCACGGCGCGCCGGCTCGTCCAGCGCGCTCAGCGCTGCCTGCACGCAGGCACCCAGGCGCGAACGCAGATCCGGCAGGCCCAGCATCAACGCCGGCAGTGGCTGTGCGCTGGCCAGCAACAGGCTGGAGCGTTCCGCGCGCAGATGGTTGTACAGGTCGAACAGGGCGTGCTCGGCCTCGGCGTGGCCGGCCAGCGCCTGCACATCGTCCAGCGCCAACAGTTCGGCGCCGCCGAGCGCGCGCAGCGCGCCGGCATCAGCGCGCAGGCGCGCGGCGTCCAGATATTGCGCACGGCGACCAGCCGCTTGCGCGGCCTGACAGGCGGCGACCAGCAGATGCGTCTTGCCGCTGCCGGAAGGACCGCTGAGCAATACCCACGGCGCCTGCGTGCCGAGCGCCAGCGCCTGCACCGCGGCCAGCGCGGGTGCGTTGCCAGGCGCGCTGCGGAAATGCTCGAAACGCTGGCGCGGCGGCCAGCGCAGCGCCAGCGGCAATTGCCGTGCCTCAGTCGGGTTCATGCATGTCGACTTCGGATTTGTCCGCAGTGGGCGCACCCATCTCCGGTGCGGATTCGCTGTCTGCACGAGGCGTGGCCTCCTCCTCCCGTGTATACAGCGCGCTGGCCACGTAGCGTTCGTGGGCGTAATTCAGCAGCACCACCGCCACCGCCGCCACCGGCAACGCCATCAGTATCCCGAAGAAGCCGAACAACTGGGCGCCGGCCAGCACCGCGAAAATCACCGCGACCGGGTGCAGGCCGATCCTGTTGCCGACCAGGCGCGGCACCAGCACGTAACTTTCCAGCACTTGGCCGACGGCGAACACCCCCAGCACCAGGACGATGTGCAGCCAATCGCCACCGTACTGCGCCAGCACCGCGATCAACGCCGCGATCAGGCCGGTGATGAAGCCCAGATACGGCACGAAACTGACCAGTCCGGCGAGCAGGCCGATCATCGGTCCCAGGCCCAATCGCGCGATCAGGCTCAGGCCCAGGGCGTAGTAGATGCCGAGGCCCAGCATCACCAGCAGCTGGCCCTTGAAGAACGCGCCCAGCACGGCATCGGATTCGCGCGCCAGACGCGTGAACGTGGGTTCGATGTGGCGCGGCAGCAGTTCACGCACGCGCGCCACCAGCGCGTCCCAGTCGCGCAGCAGATAGAAAAACACCACCGGCACCAGCACCAGATTGGTGGCCCATTCGAGCAACGCCAGCCCCGAGCGCGTGACATGCCCGAGCAACGCGGCGGCGATGCCACCCGCCTGCTGCCAGTGCTGTTGCAGCAGGTTGATGACATGCTGCGGATCGAACAACTCCGGCGGCAGATGCAGGTGCTGCGCCAGCCACGGCGCGGCCGTTGCACGGAACCACGCCAGCGCCGCAGGCATCGCCGCCACGGCGCGGGCCGCCTGATGCTCGAGCAGCGGCACCAGCAATGCCAGCAGCAGCAGTAGCGCGAGACTGAACAAGATAAACACCACGGTCACCGCCAGCGTGCGCGACATGTGGCGCTGCAGGCGATCGGCCAGCGGATCGGCGATGTAGGCCAGCAGCGCAGCCAGCACGAACGGCGTCAGCACCGGCGCCAGAAGCCACAGCACGAAGCCGATGACCGCGGCCAGCATGGCCAGCTGCAACCGGTACTGACCTTGCGGACCCATCAACGTTGCTCCCGCTTACGCCACGCGCGGCGCGCACGCACGCCCCAGCGCAGCACATAGTCGATACCACTGGCCACGGTCAGCGCGCCCACCGCCCACGCCGGGCCGCGCAACGGCGGCGGCATTGCCTGCGACCACACCAGGGTCAGCAGCACCGCCAGCACGAAGCCGATCTGCGCCAGCGTGTTGAGCTTGGACAGCAGGCTCGGACGCGCAGTCAGCGGTCCCAGCAGCACGCGCCAGGCCAGCGCACCGGCGACGATCACCACGTCGCGTGCCAGCACCAGCAGGGTCAACTCCAGCGGCACCGCGCCGACATAGGTCAGCGCGATGAAGCAGCCGACCAGCAGCAGTTTGTCGGCCAGCGGGTCCAGCGTCGCGCCGAGCCGGCTTTGCCAGCGAAAGCGCCGCGCCAGGAATCCGTCCAGCGCATCGGACAGCGCCGCCAACGCCGCAAGTACGAGTGCAGTCGGATAGTCACGGTAGCCGATTGCCAGTGCCACCGGCAGCGCCAACAGCAGGCGCAGCGCGCTCAGCAGGTTGGGCAGGTGGCGCCAGCGCGTGGCGGCGTCTGGCGGCGAGGCGACAACGCGCTGCATGGGGGCCTCAGCGCACCCAGTCCAGGGTCACATCGGCGCCGGGTTGCACCGCCGCATTGACCAGGTGCCCGCTAGCCGCCAGGTCAGCGGCGACCGTGGTCAGCGGCGCATCCAGGCGCAACGTCAGCATCAGGCTGTTGCCGGAGGCCTGCATCGGCAGCGCCGCGCGGATGCGTGGATCGCGGCGCAGCAGCGCCATCAACGCGGCATAATCCTCGGCGCTGCGCAGGTGGCCCACCCACAGGTGTTCGGGTACGCCGGATGCCGCGCCGGGTGCGGCCGCGAAGCGCGCCAGCAAACGATCGGCGGAGGCATTGCCAGCCGCGGCCAACATATCGGCCATGCTGCCGGGCGGTGCCTGCCAGGTTTTGCTGGCGGCGCCCATGACCAGGGTCCAACTGCCGCCGCCGGGGGTGATGTTGCCGATCAGCGCGAGGCCGGTTCGGTACTGACGCGCCAGCGCATCGAGGGCCGTCGGATCGGCAGCCCGCAGCGCCGTGGCCGCCGGCGCGCCCGCCTGCGGCAACACGAAATCGATACCACGCGCGGCACCCGCGGCCAGCAGGGGCGCGGCCGTGGCCGCATCCAGCGGCTGTCCGTTGAAACGGATCTCGGCCAGCACCGGCGGGCGCGGTGCCGGCCAGATCGGCAGCACCAGTTGTCGCGCCAGGCCCAGCAAGGCCTGCGGATCGAAGCCTACCTCCAGCATCAACGCGCCTGCCGGGCCTTGCGTGTAGCGGTAATCATTGACCAGCGACGGCGCGCTGCTCAGCGCCGTGGCCACGCCCGGCAGCGTCATGACCTGCGGGTTGCCGCTGAGCCGCACCATCACTGCGGCCGCGGCCTGCACGATGGCCTGATTGCGCGCCACGCTGGTGGTGTCGGCCACGGGCACGGTGGCGTGATACGGCGCAGCGGACGCACGCGCCACGCCACCACAGGTGGCGCAGAGCAACAGCAGCACAGTCAAGCCAATTGCGCGCATGGCGCCTCCATATACGGCGGACAAAGCCCCGGCAGTCTGCCCAATCGCCGCGGCGACGTCCAATGCGCGACGCGAGCGCGCGTTAAGCCGCTGCTATCATGCTGCGCTGACTTTTCCGCTGCCCGCGCCCCATGACGACCATGAGCTCCGAGCCCGATCGCCTCACTTACCGTGCCGCTGGCGTGGACATCGACGCCGGTGCGGCGCTGGTCGAGCGCATCAAGCCGCACGTTGCGCGCACGCTGCGTGCCGGGGTCATGGGCGGACTGGGCGGGTTCGGCGCGCTGTTCGAGCTCGGCGGCCGCTATCGCGAGCCGGTGCTGGTGTCCGGCACCGATGGCGTCGGCACCAAGCTGAAGCTGGCGCAGGAGCTCGGCCGCCACGACGGCATCGGCATCGATCTGGTGGCCATGTGCGTGAACGACGTGCTGGTGCAGGGCGCTGAACCGCTGTTTTTTCTGGATTACTTCGCCACCGGCAAGCTCGATGTGGATGTGGCCGAGCGCGTCATCGCCGGTATCGCGCGCGGCTGCGTACTGGCTGGCTGCGCGCTGGTCGGTGGTGAAACCGCGGAGATGCCGGACATGTACGCGGCCGGCGAGTACGACCTCGCCGGATTTTGCGTCGGCGCGGTGGAAAAGAGCGCGCTGCTCGACGGCAAGCGGGTGCAGGCCGGCGACATGTTGCTCGGCATCGCTTCCAGCGGCGCGCACGCCAACGGCTTCTCGCTGATCCGGCGCATTCTCGAACGCGCCGGCAAACCCTGGGATCTGGATCTCGGCGGCAGCACGCTGGCCGAAGCATTGCTGGCGCCCACCACGATTTACGTCAAGCCCATGCTGCAACTGCTGGCCGAACTGCCGCCACACGCCATGGCGCACATCACCGGCGGTGGCCTTACCGAAAACATCATCCGCGTGGTGCCCGCGACGCTGGCGCTGGACATCGACGCCAGTGCTTGGCCGCTGCCGCCATTGTTCGCATGGCTGGCCGAAACCGGACAGCTCAGCGATGCCGAGCTGTGGCGCACCTTCAATTGCGGCATCGGTTTCGTGGTGCTGGTGGCTGCGGAGCAGGTCGCCGCCAGCAGCGCCTGGCTGACGCGCGCCGGCCTGGCGCACTGGACCATCGGCAGCGTGGTGCCGGCGCGCGCCGGGCAGCCGCGCGTGCATATCGCGCGCCGGTGAATGATGCGTCGCGCATGCCGCGTCTCGCGGTACTGGCGTCCGGTCGCGGCAGCAATTTCGATGCGCTGCACGCGGCGATCGCGGCCGGTCGCTTGCACGCTGAAATCACGCTGCTCGCCAGCAACCGCGGGGACGCACCGGTGCTGGCGCGCGCGCGCGCCATGGGCATCGCCACCCATGCCAGCGACAGCCGCGGCAGCGGTGACCGCGCCAGTTGGGATCGCGCTTTCATGGCCGCGGTGGCCGCCGCGCAACCCGATCTCGTCGTGCTGGCCGGCTTCATGCGTCGCCTCGATGCCACCGCCGTCGCACCGTGGCTGGGGCGCATGCTCAACATCCACCCCTCGCTGCTGCCCAAATACGCGGGCCTGGACACGCATCGGCGCGTGCTCGCCGCCGGCGATGCCGAACATGGCGCCAGCGTGCACTTCGTCACCGCCGAGCTCGATGGCGGTCCAGTGCTGGCGCAGGCGCGCATCCCGGTACTGCCCGGCGACACCCCGGCCGACCTCGCCGCGCGCCTGTTGCCGCTCGAGCACCAGCTATTGGTGGCCGCCGTGGCCGCCGTGGCCAGTGGTCGTTGCCGCATGCAGGGTGCGGCGATCCTGTGCGGCGGCCAGATCCTGCATGCACCCCTGCAACTGCAGGACGATGCCAGCCTTGCTTGAGCGCGGATTCAGCCAACGCGCGGCAAGCTCGACCCACTTTGCAGGACGAACCGCCATGCATCTGCCGAAAACCTCGCCCCTCCAACTGCTGTCGCTGCTGCTGGCGCTCGTCCTGCCGCCATGGGCGGTCGCCGCACAGGCCGCCGCGCCCACCCCCTTCAGCGCGCAGTACCGCGTTCTGCGCGATGGCGACGCCATCGGCCAGGCCACGCTCAGCCTGAGCAACGCGCGCAACGGCGAGTATGTGTTCAGCAATGTCACGCGCGGCAGCGCCGGGCTGGCCGCGCTGCTCGGGCTGGATGTCAGCGAGTCCTCGCGCTTCCGCTGGCACGATGACGCCGTGCAGGATCTGGGCTATCGCTACCACATGCAGAGCGCGTTCAAGTCGATCACGCGCAGCACGGCGTTCGATTGGCCCGGCGACCGGATCACCATGCGCGACGGGCACGCGCAGCAACACTACGCCGCCGTGCCCGGCACGGTCGATCGCAATCTGGCGGTGCTGGTGCTGGCACTGCACGTGGCTGCCGGCGCGCGCGGCACGGTGGTGGTGCCGGTCGCCATGGCCGATCATGTTTCGCAACAGCACTACGCGATCGCCACCATGCCGGTTGCGCTGCACGTGCCCGCCGGCGATTACCAGGCTTATGCCGTGCAGCGCAGCGATGCCGACAACGGCTTGCGCGCCTGGTTTGCCCCGCCGATGCTGGCGCCGGTGCGCATGGAACAGCGCGACGGCAAGGGCACGGTGTATTTGCTGGAACTGGAGCGCGCACCGCGCTAGTGCGGCGTGTGCGGCGCGATGGAGCGGTCAGCCCGGCAGGCGGCGGATATGCGCGCCAAGCCCGGCGAGCTTTTCCTCGATGCACTCGTAGCCGCGATCGATGTGATAAATGCGATCAACCGTGGTGTCGCCGTGCGCCACCAGTCCGGCCAGTACCAGCGAGGCCGATGCGCGCAAATCGGTCGCCATCACCGGTGCGCCACTCATGCTGGGCACGCCCTGGATGACGACCGCGTTGCCTTCCATGCGGATGTCGGCGCCGAGGCGCTGCAATTCCTGCACGTGCATGAAGCGGTTCTCGAACACCGTCTCGGTGATCACGCCGACGCCCTCGGCCACGCAATTGAGCGCGGTGAACTGCGCCTGCATGTCGGTGGGAAACGCCGGATACGGCGCGGTGGTGATATTGACCGCGCGCGGGCGCTGGCCGTGCATGTCGAGGCTGATCCAGTCCGCGCCAGTGCTGATGTCGGCGCCGGCGTCCTCGAGCTTGGCCAGCACCGCGTCCAGCGTGTTCGGGCGCGCGCGCTTGGTCAGCACTTTGCCGCCGCTGATCGCGCCGGCCACCAGAAACGTGCCGGTCTCGATGCGATCCGGCAACACGTCGTACTCGGCGCCGTGCAGGCGCTCGACGCCTTCGATCACCAGCGTCGAGGTGCCCGCCCCCTCGATGCGTGCGCCCATGGCGTTGAGGCAATGCGCGAGATCGACCACCTCGGGCTCCTGCGCGGCGTTGTCGATGATCGTGGTGCCTTGCGCCAGCACGGCCGCCATCATGATGTTCTCGGTGCCGGTCACGGTGACCACGTCCATGGCGATGCGCGCACCGCGCAGGCGCTTGGCGCGCGCCTTGATGTAGCCGTTCTCGACGGTGACCTCGGCGCCCAGCGCCTCGAGGCCACGCAGGTGCTGATCGACCGGACGCGAGCCGATGGCGCAGCCGCCCGGCAGCGAAACCTCGGCCTGGCCGAAGCGCGCCACCAGCGGTCCCAGCACCAGGATCGAGGCGCGCATGGTCTTGACCAGGTCGTAGGGCGCATAAAGATTGGTCGCGCCACGTGGGTCGGCGTGGATGCGCATGCGCTCGTCCACCACCAGTTGCACGCCCATCTGACCGAGCAGTTCCATGGTGGTGGTGACGTCGTGCAGGTGCGGCACGTTGCCGATCACCACCGGGCCGTCGGCCAGCAGCGTCGCGGCAAGGATCGGCAGCACCGCGTTCTTGGCGCCGGATACGCGGACCTCACCGTGCAGGGGCGAACCCCCGCTGATCACGATTTTGGCCATGATTCCCAATGCTCCAGACTGGCGATGGTGCGCGTTCCCGCTGCGCGTGCGCATGCGTGTCGCTCAAGCACGCGCGGCCTCCTCGGGGGTGAGTGTCTGCAGACTCAGTGCATGGATGGCGCCGCCCATCAACTCGCCCAGCGTGGCGTAGACCATGCGGTGACGCGCCAACGGCAGTTTGCCGGCAAATGCGGCGCAGATCACGCGCGCCTCGAAATGCACGCCATCCGCACCGCTGACCGCGGCACGCGCGCCAGGCAGTCCACGTTCGATCAAGGTCTGAATCTGCTCGGGATGCATGGGCCAGGAAGAAGTAAGCGTCGAGCGCGGCCGCGCGCGCGCGAATGGTTAGAATGCAAGCTGTTCATGGTAGCGGATCGCGCCCGCGCCCGATACCGCCGCACCCCCACACGGACCCAAACGTGTCTGCGAAACCGCACGCCCATGCAACCGATGACGCCGCGCTGATCGCCAGCGCGCGGCGCGTGATCCTCACCGAGGCGGGCGCGCTGCACGCCCTGGCGCCGCGTGTCGATGCTGCCTTTGCCGCCGCCTGTCGCATCATTCTCGGCGCGCGCGGGCGCGTGGTGCTCAGCGGCATGGGCAAATCCGGCCATGTCGCGCGCAAGATCGCCGCGACCCTCGCATCCACCGGCACACCGGCGTTCTTCGTGCACCCGGGCGAGGCCAGCCACGGCGACCTCGGCATGATCACCGCCAGCGACGTGGTGCTGGCCCTGTCTTATTCGGGCGAAACCGAGGAACTGCTCACCATCATGCCGCTGTTGCAACGCCAGGGCATCCCGCTGCTGGCGATGACCGGCAAGCCGCATTCGACGCTTGCGCGGCAAGCCACGGTGCACATGGATGCCAGCGTCCCGGCCGAGGCCTGCCCGCTGGGTCTGGCGCCCACCGCCAGCACCACGGCGGCGCTGGCACTGGGCGACGCGCTGGCGATCGCGCTGCTCGAGGCGCGCGGCTTCACCGCCGAGGATTTCGCCCATTCGCATCCGGCCGGCAGCCTGGGCAGGCGCCTGCTGCTGCGCATCGAGGATGTCATGCACCGCGATGCCGCGGTGCCGGCGGTGCGCGCCGCAGCCAGCCTCAACGAGGCACTGGCCGAGATGAGCCGCAAGGGTCTGGGCATGACCGCCGTCATCGATGAACAGCGGCACCTGCTGGGCGTGTTCACCGATGGCGACCTGCGCCGCGCACTGGACAATCGCGACGTGGACCTGCGCAGCACGCCGCTGGCGCAACTGATGACGCGCTCGCCGCGCACCATCGCGCCGCAGCGCCTTGCAGGCGAGGCCGCGCAAATGATGGAAACGCACAAGATCCAGGGCCTGCTGGTGGTCGACGATGAACGCCTCGTCGGTGCCGTGACGTTTCTCGATCTGCTGCGCGCCAAGGTGGTCTGAGATGCAGGGCGAGATTCCCGCAGCGGTGCTGCAGCGCGCGCGCGCCATCCGCCTGCTGGCGCTGGACGTGGACGGCACGCTCACCGATGGCCGTCTCTGGTATGCCGAGGACGGACGCGAGCTGAAGGTGTTTCACGTGCGCGACGGGCTGGGGATCAAGCTGGTCCAGCGCCACGGCATCGCGGTCGCCATCATCACCGCGCGCGTCAGCCACGCGCTGGCCTTGCGCGCGCGCGAGCTGGGCATCGTGCATCTGTATCAGGGACGCGAGGACAAGCGCGCCTGCCTGGGCGAGATCGCCAACGCACTGGGCCTGCCGCTGAGCGCCTGCGCCATGGTTGGCGACGACCTGCCCGACATCGCCGCGATGCGCAGCGCCGGACTGGCGATTGCGGTGGCCGACGCGCATCCATGGGTCGCGGCTGCGGCGCACTGGCAAACGCAGCGACACGGCGGCGCTGGCGCAGTGCGCGAGGTGTGCGACCTGCTGTTGCGCGCGCAGGATCTGGCCGCGGCGGAACAGGCGCGCTGGCAATGAGCCGGCGCATGCTGCTGGCATTGTTCGTGCTGGGCATGGCGGCGGCGCTGACCCAACTGGCACTGTGGTGGCTGACCCCGCCGCCGCCGCCCAGCACGTTTGCGGGGCCACCACGCTCGTCCTACACCCTGTACGACTTCCACCTCACCGCGCTCGGTGACGACGGCCGTCCGGCGCTGTTTCTGCGCGCACCACAGCTCGACCGCCGCAATGGCGACGACGCGCTGTACATCAACGCGCCGCGCTTTGTCCTGCCGCAAAACAACGGCCCCGCCTGGCAAGGACATTCGCGCTTCGGCTGGGTCAACGCGCAAGGCACCGAGCTCAAGCTGCTGGGCGATGTGCACATGCTGCAACCGGGCGTCGACGGCGGCCCACCCAGCACCATCATCAGCCACGACATCGTCGCCTGGCCGCGCGAGCATCGTCTGGCCAGCGCCGCGCGCACGGAAATTCAGCAGCCCAACGCTACACTCGTGGGCATCGGCTTCCGCGCCAATACCGCCACCCGTACCCTGGAGCTGCTCGATGACGTGCATGGCACCTTCCTGCCCGCGACGCACCCCGCGCCCTGACCGGCGCGCGCTGCTGCCTGCACTGGCCCTGCTCGCGCTGTTGCTCGCGCCGACGGCGCAGGCGCTGAAATCGGATCGTCAGCAGCCGTTGCGGGTGAATGCGCAACGCTTCGTGGCGGCACAGGACCAGCACATCACCAAGCTGTACGGCGATGTCACGCTGCAGCAGGGCTCGCTGCACGGCGCTGCGGCCAAGGGCACCGTGTATACCGACGCCAGCAACAAGGTCACGCGCGTGGTACTGGAGGGAAGCCCGGCGCGACTCTCGCAGCAGCTCGACGGCGGCGGCGAGATGCACTCCACGGCGGCCACCATCGATTACTCTCCGGCCACCGAAACCGCGATCCTGATCGGCGCCGCGCACGTTGATCAGCCCGGCCGCGGCAGCTACAGCGGCGCCAAGCTGGTATACAACACGGGTACCGGCGCGATGCAGGGCGAAGGCGGTGGCGGCGGCCAGGTGCATCTGATCTTCCTGCCGCACGCGCGCAGCGCCACGCCAACGCCGGCGCGGCCCGCCACGGTCGCGCCGGCGGCCGCGCAACCCGCGCATGCCGGCAGCGGCGGCCAGCCCTGATGCTCAGCGCGCAAGGTTTGCAAAAACGTTTCCGCAGCCGCGCCGTGGTGCGTGAATTCGATTTCGAGCTGCAGCAGGGCAAGGTGGTCGGGCTGCTCGGCCCCAACGGTGCCGGCAAGACCACGTGCTTCTACATGATCGTCGGACTGGTGCAGGCCGACGCGGGCGCGATCCGTCTCGATCAGCGCGACATCACCGGCCTGCCCATGCACGCGCGCGCGCGCCTCGGTATCGGCTATCTGCCGCAGGAGCCGTCGGTGTTCCGGCGCCTGAACGTGGCCGAGAACATCCTCGCCGTGCTCGAACTGCGCGACAACATGAATCGCGCGCAGCGCGAACAGATGCTCGAAGCGCTGCTCGATGAACTCAAGATCGCGCACCTGGCCGGGCAACAGGGCCAGAGCCTGTCCGGCGGCGAGCGCCGGCGCGTGGAGATCGCGCGCGCGCTGGCCGCGCAACCGCGCTACATGCTGCTGGACGAACCCTTCGCCGGCGTCGATCCGATTTCGGTCGGCGAAATCCAGCGCATCGTGCGTCATTTGAAGGAGCGTGGCATCGGCGTGCTGATCACCGACCACAACGTGCGTGAAACCCTGGGCATCTGCGACCACGCCTACATCCTCAACGAGGGCAGCGTGCTCGCACGGGGATCACCGCAGCACCTGCTCGCCGACGAGCAGGTGCGCCAGGTCTATCTGGGCAACGAATTCAAGCTCTGATCGGCGCGCGGCGGGGCGGACCCGCCGCAGCCAATGCCCACAAGACCGGCATCCGCGCCATTGCGCAAATCCGTCACATCATGCCGCGCGCGCGCCGCTGGCTGGCGTGCGCCGTGGGCGCTAGGATGCAATCGGGATCATTCACACGCAGAAGGCAAGCATGAAGCCAGGCCTGCAGCTGCGGCTCAACCAGCAGCTCACCCTCACGCCGCAACTGCAACAGGCGATCCGCCTGCTGCAGCTTTCGCGGCTGGAGCTGGAAACCGAGCTGCGCGAGCTGGCCGAATCCAATCCGCTGCTCGAGCTCGACGGCGAGGGCGCGGACGAATCCGAGCTGCAAACCGACGACGGCACGGCAACCGAGGTCGCCGCCCCTACCGCCGACGCCGGCGACGCGGTCGAATTCGGCGAAACGCGCAATGACGGCGCAAGCCAGGATGACCGCGCCGCCGACGAACGCAGCGACGAACGCGGCAGCGAGGCCTGGGACGGCGAGGAATTCGGCGCCACGTCCTACGGCAACGGCGCCGGCCATGACGACGACGACGGTTTCGAGGCGCAGGACGCCGCGCCGGTGAGCCTGCATGAACACCTGCTGCACCAGGTCAACCTGCTCAACCTGTCGCCGCGCGACCATGCCATCGCCCTGGCAGTGATCGACGCCGTGGACGAAGACGGCTATCTGCGCGAGGGCCTTGCCTCCGTGCAGGCCGCCTTGCGCGAACCCAGCGTGGGCCTGGACGAGATCGAAGCCGTGCGTCACCGCCTGCAACAACTCGATCCGGCGGGTGTGGCCAGTCTCGACCTGCGCGATTGCCTGACCGCGCAACTGCGCGGCATGGCGGCGGACACCGAGCACCTGCATCTGGCGCAGGCGATGATCGCCGAGCATCTGGAACCCCTGGCGAAGCGCGATTTCGCGCGCATCGCGCGCAGCCTGCAGGCGCCGCCGGAAGCCGTGGCCGAAGCCGCGGCGCTGATTCGCACGCTGGATCCGCGCCCCGGCGCGGCGCTGGGCGCGGCACCGGTGGAATACGTCGCGCCCGATGCCTACGTGCTGCGCGAGCACGGCCGCTGGCAGGTGCGCCTGGCCGCGGGCAACCAGCCCAAGCTTGGCCTCAATCGCCACTATTGCGGCCTGATCGCGCGTGCGCGGCGCGAAGACGCGGCCTACCTCAAGGGCCAGTTGCAGGAAGCGCGCTGGCTGATCAAGAGCCTGCAGGCGCGCGCCGATACCCTGCTGCGCGTGGCCGAGGCCATCGTGCGGCAGCAGAACGCGTTCCTCGACTTCGGCCCGGAGGCCATGCGCCCGCTGGTGCTGCGCGAGATCGCCGAGGAAGTCGGCATGCATGAATCGACCATCTCGCGCGTGACCACGCGCAAGTACCTGCGCACCCCACGCGGCACCTTCGAGTTCAAGTATTTCTTTTCCAGCGGCGTGTCCACCGACGATGGCGGCGCGGCCTCGGCCACTGCCGTGCAGGCGCTGATCCGCAAACTGGTGGACGCGGAAAGCCCGCGGCGGCCGCTGTCCGATCAGGCGCTGACCACCGAGCTCAACCAACGCGGCATTCAGGTGGCGCGGCGTACCGTGGCCAAGTACCGCGAAGCGCTGCGCATTCCCAGCTCATCCGAGCGACAACGCGCCGGTTGAATCGGCAAGGAGCGTCCCCAAACATTCACTGCAGGCTTGCGCCCGGCCCAAGCGCGCGGGCTGGACGCCACGACGACCAGCGCGCCCACGATGACAAACGGAGAGCACCATGCAAATCCAGATCAGCGGCCATCAGATCGAAGTCACCCAGGCACTGCGCGACCATGTGCAGAATCGCCTGAAAAAACTCGACAAATACTTCGACAACGTCACCTCGCTCGCCGTGGTTCTTTCCGTGGAAAAGCTTGAACAGCGCGCCGAGGCCACCCTGGCCGCCGCCGGCCGCACCCTGCACGCCGAGGCCAGCGATGGCGACATGTACGCCTCGATCGACACGCTGCTGGACAAGCTGGTCGCGCAGTTGCGCAAGCACAAGGAAAAACTCACCGCGCACCACCGCGAAGAAGGCCGCGAGCTGCGCGCCGAATAGACACGCGCGCATTGGCTGCACAGCCAGGCGGCGTGCGCGACGCGCCCGCCGCCACCATGCCGGCACCGCTGGCTGGGCGTATCCCGCGTTTGCGACGGCCATACTGGCGGCGTAGATTCTCCTTCGCGCAATGCGCGCCCGCGCACGGAACCGGCTCATGCAGGCCACCCCCAATCCCAATGCCCCGATCCAGATCATCCTGACGCTCACGGCCTGCGCCGCGGCTGCGTTCTGGTGGTGGGGCCTGCGCAAGCTGCGGCATGAGTCGTCGGATCACGCGATCTGGACGCTGGCCGTTGGTGGCTTGCTGATGCTGCTCATCCCGCCACTCGCGGCTTGGACTTTGTCCAGCCTGTGGCTGTGGCACGAAGGGCTCAATGCACAGGCGCCCCAAGTTGCTGCGTTTGCCTTGGCTGTCTGCGTGTACGGCTTGCTGGCCTTGCTGCCACCACGCTCCCGATTGCAGGCTACGTCCGGCACGCCAGCCCGCGTGTCGAGTGGCTATATGGCGCTGGCGTTTGCGTTCCTGCTGGTGTCGGCTGCGCTGCGCTGGCTCACCCGTGACAGTCCTGGCCCCTGGCTGGGCGCTGTTTTGCTTGTGGCTGCTGGCGTGTCGCTGCTGCTGGCCCACAGCACACGCGCCAGGGTCTGGCTTGCGGGCCTGTGGACACCATCCGCACAGTGAGGAATCCGGCAGCGTGCGGCAACTGTCCCGTGTCTGCAGGATCGAGCATCACCGGGATCAGTCCCCGGCCTGCGCGCGATACAAAACGTTCTGAAAAGGCGTCAACGCGGCGATCACCGCATCGCGAAACACCCCGTCGCGCGTGATGCGCCCCGCGCTGAGCAGGCCGTAGGCGCCCTCGTCGTGGTTGCTGCCGACGCGACCGAACAGCGCGTCCATGACCTCCGACAGCTCTACGCCGCCTGCAGCCAAGCGCGCACCGACGCCGTCCGGCAAAGGCATATGCACGCCATGCGCCACGTATAGCGCACGGCCATCCCAGGCCGCGCACACCGACACCAGATGCCAGTGATGCGTGAGCCGGTCGTCGTAATCGACGCCGCCCTCCAGGCCCAGACCGATGTCCGCGCCGGGCACTGCCGCCAGTGCGCCGCGCGCACGCGCCATGGCGCCACGCACGGTTTCCTCCGCGCTCAGCGGCTGGCTCGCGACACCCGAGGGCACCGACACGCAGATCGGTTCGCAACCCGTTGCCAGCCGCACCGCGCGGCGTTTGGCCTGATTGGTGCTGCCCAGGGCGAACTGCATGGTGCCAGTCCTTGCGTACGGGGTGGGATGTGTCGTGCACCCATGCCAGCGCGGATGCATCCAGTGGCAAGCGCGTGACGCCGGGGCGCCTCGGCGCGTCACATCATGCCGGTTTCCAGACGCGCGGCGTCGGACATCATGGCGTGGTTCCAGGG